>CALWRP010000075.1 GCA_944383955.1 uncultured Clostridia bacterium
TAACTCTCTCCGTCGCTCGAGCTCAGCGCACAGAAACGCAGCCCCAGCCGCGCCGCCATTCTTTTTCACATTTCGCTTTCCCAAATCTCCCGTCTCGCCTCCTGTTCGGTGTCTGCGGAAAAGAGGAACCGGCCTGTTCTGTCGTGTACCTCCACATGCCCGTTGACTGCGATAATCCTGTATTCCATTGACCGGCACCTCCGTCTGCCGCGGGAGACGCGCTCCCGCTGTTTTTGATTTCGATGGTGCTATCTTACGCGATCTCCTGTCCCATAAACCGGACTTCTCTTTCCCGTTCTCTTTTTCGTTCGCGCGGCCGCAGCCGCGCCACCACACCTATTCCTTCTTCCCTATTCCCTCTTCCCTCAACTATCCCCTCTTCCTCATTCCCAACAAGGAGGCGATTGCCATGATTCTGACCGTCACCCTCAACCCGTGCATCGACCACTCGGTGGAGGTGGAGCGGCTGGTGACAGGCGGCACCAACCGCGTGTGCGCCACGCGGCGCGACGTGAGCGGCAAGGGCGTGAACGTGAGCGTCGTGCTGCGCGAGCTGGGGGCGGAGACGCTCTGCCTCGGCCTTTCGCGGCAGGAGGACGCCGCCCTGCTGGAGACGTCGCTGCAAAGCCGCGGCGTCCCCTTCGACCTGCTGCGCGTGCCCGGCAGCCTGCGCGTCAACCTCAAGCTCCTCGACCGCTCCTGCGGCGTGATGACCGAGTGCAACGAGCGGGGCGAGCCGCTGCCCGGGGAGACGCTGAACGCCTTCTGCGCCCTGCTGCGCCGCCATCTGCCGCAGGCGGGGCTGCTGGTGCTCAGCGGCAGCGTGCCGCCCGGCCTTCCCGCAGGCTGCTACCGCACGCTCGCGCAGGAGGCCGCGCGGCAGGGCGTGCCCGTCGTGCTCGACGCGGCGGGAGAGCTGCTGCTGGAGGGAATGAAGTCTCGGCCCGTCCTCATCAAGCCGAACCTCGACGAGCTGCGGGAGACCTTCGGCGTGCGCGAGACCGGCCTGCCCGGCCTTGCGGCGGCGTGCCGCGCCCTCGCGCGGGAGCACGGGCTGCGCTATCTCTGCCTCTCGATGGGCGAGCGCGGGGCCCTGCTGGCCGGCCAGCAGGAGGCGTGGTACACGCCGGGCTCGCCGGTGACGGTGCGCGGCGTGCAGGGGGCGGGCGACTCGATGGTGGCCGGGCTGAGCCTGGGCCTGCTGCGCGGCGGGGAGCCGCGGGAGCTGCTCTGCCGCGCCGTGGCCGCCGCCCAGGCCTCGCTCGAGCGCCCCGGCACCCTGCTGTGCCGCCGTGAGGATTTCCTGCGCTTTTTGCCGCAGATCAGCGCCGTCCGCCTGACGGACTGAGGGCCGCGGCGTCAAAAAAACGGAGAGAGCTTTCTCCCCTCCTTTTGGGGCGGGCGCTCTCTCCGTTTTTTCCGGTTGACTTTTGCCTCGAACATGTGTATCATAATAATAGAACACATGTTCTGAAAGAAGGCGAAAGCATGACGGTTCTGGAAAAGCTGACGATTCTCACGGACGCGGCGAAGTATGACGCGGCGTGCACCTCCAGCGGCTCGAGCCGCACGGCGGCCCCCGGCTCGCTGGGGAACGCCACATCGTGCGGCATCTGCCACAGCTTCGCGGCGGACGGGCGGTGCATCACCCTGCTGAAGGTGCTGCTCTCGAACAGCTGCGTCTACGACTGCCAATACTGCGTCAACCGCGTCTCGCGGGAGACGAGGCGGGCCACGTTCACCCCGGAGGAGCTGGCGGAGCTGACCATCGGCTTCTACCGCCGCAACTACATCGAGGGCCTGTTTCTGAGCAGCGGCGTCCTGCGCAGCCCGGACTACACGTGCGAGCAGATGATCCGCACGCTCGAGCTGCTGCGCGGGCCGTACCGCTTCGGCGGCTACATCCACGCCAAGGCCATCCCCGGGGCGGATCCGCGGCTGATTGAGCGGCTGGGCCTTCTGGCGGACCGCATGAGCGTGAACATCGAGCTGCCCACGCAGGAGGGTCTGCGGCGGCTGGCCCCGGACAAGAGCAAGACCTCCATCCTGCGGCCGATGGGCTACATCTCCGGCCGCATCGAGGAGAACCGCCGCGACCTGGCCGTCTACCGCCACGCGCCGCGCTTCGCCCCCGCCGGGCAGAGCACGCAGATGATCATCGGGGCCACGCCGGACAGCGACCGCCACATCATCTCCCTGGCCGAGGGGCTTTACCGGAAATACGGCCTCAAGCGCGTGTTCTATTCGGCCTATATGCCGGTGACGGAGAACGCCCTGCTGCCTCCGCCGGGCACGAAGCCGCCCCTGCTGCGCGAGCACCGGCTCTATCAGGCGGACTGGCTGCTGCGCTTTTACGGCTTCCGGGCGGACGAGCTGCTCGACGAGGCGCACCCGCAGCTCAACCCGCTTGTCGACCCGAAGTGCGGCTGGGCGCTGCGCCACCTCGACCTCTTCCCGCTCGAGGTGAACCGCGCGGCGTATGAGGAGCTGCTGCGCGTGCCGGGGATCGGGGTGAAGAGCGCGAGGCGGATCGTCACGGCGCGGCGGGCGGGGCCGCTCTCCTTCGAGGCGCTCAGAAAGCTGGGCGTGGTGCTCCGGCGCGCGCAGTATTTCCTCACGTGCTCGGGCAGGATGACGCCCGGCCTGCGGGTGACGCCGGAGAGCGCGATGCGCGCCCTGGCGGAGCCGCAGGGGCTGGCCCTGCTGCACGAGGAGCCCGAGCAGCTGTCCCTGTTCCGCCCCGCGCCCGCCCCCGCCCGCGGAAAGGAGGGAGACCATGCAGGCCCGCTTTCCCTGCTCGCCTGAGGCGTACCGCTACGACGGCAGCTTCGACGGCTTCCTCTGCTGCGTGTTCGAGAGCTTCCGCCGCAGGGAGACGCCCGCCGCCATCCTCCCGCAGGAGGGCCCCATGAGCCTTTACCGGGAGCGGCAGATCGACACCGACGCCGGGCACGCGGCCCGCGTGTGGCGCGCCCTGCCGCTGCGCGTCTCCCCCGCCGCCGCGGAGCTCGCGCGGAACGTGTTCCTCACCTGCCTGCCGGAGAAGGAGCTGCCCCTGCTGCGCGTGCTGCAGGAGGGCTTTTCCCGCGGCGGCAGCGTGATGAACTTTCTCGCGGACAGCGACCTCTCGCTGCTGCTCAGGGCCGTGCGGGCCATGCAGAACGAGGCGCACCTGCTCACGGGCTTCGCGCGCTTTTCGCAGTACGGCCCGGTGCTCCTGGCCGTCGTCACGCCGAAGAATCACGTGCTGCCGCTGCTCGCCCGCCATTTCTGCTCCCGCATGCCGGGGGAAACGTTCGTCATCTTCGACAAAACGCACCGCGAGGCCCTGCTCCACCGCCCCGGCCGGCTCGAGTTCTGCCCCATGGAGGAGCTGACGCCGCCCCCGCCGGACCGCACGGAGGCGGAGTACCGCGCGCTGTGGAAGCGCTTTTACGACACCATCGCCATCGAGGGGCGGCTCAACCCGCGCTGCCGCATGTCCCACATGCCCAGGCGCTACTGGGAGAACATGACGGAGTTCACAGAGACGCCGGAGACGCCGGAGACGCTGCCCGGGGGCGCGGCGCGGGGAGCTCTGCCCGGCGGCGGCGCTTGACAAACGGGCCGCGCCATCGTATGATGAAAAGCAAAACCTGCCGCCCCGGGCGGCGCGGGGGAACAGCCCCCGGAAAGGAGCCGCCATGAACGAACCGCAAAGCATACCCAGCCGGGCAGGGGCCGTCTGCCGCTACCCCGGCGTCATCCTCGACCTGGACGGCACGCTGCTCGACTCGATGGACGTGTGGAGCGGGATTGACAGGGAATTCCTGGCCGACTACGGCATCGAGGTGCCGCCCGACTATATGGAGGCCTGCGGCGCGATGAGCTTCCGCGAGACGGCGGAGTACACCATCGCGCGCTTCTCTCTGCCCGCGAGGCCGGAGGAGCTGATGGACCGCTGGCTGGAGATGGCCCGCGAGGCGTATGCGCTGCACGTGGAGCTGATGCCCGGCGCGCGCGAGCTGCTCGAGCGGCTGCACGCGGGCGGCGCGCGCCTGGCGGTGGCCACCGCCTCCCGCCGCGAGCACTTCCTGCCCTGCCTCTCGCGCCACGGCGTGCTCTCCCTCTTCGACGCCGTCGTCACCACGGAGGACGCCGGCTGCGGCAAGAGCTCCCCCGCCATCTTCGAGCTCGCCGCGGCCCGTCTCTCGCTGCCGCCCGCCTCCTGCGCCGTCCTCGAGGACACCCTCCCCGCCGCGCGCACCGCCGCCAAAGCCGGCTGCGTCCCCTTCGGCGTGCTGGAAAAGCACTCCGCCAAAGCCCGCCCCGAGATGGAGCGGATCTGCCGCGGCTACTTCGAAACCCTCCATGACGCCCTGACGTCGCCGCTGCTCTGGAAGAGTGAAAAGTGAAGAGTGAAAAGTGAAGAAGTGTGGCGGCGCGGCTGCGGCCGCGCGAATGAAAAAAGGGGAACGGAAAACCGTTCCCCTTCGGCGCGCAGCGCCCTTTCGTTCGCGCGCCTGC
>CALWRP010000076.1 GCA_944383955.1 uncultured Clostridia bacterium
AGTTCAAGGGCGCCGAGGACAAGCTCGGCACGCAGATGCGCGCCGTCGGCGAGGTCATGAGCATCGGCAAGACGTACAAGGAGGCCTTCCAGAAGGCCATCCGCAGCCTCGAGAACGGCCGCTACGGCCTCGGCTTCGCGAAGAACTTCCACGACATGACGAAGGAGGAGCTGCTCCACCTTCTCGCGAACCCGACGAGCGAGCGTCAGTTCATCATGTATGAGGCGCTGCGCAAGGGCGCGACCGTGGAGGAGCTGTGGAACCTCACCAGGATCAAGCACTACTTTATCGAGCAGATGAAGGAGCTCGTCGAGGAGGAGGAGGCCCTGCTGCAGCACAAGGGCGAGGTCCCGGCGGAGGACGCGCTGCGCAGCGCGAAGCTCGACGGCTTCTCCGACAAATACCTCAGCCAGATCCTCGCCGTCCCGGAGGCCGACATCCGCGCCGCCCGCGCGCATTACGGCATCAATGAAGCGTGGGAGGGCGTGCACGTGAGCGGCACGCAGGACGCGGCCTACTATTATTCGAGCTATCACATCCAGAACGACGCCCCCGCCGACAACAGCCGCCAGAAGATCATGATCCTCGGCGGCGGCCCGAACCGCATCGGCCAGGGCATTGAGTTCGACTACTGCTGCGTACACGCGGCGATCGCCCTCAAGGAGCTCGGCTTCGAGACGATCATCGTCAACTGCAACCCGGAGACGGTCTCCACCGACTACGACACCTCCGACAAGCTGTACTTTGAGCCCCTCACCCTCGAGGACGTGCTCAGCATCCACGAGAAGGAGAAGCCCGTCGGCGTGATCGCGCAGTTCGGCGGCCAGACGCCTCTGAACCTCGCCGCCGACCTCAAGAAGGCGGGCGTGAACATCCTCGGCACGACGCCGGAGACGATCGACATGGCGGAGGATCGCGACCTGTTCCGCGCCATGATGGATAAGCTCGGCATTCCGATGCCGGAGTCCGGCATGGCGACGACCGCCGCCGAGGCCATCGAGATTGCCAACCGCATCGGCTACCCGGTCATGGTGCGCCCGTCCTACGTCCTCGGCGGACGCGGGATGGAGGTCGTCTACGACGACGAGGCGATGACGTTCTACATGAACGCCGCCGTCGGCGTGACGCCCGACCGCCCGATCCTCATCGACCGCTTCCTGCACCACGCGACGGAGTGCGAGGCCGACGCCATCAGCGACGGCGAGAACGTGTTCGTCCCCGCCGTGATGGAGCACATCGAGCTTGCGGGCGTCCACTCGGGCGACTCCGCGTGCATCCTGCCCTCCCGCGGCCTGACGGACGAGCAGGTCGCCACGATCAAGGACTACACGAAGCGAATCGCGAAGGAGATGCACGTCGTCGGCCTGATGAACATGCAGTACGCGATTGAGGACGGCCGCGTGTTCGTGCTCGAGGCCAACCCGAGAGCGTCGCGCACGGTGCCGCTGGTGTCGAAGGTGTGCAACATCAAGATGGTGCGCCTCGCCACCGATATCATGACGTCCCATCTCACGGGCCGCCCGTCCCCGGTGCCGGGCCTCAGGGAGAAGAGGATCCCGCACTACGGCGTGAAGGAGGCCGTCTTCCCGTTCAACATGTTCCAGGAGGTCGACCCCGTCCTCGGGCCGGAGATGCGCTCCACGGGCGAGGTGCTCGGCCTGGCCTCCACCGTCGGCGAGGCCTTCTTCAAGGCCGAGGAAGCCACGCAGACGAAGCTGCCCCTCTCCGGCAGCGTGCTGATCAGCGTGAACGACCGCGACAAGCCCGAGCTCGCCGAGGTCGCCCGCGGCTTTATCTCCTGCGGCTTCAAGATCATCGCCACGGAGGGCACGTACAACGCCCTGACCGCCGCCGGCATTGAGGCGCAGCGCGTCGCCAAGATCAACGAGGGACGCCCGAACGTGCTCGACTGCATCACCAACGGCGAGGTCACGCTGATCGTCAACACCCCGCTCGGCAAGAAGGGCGCAGTCGACGACAGCTACATCCGCAAGGCCGCCATCAAGGGCCGCGTGCCGTATGTCACCACCATGGCCGCCGCCAAGGCCACCGTGGAGGGCATCCGCGCCGCTCTCGACCCCGAGACGCGTCAGGTGAAATCCCTGCAGGAGTTCCACGCGGAGATAGCGGACGCGGAGTAATCCGCGGCTGCGGCGCGGATTACTCCGCGTCCGCGAGGGAAGAAGGAAGAAGTAATAGTGAAGAAGCGTGGTGGCGCGCCGCAGGCGCGCGAATAAAAAAGGGAACGGAAGCGCCGTGCCTCGGCTGGATCATGCCGGGGCACGGCGCTCTTCTTATATTCGCGATTCGCGCGGCCACAGCCGCGCCGCTGTTCTGTTCAAAATAAATTTAAGAATTATTCTTATTTTTCTTCGCGAACCCCTTGATTATTGCGAAAAAATGGGATACAATAAGAATACACTAACCAAAAGACACAAGCCGGAACAATCCGGAGGCGGGAGGGCGATGCGGCCCGCCTGGTTCCTTCGGACGGCAAACGATGAAGGAGGAAATGAAAATGGATTTGAAGGGCAGCAGAACGGAAGCCAACCTGCTCGCGGCGTTTGCGGGCGAGTCCCAGGCCAGAAACAAGTACAGCTACTATGCGTCCAAGGCGAAGAAGGACGGCTATGAGCAGATCGCGGCCATCTTCGAGGAGA
>CALWRP010000077.1 GCA_944383955.1 uncultured Clostridia bacterium
CTTTCCCCCGCCGTATGCTATAAAGAAGGGAGCGCCCCGCGCGGGCGCTCCCATTTTTGCTGATCGGAGGAGTTTTTCCATGAAGCTCACCTACCGCCACACCATCTCCGCCTGCTTCATCGGCTACATTGTGCAGGCCATCGTCAACAATTTCGCCCCTCTGCTCTTTCTCACCTTCCAGAGCAGCTACCATGTGCCGCTGACGCAGATCACGGTGCTCGTCACCGTCAACTTCGGCGTGCAGCTGCTCGTCGACCTGCTCTCCGCCGGATTTGTCGATAAAATCGGCTACCGCGTCTCGATGGGGATCGCCCACCTGACGGCCGCGCTCGGCCTGGTGCTGCTGGCCGTGCTGCCGGACGCCCTGCCCTCCCCCTTCGCGGGCCTGCTGATCGCCGTCGTCGTCTACGCCATCGGAGGCGGCCTGCTGGAGGTGCTCGTGAGCCCGGTGATGGAATCCTGCCCCACAGACAACAAGGCCAAGGCCATGAGCCTGCTGCACTCGTTCTACTGCTGGGGCCATGTGGGCGTGGTGCTGATCTCCACCGCCTTCTTCACCGTGTGCAGCATCGAAAACTGGAAGATCCTCGCCGCCCTCTGGGCCCTCATCCCGCTCTGCAATTTCTTTCTCTTCCTGCGCGTGCCGATCGCCCCGCTGGTGGCGGAGGGGGAGCGCGGCATGCGCCTGCCGGAGCTGTTCCGGCAAAAGACCTTCTGGCTGCTCTTTTTGATGATGATGAGCGCCGGGGCCAGCGAGCAGGCCGTCAGCCAGTGGGCCTCCACCTTCGCCGAGCAGGGCCTGGGCGTGAGCAAGACCGTGGGAGATCTGGCCGGGCCGATGGCCTTCGCCGTGTGCATGGGCCTCTCCCGCGCGTTCTACGGCAGGCGCGGCGACCGCATCGACCTCGACCGCTTCATGGCGGGCAGCGGCCTGCTGTGCGTCGCCGCCTACCTCGTCATCTCGCTGGTGCCCGTGCCGGCCCTGGGCCTCGTGGGCTGCGCCGTGTGCGGGCTGTCCGTGGGCATCATGTGGCCGGGCACGTTCAGCAAGGCGGCGGCCTCCCTCAAGGCGGGCGGCACGGCCATGTTCGCCCTGCTGGCGCTCGCGGGGGATCTGGGCTGCTCCGGCGGGCCGACGCTGGCCGGGATGGTCTCCGGCGCGGCGGGGGACAACCTGCGCGCCGGGATTCTGGCCGCCGTCGTCTTCCCCGTGCTGCTGCTGCTCGGGCTTTTCCTGCTGCGGCGGGAGCGGCGGGCGGCAGCCTCGCCTGCGGCTGCGCGGCGGGGCTGAGAGGGGCCTCGATCTTCTTCACAAACCTGATCTTCCTTCCCCGCGCCTTCTTCACCCTTTCTCCGAATTTCCCCTTCCCCGCTTGACGCGGCGCGGAGGGCGTGCTATGATGAAGCCAAAGTGAAACGGCCTCCATTACTGACGGAAAGCGGCTGTGCCGCCGGGTGAGCTTACACCAGGGAATGGAGCGCCTGACAAACGCCGACCGTCTGGGCAGCATCGCTGAGATGCTGCCCTTTTTGTTTGTGCAGAAAGGGCAGCGCGGTGCGACAATATGACAGAAAGGTGTGTTTTTCATGAACGCCTGGAGAGAATTTGCTCCCGGAAGCTGGCAGGACACGATCAACGTGCGCGATTTCATTCAGAGGAATTATACGCCCTATGACGGCGACGGCTCCTTCCTGGCCGGGCCCACGGAGCGCACCCTCGCCCTGCGCGGCGAGATGGACGAGCTCTTCCGCAGAGAGCACGAGCATAACGGCGTGCTCAAGATCGACGTGGACACCGTGATCACGCCCACGGCCTTCGCCCCCGGCTACCTCGACCGCGATCGCGAGATCATCGTCGGCTTCCAGACCGACGAGCCCTTGAAGCGCGCGTGCAATCCCTTCGGCGGCATGCGCATGGTGCACGACGCCTGCAAGGCCTACGGCTACACCGTCTCCGAGAGCGTGGAGAAGCAGTTCTGCCAGCACCGCACGCACAACGACGGCGTGTTCTCCGTCTACACGCCTGAGATCCGCGCCGCGCGCCACTGCGGCCTCATCACCGGCCTGCCGGACGCCTACGGCCGTGGGCGCATCATCGGCGACTACCGCCGCGTGGCCCTCTACGGCGTCGACCGCCTGATCGAGGAGAAGAAGAAGGACAAGCTCGCCCGCGGCGAGGAGCCGATGCTCGAGCGCACCATCCGCGCTCTCGAGGAGCTCTCCATGCAGCTTGAGGCGCTCGCCGACATGAAGAAAATGGCCGCCGCCTACGGCTTCGACATCTCCCGCCCGGCGGAGAACGCCCGCGAGGCCGTGCAGTGGACCTACTTCGGCTATCTCGCCTCCATCAAGGAGCAGAACGGCGCGGCGATGAGCCTCGGCCGCGTCTCCACCTTCCTCGACATCTACTTCGAGCGCGACCTGCGCGAGGGCGTGCTTGACGAGGCCGGGGCGCAGGAGATCATGGACGACTTCGTGATGAAGCTGCGCATGGCCCGCCACCTGCGCACGCCCGACTACAACGAGCTCTTCGGCGGCGACCCGATGTGGATCACCGAGTCGCTCGGCGGCGTCGGCGAGGACGGCCGCCATCTGGTGACGAAAAACTGCTTCCGCATGCTGCAGACGCTCTACAACCTCAACCCCTCCGCCGAGCCGAACCTCACCGTGCTGTGGGCCGAGGCCCTTCCCGAAAACTGGAAGCGCTTTGCCGCGAAGGTCTCCTGCGATACCGACGCCCTGCAGTATGAGAACGACGACGTGATGCGCCCGCTCTACGGCGACGACTACGCGATCGCCTGCTGCGTCTCCGCGATGAAGGTGGGCAAGCAGATGCAGTTCTTCGGCGCGCGCGCCAACCTCGCGAAGCTGCTCCTGCTCGCCCTCAACGGCGGCCGCGACGAGAAGAAGAACATGCAGGTGGGCCCGGAGCACGAGCCGTATCAGGGCGAATACCTCGACTACGACAGGGTGATCGAGCTGCTCGACTTCTACCGCCCGTGGCTCGCGAAGACGTATGTGAGCGCGATGAACATCATCCACTCCATGCACGACAAATACTGCTACGAGAAAACGCAGATGGCCCTGCACGATTCCCACGTGCACCGCTTCATGGCCTTCGGCGTGGCCGGCATGAGCTGCATGGCAGACTCGCTCTCCGCCATCAAATACGCAAAGGTGCGCTGCGTGCGCGACCCGGAGACGGGCCTCATCACCGACTACGAGATCGAGGGCGAATACCCGGCCTTCGGCAACGACGACGACCGCGTCGACTCCATCGCCTGCGAGCAGGTCGGGCTCTTCTGCAGGGAGCTCAAAAAGAACCCGCTCTACCGCGGCGCGGAGCACACGCTCTCCATCCTCACCATCACCTCGAACGTCATGTACGGCAAGAAGACCGGCTCCACCCCGGACGGCCGCAAAGCGGGCGAGCCGCTCGCGCCCGGCGCGAACCCGATGGCAGGCCGCGACCGCTCCGGCGCGCTCGCGTCGCTCAACTCCGTCGCCAAGCTCTCCTACGACGTCTGCCGCGACGGCATCTCCAACACCTTCTCCATCGTCCCGCAGGCCCTCGGCAAGACGGAGGATGAGCGCGTCGGCAACCTCGTCGCCATCCTCGGCGGCTACTTCGGCCAGAAGGCCCATCATCTGAACGTGAACGTCCTCAACCGCGAGACGCTGCTCGCCGCGTATGAGCACCCGGAGGATTATCCGAACCTCACGATCCGCGTCTCCGGCTACGCCGTGAACTTCTACAAGCTCTCCCGCGAGCAGCAGCGCGAGGTTATCGCGCGCACCTTCCACGTGAGCGTATGACGGGGCGGCTGCATTCCATTCAGTCGCTCGGCGCGGTGGACGGGCCCGGCATCCGCGCCGTGGCCTTCCTGCAGGGCTGCCCGCTGCGCTGCGCGTACTGCCACAATCCCGACACCTGGGATCCGAACGGCGGGGAGGAAATCGAGGCCGCGGAGCTGGCGCGCCGCCTGCTGCGCTACCGCCCCTACTGGAGGGAGACGGGCGGCGTCACCGTCACGGGCGGGGAGCCGCTTTTGCAGGCCGCGTTCGTGGAGGAGCTGTTCGCGCTCCTGCGGGCCGAGGGCGTGCACACGGCGCTCGACACCTCCTGCACCGGCGACCTCGCCGCGGCGGAGCGCGTCCTCGCGCACACCAGCCTCGTGCTCGCCGACCTCAAATTCCTCACGGAGGAGGACTACCGGCAATACTGCCGCGGGAGCCTCGCGCGCGTGGAGGAATTCCTGCGGCTGACGGAGTCGCTGGGCGTGCCGCTGTGGATCCGCCATGTCGTGGCGCCGGGCCTCACCGACGGCGAGGCGCACATCCGCGCTCTGGGGGAGAAGGCGGCGGCGTACGCCAATCTGGAAAAGATCGAGCTGCTGCCCTTCCGCAAGCTCTGTCTCGAAAAATATCAGTCCATGGGGATCCCCTTCCCGCTTCAGGATACGCCGGAGATGGACGAGGCGCGCTGCCGGGAGCTTGCCCGCCTGCTGCCGTCCGGGCGCGCAGCGGGGGCGCGCGGGCTCTCATCACAGCGGGCGCTGCCCTTGTGAAATAAGGCTGCGCGCGGGAAAGCGCCGAGGTGCGCAGCCGGACAAAGACCGCTCAAAGCGCTTTTGTTTTCCACATTTTTCTGTGGAAAACCCTCCTCAAGCTGTGGAAAACCGCTGTGAAAGTGTGGAAAAATATCGAAACAAAAAGTTCATAATTTGTTCATTTCCTATACATGCAGCGTTCTCCAATCTCCTGTGAAAATCTTCTATACTGAAGATGGAGAAAGCCGGAATGGGTCCGGCTCAGGAAAGGAGGCCCCCGCTTTGAAAGCGAAATCAGCCGTGATGGTCTGCGTCACGGGACAACGGGACTGCGACAGGCTCATTCGGGCCGGGCGCAGGATGGCAGACGAGAGACAGTGCAGCTTACACGTCCTCTGTGTGCAGCCCGCCGTCCTGTGCGAGAAGCCGTGCGGTGAAGAGTTGGAGTATCTGCGCCAGACGGCAAGGGACGCGGGCGCGGAAATGACGGTATATTTTCAGGACAACGCTCCTGTGGTCGCGGCCAGCATGGCCCGCAAAATCGGAGCAAAACATATCTTTACGGGAATGGCGGAGACGCCTGTGAACGGGTTCGTGGAGATCCTGCACAAGCTCCTGCCGAAAACGCCGATCTCGATGGTCAGCCGGGATGAAATCATCTACAACATCTGGCCCGAGCAGGCCAGAAAGCCGGCGGCCCCGGCCAAGCTGGCCGCCGCCGTGGAGTAAGGCCGAGTGAAACCAGCCCCCCTTCTTTCCCCGCCGTTGTGCGCTCTGCACGCGGCGGGGTTTCTTTTTTCGGCACACGGGCCGCCCCACTTGCGGGAAGCGGGAACATATGGTATGATGGAGCTGTTCCCCTTGGGGAGCCGCCGCCTGGCTTTGCGCTGCCGGACGGCGAAGAAAGAAAAAAACCGGCAGGGTGAGCGCCGCGCCGCTCTGCCGTCCGTATGGGAGGAAACCGCCGCATGGCAAGAGTTCGGGACATGACGCACGGGCGTCCGGCAAAGCTGATTCTCTCCTTTGCCCTGCCGCTCATGCTGGGCAACATGTTTCAGCAAATGTATACGATGGTCGACACGATGGTGGTCGGCAAGTTTGTGGGTGTGGACGCCCTGGCCTCGCTCGGCGCGTCCGATTGGCTCAACTGGCTGGTGATCGGCCTGATCCAGGGGCTGACGCAGGGCTTCTCGATCCAGATCTCGCAGCGCTTCGGCGCGGAGGACTGGGACGGGCTCAACCGATCGATCACCGCCTCCGTCGTGCTCGCCGGCATCACGGGAGCCGTGCTGACGATCGCCTCGCTGCTGCTGGCCGAGCCGGTGCTGCGGCTGCTCAACACGCCCGCGGACGTGCTGCCCGGCTCGCTCGACTATCTGCACATCATGTTCTCCGGCTGCCTGATTGTGATGGGCTACAATGTGTTCGCCTCCATCCTGCGGGCCCTGGGCAACAGCCGCACGCCGCTGGTGGCGATGGTGATCGCCTCCCTCGTCAACATCGGCCTCGACCTGCTCTTCGTGCTCGTCTTCCGCTGGGGGATTCAGGGCGCGGCGGCGGCCACGGTGCTCGCGCAGGCCGTCTCCTGCCTCGTCTGCCTGTGGGCGCTGCGCAGCCTGCCGATCCCGAAGATCGAAAAGCGCCAGTGGAAGCCCAGCGCGCCGCTCATCCGCCGTCTGCTCGCTCTCGGCGCGCCGCTGGCCCTGCAGAACACCATCATCGCCGTGGGCGGCATGGTGGTGCAGTCGGTCGTCAACAGCTTCGGCGTGCTCTTCGTGGCAGGCTACACGGCGACGAACAAGCTCTACGGCCTTCTGGAGATCTCCGCCACCAGCTTCGGCTTCTCCATGGCAACCTACACCGGCCAGAATCTGGGGGCGAAGCAGTATGACCGCATCCGCTCCGGCATGCGCACGGCGGCCGTGATGGCCGTGGCCACCGCCCTCGTCATCACCGCCTGCATGCTGCTCTTCGGCAGGCCACTGCTCTCCCTCTTCCTCTCCGGCGAGCAGAGCGTGCAGGATCAGGTGCTCGCCGTGGCCTACCGCTATCTCTCCATCATGAGCGTGATGCTCTTCGTCCTCTATCTGCTGCACGTCTACCGCTCTGCCCTGCAGGGCATGGGCGACACCATCGTGCCGATGATCTCGGGCTTCATCGAGATGCTCATGCGCATCGGCAGCGCCGTCTTCCTTCCCGCCTTCGTCGGGCAGGACGGCGTCTTCCTCGCCGAGGTCATCGCCTGGACGGGCGCGGCCGTTCTGCTCGCCGCCATGTTTTACGTGCGGATGGGAAAGCTCGGCGCGCGGAGATAGGCTGCGGCCCCACCAAAAAACCGGCTGCCTCTGAAGGCGCCCGCGGGGATTTCCTGCGGGCGCTTTTTTGCGCGCCGGACAGCGGCCTTCCCACACCTTCCCGGGCGGCGGCGCATATGCTGTGAAGAGAGGGAGCCGCGCGGCCTCCCGGGGCGCTTTCGCTTTCCCGGCGGAGAGCGCGCGCGGCAGCCTCCTCACACGGGCGGACACGCGGCGAATGCGCAGCCGCCCTACACACAGAGATGGAAGGATGGTTTTTGGAGTGAAGGTGTATCAATGCTCTCCGGACTGTGAGAGAAACTGCTGCATTCCTCCGTGCTGCCCGATCCCCGGTCCCGTCGGCCCGACCGGCCCCACGGGTTCCACGGGCCCAACCGGTCCGCAGGGGCCAATGGGCTTCATGGGCCCGCAGGGCGTAGCCGGACCGGCAGGCGCAACCGGGGCAACGGGAGCCACCGGCCCCACCGGCGCCAACGGCGCTGCCGGAGCGACGGGCGCAACCGGGGCAACCGGCGCGACGGGCGCGACTGGCCCCTCCGGCGGCCCCACTGGCCCGACCGGTCCGACCGGCGCAGCGGGCGCGGACGGCGCAACGGGTGCGACAGGTGCAACCGGCCCGACCGGCCCCACCGGCCCGACCGGCGCTGACGGCGCGACAGGCGCCACGGGTGCAACAGGCCCGACCGGTCCGACCGGCGCTGACGGTGCGACAGGTGCAACGGGCCCCACCGGCCCCACTGGCCCCACCGGCCCCACCGGCCCGACCGGCGCTGACGGCGCGACAGGCGCCACGGGTGCAACCGGCCCGACTGGCCCGACCGGTCCGACCGGCGCTGACGGCGCAACGGGAGCCACGGGCGCAACGGGTGCAACCGGCCCGACCGGCCCCACCGGCCCCACCGGAACGGTTGAGGCGGCCTCCGGCGTCTCCGACATTGCCGCACCCGACAGCGCGTCGACGGAGGAGATCGCGACGACGCTCAACTCGCTGCTCGATTCGCTGCGCGCCGCCGGGATTATTTCCACCTGATTTCTCCGCATATCAGAGAAAAACTGCCCGGCGCTTCGGCGTCTGAGCACAAAAGGGGAACGGCTCTCAGGAAGCTTTCTGAGAACCGTTCCCCTCAATTTTATCGCAGCTAAAAACTCCTACATAACTGCCGCCGGTGTCTCCCGGCTTGCGCCGTGAGACGTGCTGAAGCCGGTGTCTCCCGGCTTGCGCCGTGAGACGTGCGAAGCATTATTTTGCGGTGCTGCGGCACCGGAAAATAACGCTTCGACAGCTTTGAGGTAATTTTTTCTTTTGAGATGCGGAAAATAACGCTTCGACAGCTGGGACGTAGCTTTTCCTTTTGCATAAGCAGCAACGCGGGCGCATAGCAAGACCTCCCTGCGGTAC
>CALWRP010000078.1 GCA_944383955.1 uncultured Clostridia bacterium
CAGGATCCCAACGGCAACGGCCAGGCGGACGAGATCCCCTTCGAGCCCTCTCAGAGCGACTGGTGCTCCAAGATCATGAATGTCGCCAACCCGTGGGGTATCGCGGGCACCGATTCGAGCGATGAGAGCGCCTACAAGATGGTCACCGACGGCAAAGTAGTCGGCACGGTTGACACGGAGGAGTTCCGCAGCTTCCTGGAGTATGCCCACATGCTGGTTTCTGAGGGCCTGATGGATCAGGAAATGTTCTCCCAGACCTCGGAGCAGTATCATTCGAAGATCAACGAGGGTGTTGTCGGCTGCTATTATACCTGGTCTCCCTATGCCGATATGAGCGAGAGCGAGGCGGAGAAGTGGGTTCCCGTTCCGGTTCTCGAGGCAGAGGACGGCCCCGGCTATGTCAAGACCGGTTCCCAGGCCAAGTTCAACGCCAACCGCTGCGGCTTCTGCATCACGAGCGCCTGCACCGATATTCCGCGCCTGCTTGAATGGTGGGATTACATGGGAAGCTCCACCGAGCTCAAGTATACCAGCCGTTTTGGCCCGCAGGGCGAGGCTTGGGACATTGACGAGGACGGCAATGTGTTTGAGAAGCTTCCGGAGGATCTGACGGACGACTACACCATCGAGAACTACAAGTACACGCAGGGTATGGTCGATATGGGCAGCTTCATCACGGAGAGCGAGAGCGCGACGGTCCTCAAGGAGAACTCCTTCACCTCCTGGTACCGCATTGACTGCGTGGAGCAGATGCACGACTACTGCCTGCCTGTCGAGCGCCAGCTTCCGCTGCGCTATGTCGACCCGGAGAAGACCAGCGAGCGCACCTTCATGGAGACCGAGCTGTTCACCTACATCGGCAACTTCATCGCCACCAGCGTTCTCAACGGTGTGGACGACGCTTCCTGGAATACGCACCTCGAGCAGCTGAACGCCTATCAGTATGACGCGTGGCTGCAGTGGTATCAGGATTATCTCGACAAGACGTTCTAAGTCCGGAGCGCCGCGCGGGAAAGGACTTTTGTCCCGCACGGCGGCCGGGGAGGAGAGAGCCCCCCGCCTTCTCCGGAAAACACATCCCGATTTTCAGATTCCCTTCCCGTTTTTTGGAGAGGCAGCCGGTCTCTTTCCGCCCCGGCCGCCGTGTGTCATCGCGCGGATCCCCGAAATTTCTAAGGATAAGGCTGAGATACCATGTTGAAAAAGAAATGCACCGGACTCAACGGCGAAAACAGGGATTATTATCTGTATCCCCAGGCGATTCCGCCGCAGGAGACGTCTGACTACATCGAGGAGGTCCTCTTCGACGCCTACCGCTACCACAGCGGCGAGGGGGATATGTGGCCCATCACCTGGGCCGCCGACGACTGCCTTTACTGCGGCGCCGGAGACAACAAGGGCTGCACCATGAACCTCTGGCGTGTGCAGACGTTCCGCTTCGCCCCCGAGTGCCTGACGAACACAGGGCAGTGGAGTATTGATATGATCAACCCCCAGCCGGTTCCGCTTTCCCTCTTTGCGGAAAACCGGGAGATCTCCGGTGTCAAGCCCGGCGGTCTTCTCGATATCGGCGGCGTCCTCTATCTCAGCGTGGAGGTGCAGAACTACGGAGACAACCCGTATTTCGGCCGCCAGCACAATCTCTCCGGCTGGATTGTCCGCTCCACAGACGGCGGCAAGACCTTCGACCACACGGCGACGCCCCTCGATTTCTTCTCCGGCCGCCTGGCCTCCTGCCATTTTCTGCAGTTCGGGCAGGGCTACGCGGGAGCGCGGGACGGCTATGTCTATGCGTTCTTCCCCTGCGACCTGGAGGATGGACAGAGCTACTGGGAAAACAACGACGCCCTGCTCCTCGGCAGGGTGCCGAAGGACAGGATTCTCGAGCGGGATGCGTGGGAGTTCTATTCCTCCGATACACCGTCCTCTCCGTCCTGGAGCAGCCGCGAGAGCGACGCTCAGCCCGTGTTCCGGTACTACAAGATGACGGGGGCAAACCACGTCGTGTACGATCCCGGAATTGGCCGCTATCTCATGGGAAACTACAGCTTTATTGACAGGGAGCTGCACCCGCGGCCCATCCATCAGATGGGCTACCCCGAGTCGAGCATCAGCCAGCTCACGCTCTTTGAAGCGCCGGAGCCCTGGGGCCCCTGGAAGCTGTTCTACCGCAACGACGATTGGGGGACATACGGCGACTACCAGCCGAACTTCCCGACCAAGTGGATGACGGCGGACGGACGCCTGCTGTACATGGTGTCCTCCGGCTCCTGGGACGACTATAATTTCGTCGTGCAGAAGCTGGCGCTCCGCCTGAAGGGCGAGACGGATTTCCCGCCCGAGGCGCGGCTGTTCCGCTACCGGCGTACATAGAGCGTTCCCGTGAACGAGACAGCAACACGTTTTTCCGATACGCAGGAAAGCCCTGCGGAGCTTCGCCGGATGACGGCGGACTCCGCAGGGCTTTCCGTTTGTCTGTATGAATGTGCCGTTCGCGGCGCCGGGCTCAGAGCACGACCTCGTGGCCGGTGCGGGCGGACTCGTAGACCGCGTCGAGGATGCGCATGATCTGCACGCCGTCCTCAGCGGGGGAGCGGCATTCCGCGCCGTTTGCGAAGCAGTCCACAAAGTGGTCGACCTCGGCCTGGAACTCGTCGTCGAAGGACTCCGGCGGGCAGACGGGGGTCACGTCCGTCATGTAGCCGTTGAGCTCGCTGTACAGCTCGAGGCCGGGCGCGAGGCGGGCGCCGCCCTTGGTGCCGAAGAGCTGCACGCTGCCGGTGTCCTCCTTGAGGTTCAGGGAGAAGGCGGCCTCCACCTGCAGCACCGCGCCGTTTTCGAAGCGGATCATCGCGCTCGCCAGATCCTCGACGTCGCAGATGTCGTTCGGGCCGGCGGAGGTGGAGTAGTACGCCTTCGGCGTGATGATGCCGGGGCGGTTCAGCAGCTTCTGGAAGGTGGCGCCGTAGACGGAGACGGGCTTCGGGTTGCCCATCAGGTAGCGGGTCAGGTCGATGACATGCACGCCCAGATCGATGAGCGGGCCGCCCGCGGAGCGGGATTTGTCGCCGAACCAGCCGCCGGGATTGCCGTTGCGGCGCAGATAGGTGGCCTTCGCGTAGTACAGCTCGCCGAAGAAATCCTGGCTCACGAGCTGGCGCAGCAGGGCGGAGCCCTTCTCGTAGCGGCGGACGAAGCCGACCATGAGCAGCTTGCCGCTGCGGCGCGCGGCCTCCATCATCTGCTCGGCCTCGGCGGCGCAGGTGGCCATCGGCTTCTCGCAGAGCACATGCTTGCCCGCGTTGAGGGCGGCGATGGCGCAGGGGGCGTGGGCGGCGTTCCAGGTGCAGACGCTCACGGCGTCGAGCTCCGGCAGGGCGCGCAGCATCTCGTCCTTGTCGGTGTAGAGGCGGGTGACGCCGTGCTTCTCGCCCATCTCCTGCAGGCGCTTTTCATTGATGTCGCAGAAGGCGTAGAGCTCGACGTTGGGGTTGTTCTTGTAGGACTGAATGTGCATCTGCGAGATGCCGCCGACGCCGATGACGCCGATTTTCCATTTTTTCATGATGAAACTCCTCTTTTCCTGTGGTATACTGACGACAGGGGATTGTCTTCCCGCCGAAAACGATCAGATGAGCGAGTCGAGGAAGGAGACGGCCTTCTGAATGTCCGCCTCCGGGTTCGCGCCGACCTCGCGCTCGATGGTGAGGAAGCCGTGGTAGCCGATGCCCTCCAGGGCCGCGAGATATTCCGGCCAGCGGACGCTGCCCTCGCCCAGCGGGACCTCGCGGAAGGCCACCTCGTCTCCGCCGCCGCTCGGGTGCTCCCCGCCGTAGACGAAGGCCGGGCCGCGGTAGCGCAGCATCACGCCGTCCTTCGCGTGCGTGTGCACGATATACGGGGCCAGGGTGCGCACCGCCGTGACGAGGTCCTCGCCCGTCACCATGGCGATGTTCGCCGGATCGAAGTTGACGGCCACGCCCGTGGAGTGCAGGGCGTCGAGGAACTGCCGCAGCGTCAGGGAGATGTCGGGGCCCGTCTCGATCGCGAAGTGGGCGTTCATGCTGTCCGCGTACCGCGCGAGCTCGCCGCAGGCCTCCTGCATAATCTGATAGCGCTCGCTCGTCTCGTCGAGCGGGATCAGGCCGATGTGCGTCGTCACAATGCTCGTGCCGAGGTCCTGGGCCAGATCGAGAATGCGCTTGGAGCGCTCGATGAGGTCGCCGTTCTGCTCGCGGCAGCCGAAGTCGCGGCCGAGATCGCCGCACAGGGCGGAGATTGTCAGCCCGCAGTCAGCGGCCAGGGCGCGGAACGCACGGCGCTTTCCGGCGTCCATGTTCTCGGGGGCCAGCTCGCCCTTCGTGGCGTAGACCTGCACGCCCTGCGCGCCCAGCGCGGCGGCGCGGCGCATGGCCTCCTGCGGCGGGAGGCGGAACGAGTCGAGCAGAACGCCAATGGAAAACCGTTTCATGTCAGAGATCATCCTTTCCAGCTTATCCCCGGCGGGGCGGCCGTTTTGCCTGCCCCCGCGGAGCATCTTTATCTTCATTATACAAATTCCGCTGGAAATGAAAAGAACTTTTTTGCTCATGATTAACACAATATTGCTCTCAAAGGAGGAATGTGCACGATGGGTGTTTACTACGAGGCGCACCATCACCCGGAGCCGGAATTCCCCGTGATCTTCCGCTTTGACACGGTGTGCGGCCCGGGCAAGGCGGGCTATCTGCACTGGCACGAGGCGCTGGAATTTCTCTGGTGCACGCAGGGAGAGGGGGTTGTCGTTTCCGGGGAGGAGAGGCTGGCGTTCGCCCCCGGCGATCTGGTGGTGGTGGACGCCAACCGCGTCCACACCGTCTACACGGAGCGCGGCCTTTGCCGCTATTACTGCCTGATTCCCTCGCCCTCTCTGTTTGAGCACACCGAGCTCCCCGCGGGCCGTGTGCCGCTTTCCCCGCGCGTGACGGATGCGGCGGCGGTTTCTGCCATGCGCCGCATTGTGCGCGAGCTGGAGCGCCGGGAGCCCTATTACCGGGAGGCCGCGCGCGCCTGTATCGCCTCGCTCTATGTGGCGCTCTACCGCTCCAATGTCCGGGAGGGGACCGCCCCGGCCGCGGATGCGGTCGGCAGCCGCTCGGAGCTTGTCAAGCGCGTGCTCAGCTACGCGGGCAGCCACTACACCGAGCCCTTCTCGATGGACAGCCTGTGCCGGGAGACGGGCTTCAGCAAGTCCTATCTCTGCCACGCCTTCAAGGCGGTCACGGGACAAACGGTTTTGCATTATGTCAACTTTCTGCGCTGCAACCACGCCCGCAGCCTGCTTGCCTCCGGCCGGTATAACGTGGGGGAGAGCGCGGTGCAGAGCGGCTTTTCCAATCTCTCCTATTTCTCCCGCACCTACCGGCGCATCATGGGCGAGCTGCCCTCGGAGCAGCGCGATCAGGCGCGGGGCGAATGAGAGATTTGGGCAAATTGGACAAATTACCTTGACGCATTCCGCGAGGTTCTCTATAATAAAATGAGAGAAACCGAAAAACGAAGGCCTGAAGCAGCCGGGGAAAGCGCGCGCTGTACCCTGCTTTCTCCGCCTGTATTTCGGAAGATGAGAGCCCGGCGCGCCCCGCGAACCCGTCAGAGGAGCCGCGGGCCGCTTCGGGATCCCAAGGGGCCGCTGCCCTTCTGCGGTGCAAAGGGGCGCGGCGGAAAGGAGCCGTCATGGAACTGAGTTTTTACGGGGCAGCCCATGAGGTGACGGGCAGCTGTCACTACCTGAAGGCCTGCGGCCTCCATATCCTGGTCGACTGCGGCATGCAGCAGGGCCCGGATGAGTATGAAAACCAGGAGATCCCCGTCAACCCCGCGGAGATCGATTATGTCCTGCTGACACACGCCCACATCGACCACTCGGGACGCCTGCCGCTGCTGTACGCGAAGGGCTTCCGCGGCACGGTGATCGCCACGGAGGCAACCGTCGACCTGTGCGAGATTATGCTGCGCGACAGCGCGCACATCCAGATGTTCGAGGCGGAGTGGCGCAACCGCAAGGCCAAGCGCTCCGGCCATCCCGGCTATGTCCCTCTCTACGACATGAACGACGCCGAGGGCGTGCTCAAGCGCTTCCGCTCCTGTCAGTACAACGAGCCGATCCGCCTGAGCGCCTCCGTGCAGGCGCGCTACGTCGACGTCGGCCATCTTCTGGGCTCGGCGAGCATCGAGGTCACGGTGGAGGAGAACAACCAGACGAGGAAAATTGTCTTTTCCGGCGATATCGGCAACCTCAGCCAGCCCCTGCTGCGCGACCCGCAGTATCTCACGGACGCCGACTATGTGGTGATGGAGTGCACCTACGGCGACCGCAGCCACGATATCCCGCCCGACTACGCGGCTGAGCTGGCCGGGGTCATCCAGCGCACCTTCGACCGCGGCGGCAACGTCGTGATTCCCTCCTTCGCCGTGGGCCGCACGCAGGAGATGCTCTATTTCCTGCGGCGCATCAAGGCGGAAAACATGGTGCAGGGGCACGGCGATTTCCCCGTCTACGTGGACAGCCCGATGGCCGTGGAGGCCACGAACATCTTCCGCGAGAACGGCACGGGCTACTACGATCAGGAGGCCATGGACCTGATCCGCCGCGGCATCAATCCGCTCGGCGTGTCCAATCTGCGCCTCTCGGTGACGAGCGACGATTCGAAGGCGATCAACGACAGCGGCGGCTGCAAGGTGATCCTCTCGGCCAGCGGCATGTGCGAGGCGGGCCGCATCAAGCACCACCTCAAGCACAACCTCTGGAGGCCGGAGTGCACCGTCCTCTTCGTCGGCTACCAGGCGGAGGGCACGCTCGGCCGCATCATTCTCGAGGGCGCCGACACCGTCAAACTCTTCGGCGAGGAGATTGAGGTGCGCGCGGAGATCTGCCAGCTCAGCGGCATCAGCGGCCACGCGGACAACAAGGGCCTGCTGCGCTGGGTGCAGAGCTTCTGCCCGAAGCCGAAGCGCGTCTTCGTCGTGCACGGCGAGAGCAGCGTCTGCGACCTCTTCGCCATGCGCCT
This sequence comes from uncultured Clostridia bacterium, assembly GCA_944383955.1. Lineage (GTDB taxonomy): Bacteria > Bacillota > Clostridia > Oscillospirales > Acutalibacteraceae > Caccousia. The sequence continues at coordinate 7,050 of CALWRP010000078.1, forward strand.
GCGCGACGAGTTCGGCCTGCGCGCGACAGCCCCGTATCCCGGCGCAGCCTACGATCTTGTGCGCAACACCTGCCTGAGCGAGGGCGTGCAGGAGCGGGTGGAGAAGCCGTCTCCCACGCGGCGCGCCTCCGCCGTGTTCCAGCGGCTGGTGGATGCCGGCAAGCGCCTGGCGATCGTTATCCGCCACAACGAGGGCGGCGCGAACAAGGATCTCGCGAAGTTTGCCGACCAGATCAACGCGCTCTGCGACAAATGGGACCGCTGATCGTCCGGCAACAGAGGCCGGGGGCGCGCGGCCCTTTCACAGGCTGCGGGCCTCTGGCCCGATCTATCAGGAAAGAGGAAGGAGCTTCCCGCGGGAAATGGGCTGCCGCGCCGTTTCTCAGCAGGAGAAGAGGAAAGGAAGAGAACCATGAGGCTACTGAAAAACGGAACGCTGTTTGACGAAAATTTTGATTGCGTGCAGGCGGATCTCGCCCTCGAGGGCGACCGGATTGCCGCCGTGGGCCCCAACCTGACGGGCGGCGAGGAGCTCGACTGCACCGGCTGCCTGATTTTACCCGGCTTTGTCGATATCCACATTCACGGCTGCGTGGGCGCCGACACCTGCGACGGCGAGGAGGCCGCCATCCGCAGGATGGCCCGCCATCTGCTGACGAAGGGCGTGACCTCCTTCTGCCCGACGACGATGACGGTCTCCCCGGATGAGATCCGCGCCGCCCTGCGCGCCGCCCGCGGCTGCATGGAGCGCCCGGAGGAGGGGGCGCGCGTCCTCGGCGTGAACATGGAGGGCCCGTTCATCTCCGTGAAGAAGAAGGGCGCGCAGAAGGCCGAGCACGTCCGCAACCCGGACTGGGCGCTGTTCTCCTCCCTTTATGAGGACTGCGGCGGCATTGTGCGCCTGGTGGACGTGGCCCCCGAGTGCGAGGGCGCCCAGGAGTTTATCACGAAGGCCAGGGAGCTGTGTACCGTCTCCATCGCGCACACGGAGAGCGATTTCGAGCAGGCCAAGCAGTCGTTCGAGTGGGGCATCACCCACGCGACACACCTGTACAACGCGATGAGCGGGCTGACGCACCGCGCTCCCGGCGTCGTAGGGGCTGTGATGGATACGCCCTCGGTGGCGGCGGAGCTGATCTGCGACGGCTTCCACATCAACCCCGCCGTGCTGCGCATCACCTTCTCGATTCTCGGCGAGGACAGGACCGTCGTCATCAGCGACTCAATGCGCGCCGCCGGCCAGCCGGACGGCGACTACGACCTGGGCGGGCAGATGGTGCAGGTGCGCGGCGGCCACGCCCTTCTGCCGGACGGCACCATCGCCGGCTCCACCACCAATTTGTATGATGAGCTGCGCAACCTGATCGCCTTCGGCATTCCGCTGCGCCAGGCCGTGAAGTCGGTCACCATCAATCCGGCCCGCGAGGCCGGGGCCGCCGATCGCGTCGGCAGCCTGGCTCCCGGCAAGCTGGCAGACGCCGTCGTCCTTGACGCGCAGACATACGACCTGCGCTATGTGGTGAAGGACGGCGCTCTCGTGCAGCTCTGACCCCCTGCCCGCGGCGGGATCCGCGCGCAGCGGGAACGGTTTCCCGAAATGATGCAAAAGGACGCAGGAAGCATTCGCCTCCTGCGTCCTTGTTTATGGTCTTATTGCGGCAGGTCCCTTTCCTGCCTTGCCGGCGGAAGACGGAAGCCGTCTCACTGCGTGCGCAGCTCCGCGCCCAGCTTCTTCTCCAGCTTCTTCATCACCTGTCCGGCGGCGCTCTCAATCTCCTGCGAGGTCAGCGTCTTCTCGCCGGAGCCGATCGTCAGGCGGATTGTCACGGACTTCTTGCCGGACGGGATCTGCTTGCCGCGGTACTCGTCCACGAAGGAGGCGTCCTTGAGCAGGGCGCTGGCCTTCTTCTGGCCGAGGATGGCGTCGTAGATATCCGTCCACTTGACGTCGGAAGCGAAGAGCATGGAAATGTCGTAATCGGTCTCCGGATACTCTGCCAGATGGGCGAATTTGTTCGTGCGCGAGCGCAGCGGCACGAGCTTCGTGGCGTCGATCTCGAAGAGCATCACCGAGAGGTTCTTGATGCCGCACTCGAGCGAAACCTTCTTCGAGAGCAGGCCCAGATCGCCGATCTTCTCCTCGCCGCGGTACACGTTCAGCCACACGACAGAGTCGGCCCACACGGGTTTCTCCTCCTTGCGGAAGGCAAAGCCCTCCATGTGCGTGAAGCGCGGCATATATTCGAGCACGCCCTTGGCCTCGCGGAACAGCAGGCCGACGTCCTTCCTGCCGCTGGCGAGGGCCGCCGCAATGTGGCGGCGCTGCTCCGGCAGGGCTTCCGTCGGATCGTAGGGGGAGGTGTAATTGCGGTCGAAGAAGACCTGCGCCTCCTCGAAGAGGGAGAACTCGTCGAAGTAGCGCTCGTTCTTCATCACAGCCTCGCACAGGTTCGGCAGCAGCGAGGAGCGGATATAGCTCAGCTCCGGGGCGGGCGGCGTGGAGAGCTTCAGCACGCCGTCCAGATTCTGCAGCACGGCGTTGGCGTACACGTCGTTCATCCACGGATAGGTGTAAACCTCCTGCATGCCGCAGCGGAACGCCAGATACTCCTTGATGCCGCGCACCAGCGTCTGGTCGAGCTGGTTGATGGCGGCCGTGAAGGTGGTCGTGAACTCGGTGGCCTCGAAGTTGTCGTAGCCGTAGAGGCGCGCGACCTCCTCCATCACGTCGTCCTTGATCGAGATGTCGCCGGTGGAGCGCCAGGTGGGGGCGACCACGTGCATGTTGTCGCCGTCGATGGCCACGTCGAAGCCCAGCAGCTCGAGCTTCTGGCGGATCACCTCGTTGGAGAGGTCCTTGCCGAGGCGCTTCGCGAGCCACGTCAGGCTCACATCGATCTCGGCGCGCTGGAGCTTCTTGACATAGCGGTCGCAGAAGCCGGTCACCTTCAGCTCCGGATAGAGCTCCTGAAAATAGTGCATGGAGAGCGAGAGCGCCTGGTCGCAGCGCTCCGGGTCGACTGCCTTCTCATAGCGCGAGGAGGCCTCCGTGCGCGTGTCGTAGCGCAGGGCGGTGCGGCGGATGCCGGTCGATTCGAAGTTTGCCACCTCCAGGATGACGCGCGTCGTCTTGGGCAGGATGGAGTCCTTCGCGCCGCCCATGACGCCGGCCAGAGCGACGGGGCCCTTGGCGTCGGTGATGACGAGATCGTCCCCGCACAGCGCGAGCTCCTTCTCGTTGAGCAGCGTCAGCGTCTCGCCGTCGGCGGCGCGGCGCACCACGATATGGTCGACAATGTTGTCGGCGTCGAAGGCGTGCGTCGGGTTGCCGGTGGCGAGCATCACATAGTTGGTGATGTCGACCAGGGCGTTGATCGGGCGCATGCCGGCCTTCCAGATGCGGCTCTGCATCTGATAGGGGGAGGGCTTGACCGCCACGCCGGACATTTCCACGCCGATGTAGCGCGTGCAGCGGTCGGGATCTTCGATCTCCACCTTGAAATCGGACTGCACGTCCGGCTTATAGGGCTCGATCGTCTTGAGCGGCAGGTTGTACAGCGCCGCGATCTCGCGGGCGATGCCGTAGTGGCCCCAGAGGTCGGGGCGGTTCGTCATGGATTTGTTGTCGATCTCGAGCAGGACGTCGTCGAGGTCGAGGGCCTCGGCCAGCGGGGTGCCGGCGGCGGCGTCAAACGCGGAGAGGTCGAGGATCTCGGCCTCCTGCGAGGCGGGGAAGAGGTCGCCCAGGCCAATCTCGTCGGAAGCGCAGATCATGCCGTAGGAGGCCACGCCGCGCAGCTTGGAGTTTTTGATCTCCACCGGTTCGCCCTCGCCGTGCCAGCGCACCATCGCGCCGGGGCAGGCCACGGCCACGCGCATGCCGTCGCGCAGGTTGATGCCGCCGCAGACGATCTCCTTCACGTCGCCGCCGAGATCCACCTTGCAGACGCGCAGCTTGTCCGCGTTCGGGTGCGGCTCCACGCTGTTGATCACGCCGACGACCATCTTGTCGAAGCGGCGGGCGAGATACTCCACGTCCTCCACCTCCACGGTGGACATCGTCAGGTCATAGGCAAGCTTTTTCAAATCCATATCGGCGGGAAGCGCGACATACTCCCCGATCCAGGAAAGCGAAAGTTTCATGTTCGTCCCCTCCTTATCTGAACTGCCCGAGGAATCTCAGGTCGGCGCTGTGGAACAGGCGGACGTCGTCCACGCCGTAGCGCATCATGACGAGGCGGTCCAGGCCGATGTTCACATAGAAGCCGGTGTACACGTCCGGGTCAAGGCCCGCCGCGCGCAGCACGTTCGGGTGCGGGGAGCCGCCGGGCATGACCTCAATCCAGCCCACGTGCTTGCACACGCTGCAGCCCTTGCCGCCGCACACCTGGCACTGCATGTCGATCTCGAAGCCCGGCTCCACGAACGGGAAGAAGCCGGAGCGCATGCGCACCGGCACGTCGGTGCCGAACACCTTGCTGAGGATGGCCTTGATCATGACCTTGCCGGAGGTGAAGGTAATGTCCTTGTCCACGATCAGCGCCTCATACTGGAAAAAGGCACGCTCGTGGTGGGCATCCGTCGTCTCGTTGCGGTACACGCGGCCGGGATACACGAAGCGGAAGGGGGGCTTGTGCGTCTGCATATAGCGCACGCTGCCGCCGGTGAGGTGCGGGCGCAGGCACAGCTTCTCGTTGGTGGAGCCGGTGCTGTGGCCGTCGAGCCAATAGGTATCCATGCTCTCGCGGGCGGGATGGTTCGGCGGGAAGTTGAGCTTGTCAAACGCATAGAGCTCGCTGGTGATGTCGTCCTCCTGGAAGATCTCGAAGCCCATCGAGCGGAACGTGTCGTTCAGATCGTAGCACATCTGCGTGATGGGGTGCAGCGCGCCGCCGGGCGGCAGAAGGCCCGGAACGGAGCAGTCAAAATCCGGGGAAACCTCGGAGGCCTTGAGCTTGAGCTCCATGCGCTTTTCGTCGATCAGCTCCGTCACCCGGTTCTTCGCCAGGTTGAGCAGCTTGCCCATCTCCGGGCGCAGCGCCGGATCGAGCTTCGGCATCTCCTTCATCAGCAGCGTCAGCGAGCCCTGCTTGCCGGTGAACGCGCTCTTGACGTTCTGCAGCTCGCCTTCGCTGGCCGCAGCGGCGATCTTGATCTCTGCCTCCGACAAAATGCCGTTGATTTTGTCCTTCATGTTGTCGATTCTCCTTTCCTGTTTCAAACGGGTAGCCGTGCAGAGGGCTTTTTATTCACAAGAAAAGCCACCGCCCCCTGTCCAGGCGACAAGGGACGATGGCTTGCATCGCGGTACCACCCTTATTCAGAATGTGCTCTCCGCACACTCTGCGCTCGTTTTGTGCTGCGGCGCTGCCGCACAAGCATCCGGCTTACCGCGCCGCAGCAGACAGCTCCGCGCCGCTTTTCGCCGAACGGCTCCCATACTGAACCTTCCGGAGGCTTTGTGCGGAACGCTTGCAGCCGGCGGCGCTCCGTCTCTGATTCACTCGATCTCCGTACTCACATATGTTCTCAGCCGATACACCAACTTAAAATATACCACGGTTTCCGTCGTTTGTCAATCGGAAAGCCGATCTCCGAGCCTTCCGGGGGGAGCTCCCGCCCTTTTTCGGCGAGAAGCCGCGGCGGCGTTTTACGCTCTCGTCCCGGAACCGGTCAGAACGCAGCGAACAGGGGCATGAGGCCGCGCGGCAGGAACGCAGGGCTGCAAAAACGGCGGGCTCGCATTCTGCGGGCCCGCCGTTTACCGTCAAAGGGATGCTTATTTGATCACGCGGACGCGGATCACCTCGTCGAGGGCGTCGATGCCCTGGGCGGCGGAGGTGGTGACGTCGCCGGTCACATCGAGGATGGTGTAGGCGTAGTCCTTGCGGGACTTGCTGGCCATGTTCTCAATGTTGACGCCGGACTGGGCCAGCACGCCGGAGAAGCGGCTGATGGTGTTCGGCAGGTTGCGGTGCACGATGCAGATGCGGCTGCCCTCACGCGGCATGGAGACGGCGGGGAGGTTGACGGAGTTGCGGATGTTGCCGTTCTCGAGGAACTCAATGAGCTCGAGGGCGGCCATGCGCGCGCAGTTGTCCTCGCTCTCCGGGGTGGAGGCGCCGAGGTGAGGCATGGCGATGACGTTCTTCGCGTCCAGCAGCGTGTCGTCGGCGAAGTCGGTCGCGTAGGCGGCCACCTTGCCGGACTCGAGGGCTGCGGCCACGTCGGCGCTGTTGGCCAGATCGCCGCGGGCGAAGTTGAGCAGGCGCACGCCGTCCTTCATCTTGGCGATGCTGGAGGCGTTGAGCATCTCGCGTGTGTCGGGCGTGAGCGGGACATGCACAGTGATATAATCGCAGTTTGCGTAGATCTCGTCGAGCGTCTTCGCGTGGTGGACGGAGCTCGGCAGGCGCAGGGCCGTGTCGACGGAGAGATAGGGATCGTAGCCGTAAACCTCCATGCCGAGGCTGGTGGCGGCGGCGCTCACGAGGACGCCGATGGCGCCCAGGCCCACGATGCCCAGCGTCTTGCCGCTGATCTCCGGGCCGACGAACTCGCCCTTGCCCTTTTCCACGAGCTTGGAGATCTCCGCGCCCTTGCCCTTGAGGGATTTGGTCCACTCGATGCCGTCGACAATGCGGCGGGAGGACAGCAGCAGGCCGGCCAGCACCAGCTCCTTGACGGCGTTCGCGTTCGCGCCGGGCGTGTTGAAGACGGCGATGCCCTGCTCGCTGCACTTGTCAAGCGGGATGTTGTTGACGCCGGCGCCCGCGCGGGCAATGGCCAGCAGCTCGGGGCCGAAGGCCATGTCGTGCATGGAGGCGGAGCGGACCAGGATGGCCTCCGGATTCTGCACGTCGGAGCCGCAGGCGTAGTTCGGACCGAAGCAGGAGGTGCCCACCTCGGAAATCTTGTTCAGGCACTGAATATGATACATGGCAATCACCCGTTCTCCTTTTCAAAGTTTGCCATGAAGGCGACGAGCTTCTCGACGCCCTCAACCGGCATGGCGTTGTAGATCGAAGCGCGCATGCCGCCCACAGAGCGGTGGCCCTTCAGGTTGACGAAGCCGGCCTCGGTGGCGGCCTTGACGAACTTCGCGTCGAGCTCATCGTTGCCCGTCACGAAGGGAACGTTCATCAGCGAGCGGTCCTTCGGCACGACGGTGCCGCGGAAGAGCTTGGAATTGTCGAGGAAGGAATAGAGCATGCCGGCCTTCTTCTCGTTGATTTCCTTCATCTTCTCCAGGCCGCCGATCTCGTCGCGGATCCACTCGAGGACGAGGCCCGCCATATAGATGTTGTAGCACGGCGGCGTGTTGTACATGGAGCCGTTATCCGCGTGCGTGCTGTACTTGAACATCGTGGGCGTGATGTCCATCGGCTCGCCGATCATGTCCTCGCGGATGATGACGACCGTCAGGCCGGCGGGGGCCATGTTCTTCTGCGCGCCCGCGTAGAGCAGGGCGAAGCGGCTCACGTCGATCGGCTCGGAGAGGATGCAGGAGGAGATATCGGCCACGAGCGGCACATTGCCGGTATCCGGCAGCTCGGTGAAGCGGGTGCCGTAGATGGTGTTGTTCAGGCAGATGTGAAAATAGTCCGCGTCCTTGGTGAAGGCGGCGGGGTCGAGCTCGGGAATGTAGGAGAAGGTCTTATCCTTCGAGGAGGCGACAACGTGCGCCTCGCCGTAGCGGGCGGCCTCCTGATACGCCTTGGTGGCCCACTGGCCCGTCAGCACAAAGTCGGCCTTGCCGCTCTTCGTCATCAGATTCATCGGAACCATCGCAAACTGCGAGGACGCGCCGCCCTGCAGGAAGAGAACCTTATAATTATCCGGAATCCCCATGACCTCGCGCAGAAGACTTTCCGCGGAGTCAATAATGCCCTGATAGACCTTTGAGCGGTGAGACATCTCCATCACGGACTGTCCACAGCCATGGTAATCGAGCATTTCGTCGGCTGCGCGGCGCAGTACGGACTCCGGCAGCATGGAAGGACCGGCGGAAAAATTGTAAACGCGATTCATTGAGTGCTTACCTCCAATCAATAACTCCCATTTTCCCCTTGGGGAAAAACGTATGTGATCTATTATATTGCTTTAGTTTACTAAAGTCAAGGAGAAGCGACGCGATTTTACAAGTTTTTGAAGGAAAACCGGCCGCAAAATTCATTCCGTTAGCGAGAGAAAGCGTGATTTTGCCCAAAAATGCAGGCCGCCGCGCCTCAAAATCCGGAAGCGGCGGGGGGATCGGATTTTTTGCCGGTTTCGCCGCCGGGAGAGCACTTGAAGGATGCGCGGGGCGAAAAACCGTGAGCCGCGCGAAGGAAAGCTTTTCTTGACAAGCTCACCCCCGCGGAGTACAATCGTAAATGCAAATCATTTGCATTTATCTCCGCTTTTTGCAGAAAGGCAGTGACGGTATGAAGCTTCGAAGCGCCGCCGCCCTCCTGCTCGCCCTGTGCCTCGCAGCCCTTCCGGGCTGCACGGTGCGCGGGGAGCAGGAGGAGCCGGCGCTGAGCGTGGTGACGTCCTTTTATCCTATGTATGTGATGGCGCTCAATGTGACAGACGGGATAGAGGGCGTGCGCGTGGACAATATGGCCGGCCAGCAGACCGGCTGTCTGCACGATTATCAATTGCAGACGAAGGACATGAAAAATCTCGAGCAGGCCGACGTCTTCGTGGTGAACGGGGCCGGCATGGAAAGCTTCCTCGACAAGGTGGTGGAACAGCTGCCGGACCTGACGATCGTCGACACGAGCGAGGGGCTGACCCTGCTCGAGAGCGGGACAGGAGAAGAGCACGATCACGAGGAGGATGACGGCCACGATCACGGGGACGTCAATCCGCACATCTGGGTGAGCATTTCCGACTGCATCGGCCAGGTGGAGAACCTGAGCCGCGGCCTGCAGCAGGCCGATCCGGCGAACGCCGCCCGCTATGAGGAGAACACCCGCATCTATGTGGAAAAGCTCGAAGCCCTGCGCGACAGGATGCACGAGGCGATCGACCCGCTGCCGCACAAGGATATCGTGACGTTCCACGAGGCGTTCCCATACTTCGCGCGGGAATTCAACCTGAACATCGTCAAGGTCGTCAACCGCGAGCCGGACAGCCAGCCGAGCGCGCGGGAGCTGGCCGAGACCATCCGCCTGGTAGAGCAGGCCGGCGTCGCTGCCGTGTTCGCCGAGCCGCAGTATCCGGAGAGCGCCGCCGACATCATCGCCGCGGAGAGCGGGGCCACGGTGTGGACCCTCGACCCAGCGGTGACCGGCCCGGACGACAAGGACGCCTATCTCGACGCGATGGAACGCAACATGGAGACGCTTGTGCAGGCGCTCTCGTGAGGAGGAAAACAATGAACGAACAACATCAGCACGTCTGCGGCGCAGACTGCTCGAACTGCGCCGAGGCCGGCTGCAACTGCGTCGACTGCCAGTGCAGCGTGCGCATCCGCAATCTGGGGGTGCGCAAAAAGGACGGCGTGATTCTCCACGACGTCAATCTCGATGTGCGCCACGGGGAGATCATGGCCCTCATCGGCCGCAACGGCGCGGGCAAGACGACGCTGCTCAAGGCCCTGCTCGGCCGCATTCCCTACACGGGGGAGATTCAGTTCACCAGCCACAAGGGCGAGCGCGTCGAGAAGCCGAAAATCGGCTACGTGCCGCAGAATCTCGTCTTTGACCACTCCTCGCCGATGACCGTCGGCGATATGCTGTGCGCGAACCTCTCGCCCTTCCCTGTGTGGCTGGGGCGGAAAAAGGCGGCCCGTGATCGGGCCGCGGCCATGCTCGAAAGGGCCGGGGCGCGGCCTGAGCTGCTCGGCAAAAAGCTCGGCAGCCTCTCGGGCGGCGAGCTGCAGCGCGTGCTGCTGGCCTTCGCTCTCGAGCCGATGCCGGACCTGCTTCTGCTCGACGAGCCCGTCTCCGCCGTCGACCGCCGCGGCATCGAGGTCTTCTATGAGCTCGTCTGCTCGCTGCGCGCGCGCTATCACATGCCGGTGATTCTCGTCTCGCACGATCTCTCCCACGTGCGCCAGTACGCCACGAGCGCCGCCCTGCTGGACAGGACCGTCCTGCTCAGCGGGGAGGTCTCCGAGGTGATGGCCTCGCGCGAGGTGCGCGAGACGTTCGGCCTGCCGGAGCCGGAGAAAGGAGGCCGCTGAGATGGATGTTCTCTACAGCCTGATTGACACGCTCCTCCCGTTCGAGTGGACGGAGTTTCATTTCATGAAGAACGCCTTTTTGGCCGTGCTGCTCATCACGCCGCTCTTCGGCCTTGTGGGCACGATGATCGTGAACAACCGCATGAGCTTCTTCTCAGACGCCCTCGGCCACTCGGCGCTCACGGGCATCGCCATCGGCGTTCTCATGGGTGTGGACAACTATCTGCTCTCCATGCTCGGGTTTGCCCTGATCTTCGCTGTGGGCATCTCGGCGGTGATCGGTTCGGGCGTCTCCTCGGCGGATACCATCATCGGCGTCTTCTCCAGCACCGGCCTCGCCCTGGGCGTGGTGCTGCTCTCGGCCAGCGGGGGCTTCGCCAAATACTCCGGCTACCTCATCGGCGATATCCTCACCGTGCAGCCGGAGGAGATCGCCCTGCTGGCCGGCATCCTGGTCGCCGTCCTCCTCGTTTGGGGCCTCTTCTTCAACCGCTTCCTGCTCGCGAGCATCAACGGCGACCTCGCGGCCAGCAAAAACATCCGCGAGGGGGCGGTGCAGAAAGTCTTCGTGATTCTCGTGGCCGTCCTCGTCACCGTGTCCATCAAGTGGGTGGGCGTGCTGATTATCAACTCGCTCCTCGTCCTGCCCGCGGCCTCGGCCCGCAACGTGGCGCGTTCGATGCGCTCCTACCATGGGTGGAGCGTGGCGATCTCCATGTTCTCCGGCGTGTGCGGCCTCATCCTCTCCTACTACCTCGGCACGGCGGCGGGCGGCACGATTGTCCTCGTGGCGGCCGTGGTTTTCGCCCTCACCTTCCTTCTCGGCTTCGTCTCAGGACGCCGCCGGGCCGCCTGAGAGCAGGAGGCTCCGCAGCCCCTCCACGCTGTCGCAGCGCAGGGGCGTCTCAAAGCCGTCGTAGCAGTGGCCGGGGTCGAAGAGGATGCCGCCGATGCCAGCGTTCTGCCCGGCCAGCAGGTCGATGTCCCGGTCGCCGATCATCACCGCCCCGCCCGGCTCCATGGCATGCGCTTTCATCAGGTGCAGCAGGGCGTCCGGGGCCGGTTTGCCGGGGAAGCCGTCGTCCGCCGTGACAAAGCCCGAGAAGCAGCCGGACAGGCCGAAGCTGTCCAGATAGTTGAACACGGACGCCCCGCGGTGCGTGCAGACATAGTGACGCCCGCCCAGGGAGACGGTCTCGCGCAGCAGCTCGGGCATGCCGCCGTAGGGGCGCACCAGCTCGCGGCTGTCTCCGTGCTCGTGCGCGCGGTAGAGCTCGCCGAGCCGCTCCGTGCAGCCGGGATAGCGGCGGCGGTAGAGGTCGAGCGTCCGCCCGACGGAGCGCTTCATCCAGAACGCCACCTCCTCCCCGGGAGGGGTGAGGCCGCAGTCGGCCAGCGCGCGCCGCATGGAGCGGATCATGTGGGGATAGGTGTCGAACAGGGTGCCGTCAAAGTCCCAGATGAGGGAGGCGTATCGCATCGGTTTTCGCTTCCTTTTTCGCAAGGTTCTCCGGCAGGGCCGGGTTTGTCTTATTATGGCACAGCAAAACCGCTTTCGCAAGCCTGCGCGCGCCGTTTGCGCAGGAAACGTGAAAGCGGTTCATTTTTTCGGTCTGGATTTTTTGCTTCCGATCGCTTATGATAAGGCAGACGGGCCGCGCCGGGGAGCGCCGCCCGCTCCCGCAGACTGACGCAGGCCGGGATACCAGCACAGGGAGGAACCAGATGAAACGAGCGATTTTAGCGGTCAGCTTCGGCACCAGCTACCGCGAGACAAGGGAAAAAACCATCGGCGCCATCGAAAACGCGCTGCGCGAGCGCTTCGCGGGCTATGAGGTGCGCCGCGCCTTCACCAGCCGCAGGATCATCAAGCGTCTGGCCGAGCGCGACGCCATTCAGGTCGACACCGTGGCCGAGGCGATGGAGCGCCTGGTGCGCGAGGGCTTCGGGGAGGTTGTCGTGCAGCCCACGCACGTGATGAACGGCTACGAGAACGAGGACATGCTCTCCCAGCTCGAGCGCTACCGCGGCTGCTTCGAGCGCTTCGCCGTGGGAGCGCCCCTGCTCTCCTCCGGAGACGACTACCGCGCCCTGGCCGCCGCGCTGCGCCGCGAGCTGCCCGAGCCGGGGGAGGACGAGGGCGTCGTCCTGGTCGGCCACGGCACAGACCACTGGGCGAACGCCTGCTATGCCGCCCTAGCCTACTACTGCGCCGCGCAGGGCATGGCGCGGTGGTATGTGGGCACGGTGGAGGGCGACCCCGGCTTCGGCGACGTGCGCGCCCTGCTGCGCCGCGACGGCGTGCGCCGGGTGGCGCTGGCCCCGCTGCTGATCGTGGCGGGCGACCACGCCGTGCACGATCTGTTCGGCGAAGCGCCGTCGTGGCAGGCCAGGCTGGAGGCGGACGGCGTCGCGGTGACGCCTGTGCGCCGCGGCCTTGGCGAATATGCCGGCGTGCGCGAGCTCTTCGTGCGCCACGCGGAGCAGGCGAAAGATAAGGCGCGCGTTTAACCCCCGCACGCCTCCACCAGGGCGCGGAAGAGAGCGGCCGCGCCCGCATCGTGCAGGAAGAGATATTCGGGGTGCCACTGCACCGCCAGGAAAAAGCGGCTGTGAGGCCTCCAGAGCGCCTCGATCACCCCGTCCGGGGCCGCGGCGGCAACGCGCAGGGAGGGAGCCGCTGCGCGCACGGCCTGATGGTGGGTGCTGTTCACGGCGGCCTCCTGCGTTCCCATCAGCGAATAAAGCGGGGAATCTTCGGCGATCCGCACCGTGTGCGCCGGTTTTTCATAGGGCGGCTCCTGGCTGTGGCAGACGGCGGAGTCCGTCTGCGAGGGCAGATCCTGCCACAGCGTCCCGCCCAGGCCCACGTTGAGCAGCTGGATGCCGCGGCAGATGCCGAGCACGGGGCTGCCGCGTTCCAGGGCAAGGCGCAGCACGGTCAGCTCCATCTCGTCGCGCAGCGCGGAGATCTCCCCGCAGGCGGGCAGCGTCTCCTCGCCGTAGCGGCCGGGGTGCACGTCGACGCCGCCGGTGAACAGGAAGCCGTCGCAGGCCGCGGCGGCGGCGCGCAGGGCCTCCTCCCGCAGGGGAGGCAGCAGCACCGGCGCGCCTCCGGCCGCCTCGACGGCCCGCACATAGTGCAGCCTCGTCTCCATCCGGGGGCGTTCCCCCTCCTCAATGGTGGGCGTCAGCCCGATGATCGGTCTTTTCATGTCGATTCTCCTCTCCCGGCAGGCGGCCGTGCGGGGCCTTGCCTGCCGTTTTTCATTGTATGCCTTTTTTGCGCAAAAGAAAACGGATAAAGCGGAAAACTCCGGCAAACACTATCCGCAGAGTACACGCAAGAGGATGTGACAATGTGGAACGAAAGAGAAGGAATCGAATCAGAATGATGACGTTTATCGCGGCGGCCTTTCTTGTCCTGGCAGGCACCACCATCAGCGGCTATGTGGAGGCGGCGCGGCTGCGCCGCGATCTGCAGTACACCTACGACCGGGCGCTCGGCGATCTCAACGACTGCGTCTCCTCCATGCAGGTGACGCTGGAGAAGAGCCTGTACGCCAACACGCCCACGCAGCAGAACGGCCTGGCGGCCCGCGTCATGCGGGAGGCGAGCCTGGCCAAGGGGGCGCTGGCCGTGCTGCCCGTCTCCGACGGCTCGCTCTTCGAGGCCAGCCGCTTTATCACCCAGGCGGGCGACTTCGCGATGAGCCTCTCCGCGCGCATCTCGGCGGGCGGGACAATTACCGAGGAGGAGTACGCCTCTCTCCAGCAGCTCAGCGAGTACGCCTCCCGCCTGCAGGAGAGCCTGCGGAACGCGGATCCCGATTTCAGCAGCGGCTCCTCGGATAATTTCAAGGATACCTCCGACGAGTTCGCCGATTACCCCACGCTGATTTACGACGGTCCCTTCTCCGACCACATCGCCCAGCGCCAGCCGGTCTTTCTCGAGGGCGAGGAGGAGCTGCCCCAGGGCAACGCGCAGAAGTGCGCCGCCGACTTCCTCGGCGTGCCTCAGGATGAGCTCAGCCACGACGGCGACACGGCCGGCAACCTCGCCACCTACAATTTCTCCCGCGGCACGCAGCGGATCACCGTCTCGCGCCTCGGCGGCCATGTTGTCTCCCTGATTGACGCGCGGGAGGCGGGGGAGCAGACGCTCGACGAGGAGCAGGCCAAGGCGGCCGCCGCCGCCTTCCTCGAGAGCCGCGGCATGACGGACATGAAGGAGAGCTACTACGTCGTGAGCGACGGCGTGTGCACCATCAACTACGCCTATGAGCAGGACGGCGTCATCTGCTACCCCGACCTTGTCAAGGTTTCCGTGGCTCTCGACAACGGGGGCGTCGTCGAGTATAACGCCTCCGGCTTCCTGATGAACCACACAGACCGCGATCTCTCCCAAGTCGCCCTCACGGCGGACGAGGCCAGAGAGAGCGTCAGCCCCTATCTCACCCCGGACGAGGGCCGGCTGGCCCTGATCCCGACGGCCGGCCTCAACGAGGTGCTCACCTACGAGTTCCACTGCGAGGGCCAGAACGGCGAGCAGGTGCTCGTCTATATCAACGCCGAGACCGGCTACGAGGAACAGATCCTCATTCTGCTGCAGACGGACAACGGCGTGCTCACACGATGAGAGGTTTTCCCCGCGCAGTCTCCGGACCGCGCGGGGATTCCTGTCTCCGGCGGTTCGTTTCACAAAATGAGAGCAAAATGGGGAAAAGATTTCGTCCCTTTTCAGATTGACCGGCGGAGCCGAACTTGCTATGATGAAAAAAACGCCCGCCGCACGGCGGGCGAAATCGCGTCGAGGTGGCTTCCATGCAAATCATTGTGCAAATCGGTATCTTCTTTCTCATCTGTCTGGCGGGGGAGTTCCTCTCCGCTTTGCTTCCGATTCCCGTGCCGGGCAGCATTCTCGCCATGCTTCTGCTTTTTGTCTGCCTGCTCCTGAAATGGATTCGTCCGGAACACATCGAGAAGAAATCGGATTTCCTCCTCGGCAACATGGCTTTCTTTTTCATTCCGGCGGGCGTCGGCATTGTCGAGCAGCTCCCGCTCCTGCTGGTAAATTTGGGCCCGCTCGCCGTCATCTGCGTGGTGACGACGGTGCTCACCTTCGCGGCCTCCTCCGGCACGGTGCGGCTCGTGCTGTGGCTGCAGAACAGGAAGGGGGGCGGCAGCGATGAGTGAGATTTTCCAGACCATCACCAGCTCGCCGATGTTCGGCGTCTCCCTGTGCATCGTCACCTTCGCGGCGGGCGTCGCCCTGAACAAAAAACTGCGCTCGCCGATCGTCAACCCGCTTCTCATCGCCATCGGCCTGACGATCGCCTTGCTCGAGGTCTTCCACATCCCGCTTGAAAATTTCGACGAGGGCGGCGACTTCATCTCCATGTTCCTCGGCCCCGCCACGGCGGCGCTGGCTCTTTCCATCTACCGCCAGCTCGAGCTGCTCCGGAAGAATTTCCTGCCGATCCTCCTCGGCTGCCTGGCGGGCTGCGTCACCTCCATGGGCAGTGTTTTCCTGCTCTGCCGTCTCTTCGGCCTCGACGACGCCCTCACCGCCTCGCTGCTGCCGAAATCCGTCACCACGCCGATCGCGATGGAGATTTCCGAGCAGGCGGGCGGGATTGTGCCGATCACCGTGGCGATGGTCGTCATCACCGGCATTCTGGGCGCGGTGGCGGCCCCGCTTCTGATCCGTGTCTTCCGCGTCAAAAACCCGATCGCCGCGGGCGTCGGCCTTGGCGCGGCCAGCCATGCCGTCGGCACCTCGAAGGCGCTCGAGCTCGGCGAGGTGCAGGGCGCGATGAGCGGCATCTCGCTCTCCATCTCCGGCATCCTCACCGTGCTGATCTCCCTTTTCCTGCCCCGGTGAGGCGGCTCCCGCTTTTGCACACAGACAGAAAGCTCCCGCAGCGCCGCCGCGCTGCGGGAGCTTTCACTTTTCAGGAAAGGCTGGATGCGGGAATGTACCCGGTGCGCGCCGCCGTCCGGCAAAAGGCGCTTCAGCGGCCCGATGCGAAATGAGAAAAATCTCCGGCTGGCGCCCTTTGAAAAGGCGGGCGAAGCTTTTCGGTTTTGCTCGTTGGCAGCTTCGGAGCGCATTCGGTTCCCCCTGCGCAGCGGCGAGCCTCACGGCGTGTTCCCCTGTTCCAGCCGCTTCTTTAGCCCGCGGAAAAAGCTGCGGGCGCTCTCGAGCTCCCCGGTGTCCGGGCGGCCCTTGGCGATGCCGCCCACCAGGCGGAGAGGACCGAAGGTGTCGTAGCCCCGGCAGCTGAATTCGCCGAGTATCGGGCAGCCCTTTTCTCCGGCGATCGCCGCGGGCGACTTCGCCCCCTCGCCCTTGGCGACGCCGTAGGTGTAGACGAAGAAGACCGGCTTCCCGGCCGGCAGATACCGGCGGGCGAATTCCAGCACGGATTTCTCGAAGGCAAAGCCGTAAATACCGGAGGCAAGTCCGACGCAGTCGTATTCCTCCAGATGCACCGCCCGGCGGGCGGTCACGTCGATGAGGTCGATCTCCCCCTCCTGCGCCATGGCCCGCAGAACCTTCAGGGTGTTGCCGTGGTGGCGGGAGTAATAGCAGACGGCGGTTTTCACGGCTGCCTCCCTCCCTCCAGCGTCCAGCCAAAGTCGTTGTGGTAGATCATCTGGCGGGTCATGCCGCCGTCGATGCAGATATTTTCCCCGGTGAGGAAGCCGGCCTTGTCGGAGCAGAGGAACAGCGTCATGGCGGCGATGTCCATCGGATTGCCCACCCGGCCGGCGGGCTGCTGGAAAGCGTCCGGCCCCTCATAGACGGTGTAGTCGGTGTCGATCCAGCCCGGGGAGATGGAGTTGACCCGCACCCTGCCGGCAAGGCTGACCGCCAGAGCATGGGTGAGCGCGGAGATCCCGCCCTTCGCCGCCGTGTAGCTCTCCGTCTGCGGCTGGCTCATCCGGTCGCGGGAGGAGGAGATGTTCACGATGGCCGCCCCGGGGGCGAAACAGGGCGCGAACAGCTTGGCGAGGTAGAACGGGGCGGTCACGCCCACCCGCAGCGCCTGATTGAATTCCTCATAGCTGCATGCGTCAAGCCCCTTCATCAGGGGCGGCGTGTTGTTGATGAGATAGTCCACATGGCCGAAGTCGCCGAGGACGCGGCGGGCGAAGTCCTCCAGAACCGTCTTTTCGCCCACATCGCCCACATAATAGTCGTTGGGCAGCAGATCGATGACGCACACGCGGGCGCCCTCTCTGCGGAACTCGCCGGCAATTGCCTTGCCGATGCCCTTCGCGCCGCCGGTGACGACGGCAACCTTGTTTTCAAACATCGGGATCCCTCCTCAGGGCTGCGCCGCGCCTGCGGGCTCCTCCGCCAGCAGCTCCCTGCAGGCGTTGAGCGCGTTGAACAGGCGCGGAAAGCCCATATAGGCGCCGGCGTGCACCAGCGCGCAGACGATTTCCTCTCTGGTGCTGCCGGCCCGCAGAGCGCCCTGCACATGGCTCTTCACCTGCATGTCGGCGCCGCCCAGGGCGGCGAGCAGCACCACGGTGAGCAGCTCTCTGGTTCTGCCGTCCAGCCCGGGGCGGGAAAAGAAATCCCCGAAGCACAGCTCCGTCAGAAAGCGCGGCACCGCCTGGGCGAATTCGCCGGGCAGCCAGGCGTACCGGCGCTCGATCTCATCGCCGTAGAGCGGGGCCTGCAGCGCCGCCCCTCTTTGAAAGCGCGCTTCCCGGGAGGCCTCCGCCTTCTCCTCCGGCAGAGGCAGCGGGACGCCGTTTGCGGAGAACACCTCGTTCATCGCGCCGATGGCGTTGAGCGTCCGGGGGAAGCCGATAAAGGGGGCGCACTGATACACGGCCTCCCGCAGCTGCACGGGGGTGCAGCCCGCGTTGAGGCTGGCCTGCACGTGAGCCTTGAGCTGCGGCAGGGCGCTGAGCGTGGTCAGCACCGTGACGGTGACCAGCTCGCGCATCTGGCTGTTCAGGCTCCCGGTGCTGCAGACGTCTCCGAAAATAAACCCCTGCAAAATCTGCATGAAGCCGCCGTCCGGCCCCACGCCGTTTGCGGCGTGGGTGTGAAACAGCTCCTGCACGGTCCGCTCTGTCTTTTCCTCTCTGGTCATAAGGCTTCTCCCTTCTCTTTCGGTTGCGCGGAACCGGCGGCTCCGCTGATGTTGGCCGGAGGGCTCCCCACTGGAAAAACGCCTCTCCGGCATAGACGGGGAGGCGCGGTGCGCTCCACAGAGCTCCTTCTCACGCCCCCGTCCGTGTGTGAGCTGCGCGCGTCAAGGCGTCTGCCCGCGCAGCGTGCGGATTTCCTCAATCAGCAGGGAGACGGCGGGCGGGAAGAGCTGATTCTTCTTCCACACCAGCACGCTCCGCGTGGTTTTTTCCGGGCGGATGGGGACGAATTTCAGCTGGGGGCTGCTGCGCACGGCGAGCGCGCCGTCGAGGCAGAAGGCGCAGCCGAGCCCCTCCTCCACCAGCAGAACGGCGTTGGACAAAAGCGTGTAGCTCAGCGGGATGCGCAGCTCCTTCTCCTCTTTTCCGATCCAGGCCAGAATTTCCTCCCGCGCGCTCTCCCGCAGCGGGAGAATCAGCGGCCAGCGGGCGGCGTCCTGCGGGGAGACGGATTCGTTTGCCGCCAGCGGGTGATCGGCTCGCAGCAGAACGCCCCAGGCCTCCTTTTGCGGCAGGCGGAAACACTCATAGCGCCGCACGTCCACCGGCTCGAGCATCAGCCCCAGATCGACAAGCCCCTTGTCCAGCTTGTCTCTGATATTGTCCGCTGTCTCGTTGTACAGGTGGAACCGGATCAGGGGATACCGCTCCGAAAGCCTGCGGATCAGCTTTGCCATCGTGCGGCTGCCGACAGCCTCGGAAGCGCCGATGCTGACAATCCCGCCGACCGTCTCGCTTCTCTCCGCGAACTGCCGCTCGAGACGATCCGCCAGCTCCACAATCTCCTCCGCGCGCTGCCGGAGAAGCAGGCCGTCCTCGGTGAGCGTCAGCCCCTTTCTGCCGCGCACCATCAGCGTGGAGCCGAGCTCCCGCTCCAGCTCCATCAGCTGCCGGCTGAGCGTGGGCTGCGTCACATGCAGCACGTCGGCGGCGCGCGTGATATTCTTCTCCGCAGCCGTTGTCAGAAAGTAGCGCAGGGTGCGCAGCTCCATTGTTCATCACCTCGTTTTGATGCTCCCCAGTATAGCATGCTCGAATCCCGCGCGCAAGGGAGCGCCCGGCGGAACGCCCCCACCGGAACCGGAGGCCGCTATTCCTGCGGCAGCAGCTCGAGCACGCCGGAAAAATCCTCTGTTTGTTCCTGGAGAACCCCAAGCCCGCTCTCCGCATAGCCGATGGGCACGGCGTCGTCCATGAAGGGAAGCTCCTCCGTCAGAACGGCGAGGTTGCCCCATGTCCGGCGGAGGATAAGTTCTCCCGCCACAGGGTCATAGCCCGGGGCTTCCTCCTCCGCGGAGAAGGGCTCCTCCGGGACAACGATGCCTGCGGCGGTTTTCACAGCGTTCGGAGCGTTGGCGCCCTGCGCGGATGCCCGGGATGACGGCTGCTTTCCCATGCGCCGGCAAGGAGCGGCGAGGTGAACAAAGAGAGGCAGTCTGCGTTCCTGAGGTTGGCGGGGAACGAGGCGGACGCCGCCGCGTCTGCGGGCTTGTTCCTGCTTGTAGGTTACCACCGCTTTTCTCTTATGTAAAATACTTATCCTTTATCATGATCCATGCCTTTTGCGTATGGATACGGGCAGAGTCGTGCGCGGCCTTGCTCCTGCGGCGGAAGGCGCTTCGTTTTCCGGGCTAGGCTTTCCCCTCCCGCGTCAGCGAGAGAGGGGAGTGCCCCATCCGCTTTTTAAAAATGCGGGAGAAATAGTTGTAATCCTGAAAGCCGGTCAGCTCCGCGGCCCGGCGCAGGGAGGCTCCCTCGCCGATCAGAGCCGCGGCCTGCGTGCAGCGCAGCTCCTGCAGGTAGGAGACGATCGTCATGCCGGTGTGCCGCCGGAAGATGCGGCACAGATACTGCGCGGAGAGGCCGAAGCGCCGGCTCAGCGCGGGAAGGGTGACGAGCTCCGGATCCTGATACGACGAGGAGAGATAGAGCAGCAGGCTGCGCACGTGCGCAAGGGAGAGCAGATCGCCCGCGCCCTCCGGCGCGCCCGCGTCCGGGGCATGCTCCAGCAGGCTGTCCGCAAGGGCGGCCAGCAGCTTCCAGACGGCGGCCTTTCGCTTCAGGCGGATGGCCGGGCCGTCCATCTCCCAGAGGCCGATCAGCTCGGCCAGAGCCCCGGTGAGCGCCGGAACGCCGGAAAAGAGCAGGGGAGCGCGGCTTCCCTGCGCGATGAGAAAGGACAGATAGCTGCACGGCGCTTTCGCGCCCGGCGGCAGGAGCGTCTCCTCGGCGAACAGGCGGGGGCTGATCTGCACGATATAGTGGCGCGTGTCCTCAAGGAATTCCACGCCGCGGTGCAGCTGGCACCAGTTGACAAAGCCCGCCTCCCCCGCGTGCAGCCACTGCCGCCTGCCCCCGCAGAGCAGCAGGACGCCGCCCTGCGTCACGTAGTAGAACTCGAGCTCCTCATGCCAGTGAAAATCGCAGCCGAAGCTCTCGCGGCCCGTTCTGCGCATCAGCACCCTCACCGGGAGCGTGCTGTCGCTCATGTCCACGTCCTCATAGCGGCCCGCGGTGCGGGTGTTCTCCTGCGCGTGCAATGCGGTTGCCTCCCCCCTGAGTGTTTCATATTGTGCTAAAGCCGGAGAAAAGCCTGCTTTTCCGTTCGGCGGCGGTGGTGTATGATAAGAAGGAAAAGAGGGCTCAACGGCTCCGGAATCTACAAGTATCATAGCACAGAAAGGGAGGCTTTACCATGAGAATTTTGATGCTGGACATCGACACTTTGCGCCCCGACCACATGAGCTGCTACGGCTACCCCCGCGAGACCACCCCGAACATCGACGCCGTCTGCCGCGACGGCGTGCGCTTTGACCGCTATTACTGCTCGGACGCGCCCTGCCTGCCCTCGCGCGCGGCCCTGGTCAGCGGCATGTTCGGCATCCGCAACGGCGCGGTCGGCCACGGCGGCACGGCGGCGGATCGCCGCCTCACGGGCATGAGCCGCGGCTTCCGCGACGCGGTGGACAACTGGAGCTTTCACAACATCTTCCGCCGCGCCGGCCTGTACACCGCCTCGGTGAGCACCTTCGCGGAGCGCCATTCGTCGTGGTGGTTCAACGCCGGCTTCCAGGAGTGCTACAATGTCGGCGACGGCGGCATGGAGTCGGGGGAGAAGGTGCTGCCCGTGGCCCTCGACTGGCTCAACCGCCGCGGTGAGGAGGACAACTGGTTCCTGCATGTGCATTTCTGGGATCCGCACACGCCGTACCGCGCGCCCGCCTCCTTCGGCGATCCCTTCGCCTCAGAGCCCTATGCCCCCTGGATCACGCCGGAGGTCTTCGCCGCCCACCGCGCCGCGACCGGCCCGCACACGCTGCGCGATCTGAACATGTACGACGACGCCGAGGACCCGCGCTACCCGCGCGCCCCCGGCAAGGTGGAGCGCTATGAGGAGCTGCGCCGCGTCTTCGACGGCTACGACTGCGGCATCCGCTATATGGATTCCCTTGTCGGCGAGCTGTTCGGCTGGCTGCGCGCGCACAATTTGTATGACGACACGGCGATCCTCATCACCTCCGACCACGGCGAGAACATGGGCGAGCTCGGCATCTACGGCGAGCACGGCACGGCGGACGAGCCGACCTGTCACATCCCGTTCATTCTCAAGTGGCCGGGCGGCGCAAGGGGCGCGGCCGAGAGCGGCCTGCACTACAATCTCGATCTCCTGCCCACGATGGCGGAGCTCCTCGGCGTGGCAAAATCGGACAACTGGGATGGGCAGAGCTACGCGCAGGCCGTCCGCACCGGAGAGGACTGCGGGCGCGAAAGCCTCGTCCTCTCGCAGATGGCCCACGTCTGCCAGCGCTCCGCGCGCTTCGGCGACTGGCTCTACATCCGCACCTACCACGACGGCTACCACCTCTTCCCGCGCGAGCAGCTGTACAACATCGCGCAGGATCCCCACGAGCAGCGGGATCTGAGCGCGGAGCAGCCGGAGCTCTGCGCCCGGGGCGCAAAGCTCATTCTCGACTGGCACGACGAGCAGATGCTGCGCTCAGACAGCCAGATCGATCCGCTCTGGACGGTTCTGCACGAGGGCGGCCCCTTCCATGCCGCCGAGGGTCTCCTTCCGGCCTATCTCGAGCGCCTCGAGGCCACGGGCCGTGCCGCCGGCGCAGAGGAGCTGCGCCGCCGTCACCCCTCGCGCTGATCGGCGCGCCCCTCCTTTTGCAGCAGCCGGCGAAACGTCAGATCGATCCCGAACGCGCCCAGCGGGGCCGTGACGAGAATCGCGAGCACCGCCACGGAGAGGACGAGCTGGCCGCACGGCAGGCCCAGGGCGAGGGGCACGGAGCCGATGGCCGCCTGCACCGTGGCCTTGGGCAGATAAGCGATGGCGCAGAAGAGGCGTTCCTTTGCGGTGAGCGGCGTGCGCGCCGTGCACAGCGCCACCCCGAGAGAGCGGAAAAGCAGGGAAATGAGGAGCATCAGCAGCGCCGCGGCCCCGGCCTCCACCGTGTAGCGGATGTCGACCGCCGCGCCCACGAGCACAAAGAGCAGAAGCTCCGCCGCGATCCACAGCTTGCCGAATTTTTCCGAGAGGCGTTTGGAGACAAAAGCGGTGCTTCCCCGCCGCAGGACGCAGGCCATGCTCACCACGGCCAGCAGCCCGGAGAGGGGCACGAAGCCCTTGAGCGCGTTCTCCGCCGCAATCAGGAGAAACGAGAGGCCGAGGATGACGATAACCTTGGTGCTGTTGCGCACATAGCGGCGGCGCGCGAAGGCCGTCTCGAAGAAGCGGCCCAGCAGCCAGCCGCAGGCCGCTCCCAGCAGCACGCCCAGCACCACCGAGACGGGGATGGAGATCAGGCCGGCGGCGGCGGCCTGTCCGCCCTGCGCCATGGTGGTGAGGGTGGTGAACAGCACGATCACGTAAACGTCGTCGCATGAAGCGCCCGCCAGAATCAGCTGGGGGATGCTCTTCTCCGTACCCCAGCCGCTCTCCATCAGCTGCACCATCCGCGGCACGACAATGGCCGGGGAGACGGCCCCAATCACCGCGCCGAGAAGCGCCGCCTCAATCCGCGAAACGCCGAGCAGGGCGGGGGCGAAGAGGGTGAAGGCGAGGATCTCGCAGGTGGCCGGCACGAAGGCCATCAGCACGGCGGGGCGGCCCACCTTTTTGAGATCGTCGAGGTTGAGCGAGAGCCCGGCCTTGAGCAGGATGATGATGAGGGCCATCTGCCGCAGGTCCGCCGATTGCTTTTTTTCCGCTTTCCCGCTATAATGGAACCGGAAAGGGGAGACAGCGCATGAAAAAGAATCTCGACCGCATGATGGAGGTCAAAAAGCAGCAGAAGGAGCGCATCCGCCGCCTGC
>CALWRP010000079.1 GCA_944383955.1 uncultured Clostridia bacterium
AAAATTTTCCGTGATATTTTCCAAAAATGCTCGCCAATCCGGCAAGGATTGCCTGCGCTTTTTGGATCATCTCACAAAAAATTTTTTGGCACGCTACACCACCTGGGATTATGCGGTGTTGCCTTAGCTGCTGAAACGTCAATTTCCGGTGCGTTCGCACCGCAAATTGATGTTTCAGACGCAAGTCACGGCCACGCCGTGACTTGCACGCCATCACACCTCTTCCCTATTCCCTCTTCCCTCTTCCCTCGCGCAGCGCGGCGTCGCCGCGCTGCGCGTATCTCTTTCCTCCCCAGGCGGAGAAGAAGCAGCCGAGGGCGATGTTGACGTAATAGGTGAGGATGCGCCAGAGGAACATGGCGGGGACGATGTCCTGGCCGAAGAATTTGCCGAAGAAGATGACGAAGGAGCCCTCCGCGCCGCCGGACGCGCCGGGGAGGGGGACGAAGGCTGACACCATGGCGACGAACACCTGCGCCGCCACCATCGTGACCACGGAGATGTTCTCCGGGGGCAGGGCGAAACTCAGATAGATGAAGTAGGAGATCAGGCTGTTGACCGTGATTTGCAGCGCCGTGAGAATGGCGGTGGTGAAGTAGAGCCGGAAGGAGCGGCCCATGATGCCCGCGCTCTTGTGGAACATGGAGAGCTGGGCGTGGATGCGCTGGTAGCGCTGCACCGGATGGCGCACAATGCGCATGCGGTACAGCAGGCGCAGCAGAAAGCGCAGCACGCGGTCTGTGCCGCCCGCGCTGACGGTGAAGGTGAGCACGGCTGCAATGAACACGCTGTTCGAGAGCAGGCCGATCATCGTGACGAACGAGAAATTGCTGATGTTCCGCTGGAAGAAGCCGAGCTGCGTGGAGACGAGCAGCAGGGAGTAGAGCACCATCACCGCCTGGTAGACGAGCGTCTTCATGGCGATGATGCTGCCGGCCTTGCCGGTGTCCAGGCCCATCTTGTTCATGGCGTAGATCTGCATGGGCTGGCCGCCGGTGGAGAACGGGGTGATGGCGCTGTAGAACAGCCCCGTCATGCCCACGGAGAACGAACGGCCGAAGCTCCACCAGGGGCACACGTGGCGGCAGAACAGATTCAGCGTGTAGCCCTCGAGCAGAAGCGTGCCGCCCGCCGCCGCCACGGCCAGCGCCAGCCACTCCCAGCGCAGGCGCAGCAGGATCTCGCCCAGGTTCTGCACGCCGCCGTTCGAGAGCAGAAAGTACAGCACGAAGATCATGGTGATCGAGATCGTCAGGATCGGGAACAGATTCTTTTTGAGTTTACTCGAAAAATACAGTCTCATCCAAAAACCTCATAATTTCATAAAATTCTCTCTTGCATCTTCTTCCTCTTTTCCCCGCCCCCATAAAAACGCGGGGAAACCTCTCTTTGCGGACCGCCGTCCGCGGAGGGTACCCCCATTGTATAACAAACCGGGGGAGGAAGCAAGGGGAAAGCGGCGAAGCGCGGCGGCGGAAGACGCGCTCCGCGCCAGCGTTCTCTATCCTATCACCCATTTTTCAACCCTTTCTCAACTTCCTTCGCAAGTTTCCGCGGAATGGCTTGATGCCTCCCGCCGTTTCGTGCTATGATAAAGGATAACAAACACCGCCTCTCCGGAGGCGAAGCCGGAAAGGGTGACAGGCTTTGAGCAAAAACAAAATCCGTCTGGAGATCTGCGGCGTGGAGTGCGTGATCTCCAGCGACGACAGCGAGGAATATATCCGCGCAATCGGCGCGGACGTCGCTCGCTCCATCAACTCCATGCGCAAGCAGAACGACCGGATCTCCGTCGCGGCCGCCGCCGTCTTCGCCGCCCTCAATTTCTGCGACGATTCCCACAAGGCGCAGGCCGCCGCGGACAATCTGCGCTCCCAGATCAAGAACTATGTGGAGGACGCCTCCCGCGCCCGCATGGAGGCCGACGAGGCCCGCCGCGAGATCGACCGCCTGAGCCGCGAGCTGCACACGCTGCGCGCCCGCCTCTCCGCCGAGCCCGCCGAGCCCGCGCAGGCCGCCCAGCCCGCCGCGCCGGTCTCCCCCGCGCGCCCCGCCCGCCAGGACCGCGCCGCCGCCCGCCAGGCCGCCCAGGAGGCTCTCTCCTCTCTGCCGACGGTGACCGAGCCGGATCCCGACGCCGAGAAGGGCTTCATCTCCTTCTTTGAGAAAAAATCGGACGAGGAGTGAGGCAGATGGAAATTCTTGCCCCCGCCGGGTCGCCCGAGAGCCTGCAGGCCGCGGTGCGGGCCGGGGCCGACGCCGTCTACCTCGGCGGCGGAGCCTTCTCGGCGCGCGCCTTCGCCCATAATTTTGACGACGACGCCCTGCGCGATGCCGTCCGCTACTGCCACGCCCGCGGCGTGCGCGTCCACCTGGCCGTGAACACCCTGCTGCGCGACGAGGAGCTCGAGCGCGCCGTCGATTTCGTCCGCTTTGCCTGTACCCTGCCCGTGGACGCCGTCCTCGTGCAGGATACGGGCCTTTTGCTGCGCCTGAGAGCCTGCGCGCCGGAGCTGCCGCTGCACGCCTCCACCCAGATGAGCCTGCACACGCCCTCCGGGGCCGCCGCCGTGCAGGAGGCCGGCATGACCCGCGCCGTGCTTGCCCGGGAAATGACGGCGAAGGAGCTCCGCGAGACGCGCGGGGCCGTGTCCATCGAGCTTGAGAGCTTCGTGCACGGCGCGCTGTGCATGTCCGTCTCCGGCCAGTGCTATTTCAGCGCCATGCTCGGCTCGCGCAGCGGCAACCGCGGCATGTGCGCCCAGACGTGCCGCCTGCCCTTCTCCTGCGAGGGCGGCACCGGCCACGATCTGAGCCTGCGCGACCTCTCGCTCATCACCCGCCTCTCCGAGCTGGAGGCCGCCGGGGTGATGAGCGCGAAGATCGAGGGGCGCATGAAGCGGCCCGAATATGTGGCCGCCGCCGTCGCCGCGTGCCGCCGCGCCGCGGACGGGGAGCCGATCCCGCCGCGCCTGCTCGAAAACCTGGAGGCCGTGTTCTCCCGCTCCGGCTTTACCTCCGGCTTCTTCGACGCGCCCGGCAGAGGCCGCACCCGCGCCCTCTTCGGCACGCGCCGCGAGGAGGACGCCGCCGCCGCGACCGGGGCCGTCTTCGGCGAGCTGCACGAGCTCACCCGCGAGGAGTATCCCCGCGTGCCGGTGCGCATGACCCTCACGGCCCGCGCCGGGGAGCCGCTCACGCTCACTGCCGCCGACGCGGAGGGCTTCTCCGCCGCCGTCTCCGGCGATCCGCCGGAGCCCGCGCGCACCCGCCCCGCCGATCCGGAGCGCTGCGCCGCCCAGCTCAAAAAGACGGGCGGCACGCCGTTCTTTGCCGAGGCGGTGGAATGCCGCATCGGGGAGGGGCTGTCGTTCCCCGTCTCCGCGCTCAACCGGCTGCGCCGCGAGGCGCTTGACGCTTTGATGGAGAAACGGGCGGACAGGCCCGCTATCCCGTTCACCCCCGCGCCGTTCTCCGCGCCGCCGCACCCCCGCCGCGCGGACGGGCCGCTGCCGCTGCGCGCCCGCTTTCCCTCCTCCTGCCTGCCGGAGGAGGCGCTGCGCTGCGAGCTGTGCTATGTGCCGTGGGACACGCCCCCCGAGGAGCTGCGCCGCCTGCTCGCCGAAGGCTTTTCTCTCGCCGTGGAGCTGCCGCGCGGCCTCTTCGGGCTGGAGGAGGAGGCCAAACGCCGCCTGGCCCTCGCCCGCGGGGCCGGCGTGACGCGCTGCTGGGCCGGAAACCTGGGCGCGGCGCGCCTCGCGCGGGAGTGCGGCTTCACGGTGCACGGCGGCTTCTCGCTGAACGTGACGAACACCGCCGCCCTCGCGTTTTATGAGCGGTTCGGCCTTGCGGACACGGAGCTGAGCTTCGAGCTGACGCTCACCCAGGGCGCGCGCCTCGGCGGGACGCTGCCGCGCGGCCTTCTCGTGTACGGCCGCCTGCCGCTGATGCTCACCCGGGCCTGCCCGGCGGCCAACGGCCCGAAGGGGTGCCTGAACTGCAAAAAAACCGGCCGCGTGCCGGAGCTGACCGACCGCCGCGGCGTGCGCTTCCCCGTGCAGTGCATGGGCGCGTGCAGCGAGGTGCTCAACAGCGTGCCGCTCGAGCTGTGCGACCGCCCCGCGGAGCTCGCGTTCGCCGATTTCGGCGTGGCGCGCCTGACGGTGGAGCCGCAGGCGCAGTGGGGCGAAATCCTGCGCCGCTGCCTGGCCGGGGAGCCTCCCGCCGGGGAATGGACGCGCGGGCTCGCCTACCGCGGAATCGAATGAAGCTGCCCGGAGGGCAGACGTGAAGGAGAAAGGGAGAACCGTATGAACGAACTGAAACTGAAAAAGCTGCGCGAAAACGCCGTCGTGCCGCGCCGCGCGACGCCCGGCTCCGCGGGCCTCGATCTCTCCGCCTGCCTCGAGCGGCCGCTCGCCATCCCCGCCGGCGGCCGGGCCTTGATCCCCACCGGGCTGGCGATCGCCCTGCCGGGGCCGGAATACGTGGCCCTGCTCTTCGCCCGCAGCAGCCTCGGCGTCAAGCGCGGCCTGATGCTCACCAACGGCGTGGGCGTGATCGACAGCGACTACCGGGGTGAAATTCACATCGGGGTCTATAATTTCACAAACGTTCCCTGCATTGTGGAAAACGGCGAGCGCCTCGCCCAGCTGGTGGTGGTTCCCGTGCCGGCGCTGCCGGTGCGCGAGGTGGAGACGCTCGACGAAACCGAGCGCGGCGCGGGCGGCTTCGGCTCGACCGGCACCGCGCCCGTCAAGGAGGAAAAAACATGAAAAAGACACTGATCCGCACCCTGCTGCTCATTATCCTGCTGTTGCTGGCGATCGTCCTGGGCAAGGTGATCGGCAGCGTGACGGCGGGCGTCTCGTTCCTCTCGTGGCTCGGCCTCTCGGCCACCTTCGGCCTGGCCCCCGCCACCCTCGATCTGGCCGTGGTGACCGTCACCTTCGGCCTGCAGATCTCGCTCAACGTGGCGCAGGCGATCCTGCTGCTCATTGCCATCCTCGTCTACGGGCGCATTCACATCCAAGACTGAGGAGGCCGAAGCCATGCTGTATCTCGCCTCCGCCTCGCCCCGCCGCCGCGATCTGCTCACGCAGGCCGGGTTCTCCTTCGCCGTGCTGCCCACCAACGCAGACGAGACGCTGCCCCGCGGCCTCACCCCGCGCGAGGCCGTCTCGCTGCTGGCCCGCCGCAAGGCGGACGCCGCCGCCCGGCTGCCGGAATACCTCTCCCGCCGCTCGCCCGGCGACGTGATCCTGGCGGCCGACACCGTCGTCGATCTCGGCGGCTCCATCCTGGGCAAGCCCGCGGACCGCGCCGGCGCCGCCCGCATGCTCGGCGCGCTCTCCGGCAAGCGCCACACCGTGCACACCGGCTTCTGCATTCTCGCGGGGGAGAAGCGCCTGTGCGGCGCGGAGTCCACGGCGGTGGAGTTTTACCCGCTCACCGCCGCCGAAATCGAGGCCTACCTCGACACCGGCGAGCCGATGGACAAGGCCGGGGCCTACGGCATCCAGGGCCGCGGGGTGATCCTCGTGCGCCGCATCTCCGGGGACTACAGCAACGTTGTGGGCCTGCCGGTGGCGCGCGTGGCGAGGATTCTGCGCTCGCTCGGCGTCTGATCCGGGCGTTCCGGAGCCGGCCGGGACTGTCAAACTCCCCATAAGTTCCCGCCGCGCGCCGCCTCGAATTTACATTTTTTTTATTGTGTATTTTCCCTCGAAAGGTTATAATAGCGGTAGACTGTGCGATTATGTCAAATACGATTTTTGCGCGCTGCGAAGCCTCTCTGCGAGGGGCGGGAAAGGGGATAGATTCATGTTTTCCAAGGATATCGGCATTGACCTCGGTACGGCGAATACCCTGGTGTTTATGAAGGGCAAGGGCATCGTCATGCGCGAGCCGTCCGTTGTGGCGGTGGACGTGCGCAGCGACACCGTGCTCGCCGTCGGCACGGCGGCTAAGGAAATGATCGGCCGCACGCCGGGCTCCATCGTGGCCGTCCGTCCGCTCAAGGACGGCGTCATCGCCGACTTCGATATCACCGCCACCATGCTCAAGCATTTCATCCGCAAGGTCGTTCGTTCCACCATGTTCTCCAAGCCCCACATCGTGGTGTGCATTCCCTCCGGTGTCACGGAGGTGGAGCGCCGCGCCGTGGAGGACGCCGCCCGCCAGGCCGGCGCTTCCCAGGTGGAGCTGATCGAGGAGCCCATGGCCGCCGCCATCGGCGCGGGCCTGCCCGTGGCCGAACCGACCGGCTCCATGGTTGTGGATATCGGCGGCGGCACCGCAGAGGTGGCCGTCATCTCGCTCGGTGATATCGTCACCTCCTGCTCCGTGCGCGTCGCGGGCGATAAGTTCGACGAGTCCATTATCTCCTATGTGAAGAAGAAATATAACCTGCTCATCGGCGAGCGCACCGCCGAGCAGATCAAGATCGCCATCGGCTCGGCCTATCCCACGGAGGACAACAACGGCACCAGCGTCGAGATCAAGGGCCGCAACCTCGTGGACGGCCTGCCGAAGAACGTGACCATCACCGCCGAGGAGGTCCGCGAGGCCCTCTCCGACCCGCTCGCCACCATTGTGGAGGCCATCAAGAGCACGCTGGAGAAGACGCCCCCGGAGCTCTCCGCCGACATCATCGACCACGGCATCATGCTCACCGGCGGCGGCGCCCTGCTGCGCGGCCTCGATCAGCTCGTGGAGCGCGAGACCGGCATGCCCGTGCACGTGGCCGACAGCCCGCTCGACTGCGTGGTCGACGGCACCGGCAAGCGCCTCGAGGTCACGATGCCCAACGTGTACTACAAGAACAACCGCAGATAAGAGGAGCGGCGCTGAGGAAGGGGCCGCACGCCGGAGCGAGGCCGGCCCGATTCTCACAAATCAACACAGAAACAGACAAGCGCGGCAGGAGAGGAGAGCAGGGGAGCCCTGTTCTCTCCTGCCGCGTCCCCGTTCGGGAGAGGACCGCCTGCATCAAGAGGAGCGACCATGAACAACAACGATCGGTTTCACACCCGCAGCTTTAAAATTTTATTGACGGTATGCGCGGCCATGCTGTGCCTGATGCTCTTCACCGCGGGCTTCGGCGGGGAGGCGCCGTCCAACCTGCTCAGCTTCTTCTCCACCCCCATGCAGCGCGTGGGCACGCTGGTGACGAACAACGCCGCCGTCGCCGCCCGCGACGCCTCCGCCTCCAAGGAGGAGCTGCTCGAGGAGAACGCCCAGCTGCGCCAGCGCATCGCCGAGCTCGAAAGCCAGCTCGTCGACTATTACGATCTCAAGAAGGAGAACGCGCAGCTGTATCAATATCTCGACATGAAGGAGCTCAACCCCGACTTCACCCTCGTGGCCGCCTCCGTGATCGGCCGCGACCCGAACAGCTTCTACACCTTCACCATCGACCGCGGCACCGCGGCGGGCGTCTCGGTCAACGATCCCGTCGTCACCGACGAGGGCGTGGTGGGCTGGGTCTCGAGCGCGAACTCGATCTCCGCCGTGGTGACGACCATCCTCTCGCCCGACACGCGGCTCGGCGGCATGGCCCAGACGGGCGGCACCGACAAGGTGACGGGGGAGAGCGGCGTCATCAGCACCAATCTGCAGCTCTCCGATCAGGGCCTGATCAAGCTCGGCTACCTCACCGCCGAGACGCAGGCCGAGGCCGGGAACATCGTGGTGACGAGCGGCCTGGGCGGCATTTACCCGCAGAATCTCAAGATAGGCGTGATCGAGTCCGTCGGGCACGAGGAGTACGACGTCTCGCTCTACGCGCTGGTGCGGCCCTTCGTGGACGTGACCGAGGTGCGCGACGTGATGGTGATCACCTCCTTCCTCGGCCAGGGCGAGGCCATGCAGAGCTCTGAGAGCACGGCGGGCAGCGCCTCCTCGGAAACGGGGGAGACGCCATGAGCCGCTACCAGGGGATCCGCTTCTTCGCCTATTTTCTGGAGATTCTCGTGCTCTTCATGGTGCAGGAGACGCCGGGCCTTCTGCCGGCCGTCTTCGGCGTGCGGCCCACGCTGCTCATCCCGGCGGCGCTGTCGATCGCCTTCTTTGAGACGGAGCTCTCCGGCATGGCCTTCGGCGTGCTGTGCGGGCTCTTTCTCGATTTCGGCCTCGGCTCGGCCTTCGGCTTCCACGCCCTTTTCCTGGGCGCAATGTGCTGGCTGCTCGGCTGCCTGGCGGCGGAATTGATCCGCACCAACCTGCTCACGGCGATCCTCGCCGGCATCCTGGGCATTTTTCTCATGCTCTCGCTGCAGTGGTTTTTCTGCTATCTGCTCTACGGCTACGAGTTCCCGGGCTACGCCTATGTGCGCCACTACCTGCCGCGCATGGGCTACTCCCTCCTCTTCATGCCGCTGACCTACTACTTCAACCGCGCGCTGGCCCTCTTCCTGCGCGAGCGCGAGGACTGACCCCCGTTTCCCCCTGTTTCCCCGAAAGGAGGCTTCCATGGAAAAGCAAAACCGGCCCCTGGGGCGGTATCTGTTCTGTATTCTGTTCCTCACCGTCATTTTCGGCCTGTATCTGTACCGCCTCTATGACTGGCAGATCGTCAACGGCGACACCTGGCTGACGACGGCCGACAACTCCACGCAGTCGACGGTGGCGATCACGGCCGCCAGAGGCGAGATCCTCGACGTGAACGGGGAACCGCTGGCCGTGAACCGCACCGGCTACGCGATTGTGCTGGACTGGGCCTACATGCGCCTGGACACCATGGACGAGACAGTGAAACAGGAAAACGAGACGATTCACCAGATCATCACCCTGCTTGACGAGAAGGGGGAGGAGTGGACCGACATTCTGCCCATCGCGTGGGAAAACGGGGAATACGTTTTCCTGCCGGACATGGACAAGGAGATCGAGACGCTCAAGGGCCGCGACTACGCGGATGTGAACTCCTACGCCTCGGCCCAGCTGTGCATGGACAGCCTCATCGCCAAATATGAGGTGGAGGGCTACTCCCCGGAGGAGACGCGCGACATTGTCTCCGTGCGCTACAGCATGACGAAGAACCAGTTCGGCATCTCCCACCCCTACACGATGGCGGAGGACGTCTCGCTCGAGATCGTGACGATTTTGAGCGAGAACACGCAGAAGCTGCCCGGCGTGTCGATCCAGGTGACGACGACGCGCGAGTATGAGAACACCTCGCTCATGCCGCACATCGTGGGCCGCATGGGCAAATTCTCCTCCATGGAGGACTGGGAGAACACCTATAAGGACAAGGGCTACGCCTTCGACGACAGCATCGGCATCAGCGGCATTGAGAGCGCGTTCGAGGACGTGCTGCGCGGCACGGACGGCGAAAAGGTGGTGGAGATCACCAGCATGGGCTCCGTGGCCAGCGAGACGGTGACAAAGGCCCCGGAGGCGGGCGACACGGTCTACCTCACGATCGACAAGCGCATCCAGGAGGTCGTGAACAAATCGCTGGAGGAAAATATTCTCGCCACGCGCGAGAACGGCGAGCACCAGAACTCGATCAACGCCGACGGCCGCTCCGACGCCCACGGCGAGGACTGCTACACGGGCGGGGCCGTGGTGATGGACGTGAAAACGGGAGCCGTCCTCGCGGCAGGCACCTATCCCACCTACGACCTGATCCAGGCGCAGGAGGACGCGGCCTACTATTCGCAGCTCGCCAACGACACCCTCGGCACGCCGCTGGTGAACAAGGCCTTCATGGGCACCTTCACGCCGGGCTCCTGCTTCAAGCCAGCCGTGGCCTGCGCGGCCCTCGAGGAGGGCGTGATCACCAACAGCACGATCATCACCTGCAACCACTACTACACGCGCTTCACCAACGGCAGCTCCACCGGCGCGCCGACGTGCCTCGGCTGGCACGGGGCCATCTCCCTGCGCTCGGCGCTCGCGGATTCGTGCAACGTCTTCTTCTTCGAGACGGGCTACCAGCTCGGCATTACGGCGATGAATCTGTACTGCCAGCGCTTCGGCCTCGGCGTGAAGACGGGCATTGAGATCGGCGAGAGCGCCGGCGTCCTCGCGGGCCCCGGCTCGCGCGACACCTGGTATCAGGGCGAGACGCTCAACGCGGCCATCGGCCAGTCCGACAACGCCTTCACGCCCCTGCAGCTGTGCACCTATGCCGCCACGCTCGCGAACAACGGCGAACGCCCGCGCGCCACGCTGATCAGCAAGATCACGGACTACACCCGCGAGGAGGTCAAGGAGGAGATCGAGCTCGAGATCGTGGAGAACGTGGGCGTCTCCCAGGAGAACCTCGATTACGTGAAGGAGGGCATGAAGGCCGTCATCACCGAGGGCAGCGCGAAGTCGACGCTCGGCAGCTACCCGATCGCAATCGCCGGCAAGACCGGCACCGCCGAGCGCTCGAGCGGCTCGGACAACGTCACGTTCATCGGCTACGCCCCCGCCGACGATCCGCAGATCGCGTTCGCCGTGGTGCTCGATCACGGCGCGACGGGACGCTATTGCCAGAACGTGGTCAAGGATATCCTCGACGCCTACTTCTACGACGCTGAGCTGTGCGAGGACGGCGTGATCCGCACGGCGGAGGAGCGCGCAGAAGCCGCGGCGGCCGCCGCCGCGCAGGAAACCTCCTCCGCAGCGGAAGCCTAATCCTGCTGAGCTGGGGCGCGCTGCCTCAGAGCGATGCGCGGAGCAGCCACCACACTTCTTCCCTATTCCTTATTCCTTATTCCTTCGCGCGGCCGCAGCCGCGCTGCTCCCGGCAGCTTACTCCCTCAGTCTTGCCGCCGCTTGCGCGCCGTCAAGCCAGCTCCCCCAGAGGAGGAGCCTAGGAACGGGCGGAGCTGAGGCTCAGCGATCTACAAAAACTAACTGCGGGCCGTAACCTCTTTCCACGCAGGAAAAAGAATCTCCGGGCTGTCGAAGCGTTATTTTCCGGTGCCGTGCACCGTAAAATAATGCTTCGCACGCAAGTCACGGCCGCGCCGTGACTTG
>CALWRP010000080.1 GCA_944383955.1 uncultured Clostridia bacterium
CCAAGCGCAACGACCCCGCGCCAGCGCGAGGGCAAAAGCTTACCAAAGCAAAAGAGAAGACAAGCGGACACCCACCCCCGCACCGTCCAAACATCCCAACACCCACATAACACCAAAAGAAAAGAAATCCGCCTCCTTGCCCGCCCGACGCACAACCGCGTCGGGCGTTTTTCACGCCCGTTTCACGTGAAACATTCGAAAAATCCCCCACAGAAAAGGAAAATAGCTTTATTCTCTCCGGAAAGCGTGCTATAATAGTGCGGAAGGAGGGAAACGGATGGGAAAAATAATCGCGATTGCCAACCAGAAGGGCGGTGTCGGCAAGACGACGACGGCGGTCAATCTGGCGGCGGCGCTGGGACTGGAGAAGAAAAAGACGCTCCTCGTGGACGCGGACCCGCAGGGCAACAGCTCGAGCGGCGTCGGCGTGGACCGGCGCAGGCAGAAGGTGACGATCTACCAGCTGCTCCTGGGGGAGGCCAAGCCGGAGGAGGTCATCGTCAAAACGGAATATGAGAATTTGGACCTGATTCCCTCCAGTATGGACCTTGTGGGCGCGGAGATTGAGCTGATCGAGCGCGAGCACAGGGAGTCAATTTTGCGCACGGCGCTGGCTGCGCTGCGGGAGAAGTATGACTACATACTGATCGACTGCCCGCCCGCGCTGTCCATCATCACCACGAACGCGCTGTGCGCGGCGGACACGCTGCTGATTCCGATCCAGTGCGAATACTACGCGCTGGAGGGCTTGTCGCAGCTGATGAACACAGTACGCCGCGTGAAGCGGCAATACAACGATCAGCTGGACATTGAGGGCGTGCTGCTGACAATGTATGACGGCAGGCTGAACCTGACGCAGCAGGTGGTGGACGAGGTGAAGAAATACTTCCCGCGCAAGGTGTTCTCCACAACGGTGCCGCGCACCGTGAGGCTGTCTGAGGCGCCGAGCTTCGGCAAGCCGATCCAATACTACGACCGCGGCGGCAAGGGCGCGACGGCATACAACGCCCTGGCACAGGAAATGATAAGAAAAGCGTAACGGGTTCACACTCCGCAGAAGAGAACCGGCGGGGCAGAGGGGAAAAGCAAAGCCGCGCCCCTGCTCTCCTTTGCGGGAAGGCGGAAACAAGGCCGCGCAGGCGCGCACTCCGCAGAGAGAAGCGAACGAGAAAACACGGAGAGGGGAGATTGAATGGCAGCAAAGAAGGGCGGTTTGGGCAAGGGCCTGGACGCCATTTTTTCTGAAAACGATATGGAGGACAGCAACTCCGCGGTCGCCATCAAGGTGAGCGACATGGAGCCCAACCGCGCGCAGCCGAGAAAGAGCTTCGACGACGAGGCGCTGGCGGAGCTGGCGGACTCCATCTCCAAGCACGGCGTGCTGCAGCCGCTTTTGGTGCGGCCCCTCATCGGGGGAGGCTACCAGATTGTAGCGGGCGAGCGGCGCTGGCGGGCGGCGAGAATGGCCGGCGTGCAGGAGGTCCCCGCGGTGGTGCGGGATCTCTCTGAGAGCGAGGTCATGCAGCTGGCCCTGATCGAGAATTTGCAGCGCGAGGATCTCAACCCGCTCGAGGAAGCGGGCGGCTATCACGCGCTGATTGAGGAATACGGCTTCACGCAGGAGGACGTGGCCCGCACGGTGGGCCGCTCCCGCCCGGCGGTTGCCAACGCGCTGCGCCTGCTGGCGCTGCCGGAGGACATCCGCGAGATGGTGGGGGAGGGGGTGCTCTCTGCCGGACACGCGCGCACGCTGCTCTCGTTCCCGGACGAGGAATCGATGCGCAGGGCCGCGCAGCTGACGGTGGAGCAGGACCTCTCTGTGCGGCAGCTGGAGAAGCTGGCGCAGAGCGCGAAGGAGCAGCAGGAGAACAGGGAGCAGCAGCCCGCGCCGAAGCGCCGGCTGCCCTACTACGACGAGGTGGAGCTGGCGCTGCATGAGCACCTGGGCCGCCGCGTGGCGGTGAAGGGCAACAAGAAAAAGGGCACGCTGCAAATTGAGTTCTACGGCGAGGAGGATCTCGCGGAGCTGCTCAAGCTGTTCGGCGACCAGTGAGAGGCCGCCGCGCTGAACGGCATGGCGGGAGCCATGAAGCGCCTTTTTATGCCTGACGGCGCAAAAGGGCAGAGGAAAACCGAATCAATTCCGGCGCCGGCGCACTGCGAAGGAGCCGTTTTGCTCCGCGCGGGGGAAAGCTCTGCGGGGAGAGTTCAACAAAAAAGAGGAGAGACTGACAGATGAATGATATCAAGCTGATCCGCACCAATCCCGATTTGGTGAAGGCCAACATCAGAAAGCGCGAGATGGATCTCGACGCCGTGGTGGACGAGATTATCGCGATCGACGCGAAGCGCCGCGAGCTGACCGGCAGCACAGAGGCCATGAAGGCGGAGCAGAACGCCTGCACGAAGAAGATCCCGGCGATGAAGAAGGCGGGCGAGGACGTGGCTCCCGTGCTGGCGGAGATGAAGGCGCTGTCTGAGAAGATCAAGGCGGCGGACGCCGAGCTGGGCGAGATTGAGGCGAAGCAGCAGGAGCTGATGCTCGGGCTGCCGAACATGCCGGACGAGGACGTCGCGGCGGGCGGCAAGGAGCAGAATGTGCCGGTGCACTACTTTGGCGAGCAGCCGAAGTTTGACTTTGAGCCGAAAAACCATGTGGACCTGTGCGAGAGCCTGGGCATGATCGACTACCCGCGCGGGGCGAAGGTGGGCGGCAACGGCGCCTGGATCTACCGCGGCGCGGGCGCGCGTCTGGAGTGGGCGCTGCTCAATTTCTTTGTCAACGAGCATCTGGCAGACGGCTATGAGCTGATTCTGCCGCCGCACATGCTCAACTACGAGTGCGGCTATGTGGCGGGCCAGTTCCCGAAGTTTGCGGAGGAGGTTTACTGGATCCAGAACCCGACGTCCGCGGACAAGAAATTCATGCTGCCGACGGCGGAGACGGTGCTGGTGAACCTGCACCGCGACGAGATCCTCACGGAGGACGAGCTGCCGAAGAAGTACATTGCCTACACGCCGTGCTACCGCAGAGAGGCGGGCAGCTACCGCTCGGAGGAGCGCGGCATGATCCGCGGCCACCAGTTCAACAAGGTGGAGATGGTGCAGTACACGACGGAGGACGGCTCGGACGCGGCGTTTGAGGAGCTGGTAGGCAAGGCGGAGCGTCTGGTGCAGGAGCTTGGCCTGCACTACCGTTTGAGCAAGCTGGCGGCGGGCGACTGTTCGTTCTCGATGGCGAAGACGTATGACATTGAGGTATGGATCCCGAGCATGGGCATTTATAAAGAGGTGAGCTCGGCGTCGAACGCGAGGGCGTACCAGGCGCGGAGAGGCAACATCAAGTACCGCGGAGCGGACGGGAAGCTGCACTTCGCGCATACGCTGAACGCATCCGGACTGGCGACGAGCCGTGTGATGCCGGCGATTGTGGAGCAGTTCCAGAACGCGGACGGCAGCGTGACGGTACCGGAGGTTTTGAGGAAGTATATGGGCGGCCAGGAGATTATTTTGCCGCAGGGCTGACGGAAGCTGTCGCTCCCGTGGGACGCGGCGCGCCCGCACCGCACCCCTCGCACGGTGCTTTTGTGCAGCGCCCCGCGCCATCCCCGGACAGCCGCCCGCGCGGCGTTCTGTCATATTTATAACAGCGAAGCGCCGGGCCCCGAAAGCAGGGCCCGGCTTTTCCACTTGAAAAGGAAGTGTTTGTGGAAAATGGAATACACGGAGGAACAGATCCGGGAGTATATGCTCCCGATGCGCGTCAAGACGTATGATGTGGGCCCGAACAGCAAGCTGAAGCTCTCGGCGCTGCTGCGCGTGTGCCAGGAGGTCAGCGAGCGGCATCTGGAGTCGGTGAACATGGGCTACACCGCGATGAAGGAAAAGGGACTGGTGTTCCTCATCATTTCCAACGCGGCCAGGATCTGCCGCCTGCCCTTCCTGGGCGA
Source organism: uncultured Clostridia bacterium (assembly GCA_944383955.1). Classification (GTDB taxonomy): domain Bacteria; phylum Bacillota; class Clostridia; order Oscillospirales; family Acutalibacteraceae; genus Caccousia. Next base: position 3,951 of record CALWRP010000080.1, read on the forward strand.
GGAGCTGCAGATCCGCACGCATCCGCGGGGAACAATGGGCGTGCAGTTTTACCGCGACTATGAGTTCTGGTCGGGGGAGGAGCTGCTCATCCGGGTGATGCAGACGAGCGTTTCCGTCGATCCGGTGGAGCACAAGATTTTGCGGCCGAAGGTGTTTCTCTCTCAGGGAGTCTTCTTTGACGAAAAGGTGCCGCGCGAGGAGAAGATTGACAAGATCGCCCCGCAGGAGCTGCCGCAGCTCGGTGTGCGGGAGATTCGGTACTCCGATGTTGACTATAACCATCACCTGAACAACACGATTTACGGAGATATCGCCATGGACTTTCTGCCCGAGGCGCTGCGGGAGAAGCAGTTTGCGTATGAACAGATCGATTATGTGAGCGAGGCCCTGCTCGGCGAGACGCTGCGGATCTGCGGCGGGGAGTTTGACGGGGGGTATCTGGTGCAGGGGTATCATGAGCGCGGATTGAGCTTTTCCGCGCTGATGCGGTGAAGTGATTTTTGATTTTGGGGCCTCGCGGGTGCGGGGCCTTTT
>CALWRP010000081.1 GCA_944383955.1 uncultured Clostridia bacterium
AGGTTGTCGATGGCGCGCTGCACGATTTCCTCGGACTTGTTGTCCAGAGCGGAGGTGGCTTCGTCAAGAATGACGATGGGCGCGTTCTTGAGGAAGGCGCGGGCAATGGCCACACGCTGCTTCTGACCGCCGGAAAGCAGCACTCCGCGCTCGCCGATGTAGGTTTCCACGCCCTTGTCCAGCGAGGCGATGAACTCGCTCAGACACGCGCTGTGCAGGGCCTTCTCGATGTCGGCGTCGGTGGCGTCGGGGTTGCCGAGAAGGATGTTCTCGCGGATCGTGCCGTTGAAGAGGAAATTGTCCTGGAAGACCACGGCGATGTGCTGACGCAGATCGTTCAGGGCGAAGTCGCGGATGTCCACGCCGTCGATGCGTATGCAGCCGCCGGTCACGTCGTAGAAGCGGGGAATGAGGCTGACCAGGGTGCTCTTGCCGCCGCCGGAATTGCCCACGAGGGCGAGCATTTCGCCGACTCGCACGTCGAGATTGATGTCGTGCAGCACTTCCACGCCCTTGTTGTACTCGAAGCGGACATGTTCGAAGGTCACGCCCTTCGTCACGGCGGGAAGAGAAACGGGATGTTCCTTTTCCACGATGACTTCAGGCCGTTCGAGAAGGCTGAAGACGCGCTCGATGGCCAGGAAGGAATTCTGCACGGAGACCGCCACGCTGGAGATGTTCTTGAGCGGCGTATAGAGCATGAGCAGCGCGGTGATGAAGGAGACGAAGTTGCCCGCGGAAATGGTGCCCTGCACGATGAGCCAGCTGCCCATGGCGATGGCGAGACCGAGGCCGATGGAGATGACGAAGTGCATGAAGGGCGTGATCCACGCGGTACGCCTCGTCATGGCGACGGTGATGCCGAACACGTCGTCAAGCAGTCTGTTGAAGCGGTTCTTCTGACGCTCCTGCAGATTGTAGGCAGCGATGGTGCGGTTGCCGGAAAAGGTTTCGTTGTAGGTGGTGTTGAGCTGGAAGATGCAGGTGTTGTTGCGGGAAACGAGGGAGGTGAGGAGCTTCTTGACCTTGGTGAGGGGCGCGACGGCCACCACAAGAATGACGATGGCCAGAATGGAGAGCTGCCAGGAATTGTAGAGCAGCACGCAGATGAGGGCGACGGAAGAGAAGACTCTGGTCAGAAAGCTCTTGAGATTGCCGAGCAGACCGGAACAGGCGAGTTCTGCGTCGGAGTTGAAACGGAAGAGCACCTCGCCGGAGGTGGTCTTGTCGAAGTAGGCCGGCTCTATGCGGATGAGCTTTTCATAGAGTCTGGCCTTGAGTCCCAGGGTGAGCTTGCCGCCGACCCAGGCGTTGAGGTAGGCGCCGCCGAAGTTGAGCAGCCCCTGCACGGTGGTGAAGCCCACGATGAGCAGCGGGATGTACCAGGGCGACTCCATGCTCTTGCCGACCACGACCACGTCGGTATAGGGCTTGAGGAAGAGCGCGATGACGGCGTCGAGGCTGCCGACGGGCACGCAGATGAGCAGAGACAGCAGAGCCATGGGCCAGAAGGGTTTGATGAACGGCCACATGCGCCTGTAGTTCACGGCGAACTGGTTTCTGTCGAGCATCAGCCTGAGATCAAGTTTCTTCATAGACACATCCGTATGACGTTTCCGTGGTATCGGAGGAAGGCGGAATCAGCGCCTGCGGGAGGCGACCGGAGTTTTCCGCTGCATCGGCCGAAGCCGGAGCGCAGCGTCCCGCATCCGGACGAACCGGAGACGGGACGACAGAAGAAACTCATGGTAGCCGCGAAAAGCCGTCATGGCAAGGAAAGGTTGCTATTCCACCGTGACGCTCTTGGCCAGATTGCGGGGCTGATCCACGTCCTTGCCGAGATAGTCGGCCATCTGATAGCTGAAGAGCTGGAGTGCGGGCAGCGCGAAGAAGCCGGAGATCACGGGATGAGCGGCGGGCAGCACCCACAGTTCCTCCACGGAAAGATCGGGGATTCCGCCGTCCTTCTCCTGCACGAGGGCGATGATGCGGCCCTGTCTGGCGAGCACTTCCTGGATGTTGGACTTCACCTTGGGAAAAAGCTCGTTGTCGAGGGCGAGGGCGAAGGTGGGGAACTGCGGATCAATGAGAGCGATGGGTCCGTGCTTCATTTCTCCGGCGGCGTAGCCTTCGGCGTGGATGTAGGACAGCTCCTTGAGCTTGAGCGCGCCTTCCAGGGCGAGGGCGTGACACTGACCGCGGCCGAGATAGAAGAAGCTGCGGGCAAGGGCAAAACGCAGGGCGAGCTGTCCCGCCCTCTCCTGCATGGCGGGCAGGGCGGCTTCGAGCTGTTCGGGAAGCGCGCGCAGCGCCTTCAGCAGCTGCTGATCGCACACCGCGGGACTGCGGCGCTGACCGTAATAGAGCGCCATGAGGGTGATGAGCGCCATCTGACTGCACATGGCCTTGGTGGAGGCCACGCTGATTTCCGGTCCGGCCTGGGTGTAGAGGACCACGTCGGCCTCCCTCGCGATGGAGGAGCCGACCACGTTGCACAGACCGATGACGGGACAGCCCTTCTCGCGGGCCAGCCGGAGGGCGGCAAGGGTGTCGGCGGTCTCGCCGGACTGGCTGATGACCATGACGGCCTCGCCGGGCAGAAGCAGCGGATCGCGGTAGCGGAACTCCGAGGCGATGTCGAGATCCGTGGGAATGCCGCCGGTGTTTTCCAGCAGCTGCTGGCCCCAGAGACCGGCGTTGTAGGAGGTGCCGCAGGCCACGATGTGCAGACGCCGGGGCACGGGCAGCGCGTCGAGTTCCTGCAGGTGCACGCGCAGACCGCCGGCGCCGTCCTCGGAGACGCGTCCGGTCAGGCAGTCGGTGATGACCCGGGGCTGTTCCATGATCTCCTTGAGCATGAAATGCT
>CALWRP010000082.1 GCA_944383955.1 uncultured Clostridia bacterium
AGCATGAAGTCGATGTATTTGAATTCGTCGATGGGGCCCTCCGTCTCCGGGCGCGGCGGCAGGCGGCTGAGCAGGTTCTGGATTGGCTGATAGCTCTTGCGCGAGACATACATCAGCAACGCCAGGCTCACCGCCATCACCACAAAGGTGACGGCTGACTGCAGCAGAATGGTGGGAAGCACCCGCTTCATCTGAAAGCCGCTGCTGATTTTCCACTCGAGGTGGATCGTCTCCCCTTCTCCAAAGCTCAGAATATCGGAGCCGGAGAACGTATCCCGGAGATCGCGTCCCTCATAGATAAGCTCGCAAATTGCCGGATCCGTCGAATAAATGGGCGTGTCCTGAAAGTACAGCACGCAGGTTGTGCCCTCCAGAGCGCCAATCTGCGTTTGCAGCGTCTCATCGGAAACGATAAACAGCATATAGGATACCGGCGTCTCGTTCGACAGATACTCGAGAGGGACCGCCAGCATCACGCCGCTGTCCTCCCCATCTGCATGGCGCACACGCATCACGCGGATCTGGCTCCCCGTCTCCTCCAGCGCGGCTCTGTCCCACGGCTTGAGCTCGAGCGCATCGGTGCGGTAATACGCGCTGTTCATCTTCTGCGGCGTTCCGAAGCAGTCTTCCTCCGTCAGCGCTCGGTTGAGCTCATAGACGAGGCCGGAATCCCGGTTGTAAAACCGTACGCTCGAAAAGAACGTCGTCCAGATCGAGTCCTCCCGCAGCTGCTGGATGATCGGAAAATACACTGTGCCGATCTTGCTCTGCGCGGCATTGGAAAACGTCGTGTCCATCCTGCGCTGACTGACCAGCTTTTCCATAGAGCCGATATTTGTATTGAGAATATCAATGGTCTGCTGCGATCGCAGCCGCAGATCGCTCTGCACCGCGCCGACGTTGGCATAATAAAGGACAAAAAAGTTCACTGTGGCGACAATAACAACCGGGACAAGGACAAGGAAGGTCATGATCATGGTATTGCGGGAATGGAAGCTGCGCCGGTTCGCTTTTTTCCGCTGTTTTTTCAAGGCGACTCTCTCCTTCAGGCCGGTTCCAAGAAAACGGCATCGGATATTTGAATCGGAATCCCCGTTTTTCGGGATCCGTGAATGGGATTCAAGATCCTGACTGCGCCTTCATGTTTTCCCCGTTGTGAAAACTGGCGAACGGCCTATATAATAGATGGCGAGGGAGAGCGGACCGAAACGCCCCGCAGCGCCCACTGCGGAATCGCGCCCCGGTCCCCGCCGCGGCAAACGCACAAACAGAGATGCGGTGTCCACCCCTTGCTATAATATACAAATAACTATATTATATTGTAGCAAACTTGATGGATTATTGCAAGGCCGAGCTGCGGCCTCCCTCACCCTAAAATATTTCTTTTTCCCAAAAGTCATGATTGACAGAGCCGGGGGAAAAGTGTACCTTAAATGTGAAAGGATAATCCGGGGAAACGGGCAGCCGAGGGCCGCGCCGCCCCGGAGGGAAGGAGTCGGAACAAGTATGTTCATCAAACCAAACACTGTGGCGCAGACGCCGCCCATGGGCTGGAACAGCTGGGACTGCTTCGCGGCCAATGTGACCGAGGAGCAGCTGATGGCGAACGCGCGCTATGTGCGCGACCACCTGAAAGCGCACGGCTGGCAGTACGTCGTCTGCGACATCCAGTGGTCTGAGCCGCTGGCCGGCACGGAGGAGGGCGAATATCGCCCCTTCGCCACTCTCTGCCTCGACGAGTACGGCCGCCAGATCCCGGCGGAGAACCGCTTCCCGAGCAGCGCGGGCGGCAAGGGCTTTCGCCCCATCGCCGACGAGATCCACGCGATGGGCCTCAAATTCGGCATCCATATCATGCGCGGCATCCCGCGCCAGGCGGTGCACGCCCATCTGCCCGTGCTCGGCACGGACGTGACGGCGGAGAAAATCGCAACGCCCTTCTCCGTCTGCAAGTGGAACGGCGACATGTACGGCGTGGACGCGTCGCGCCCCGGCGCGCAGGCCTACTACGACTCCATCTTCGCCCTCTATGCCTCCTGGGGCGTGGATTTTGTGAAGGTGGACGACATCTGCAACACCAACCTCTACACGGATAACCCCTACTCCGCGGCAAAGGAGATCGAGATGATCGCCAAGGCGATCCAAAACTGTGGACGCGACATGGTGCTCAGCCTCTCGCCCGGCCCGGCCGTGATCGAGGAGGCGTGGCACCTGAAAACCTACGCCAACATGTGGCGCATGACGGACGATTTCTGGGACAAGTGGGAGCTGCTGCGCAACATGTTCTTCCGCTGCGAGCTGTGGCAGGCCCACGTCGGCCCCGGCAGCTGGCCGGACTGCGACATGCTGCCGCTCGGCATGATCGGCATCGGCTTCCGCCGCCCGCGCATGACGAACTTCACGCGCGACGAGCAGCTCACGATGATGACGCTGTGGAGCGTCTTCCGCTCCCCGCTGATGGTGGGCGGCGACCTGCCGCAGAACGACGAGTGGACGCTCTCGCTGCTGACGAACGACGAGGTCATCGCCGTCAACCAGCAGGGCGCGAACCCGCGCCTGCTCGAGAAGACGGACGACTTCCGCCTCTGGGCAAGCGACGCGCCGGACGGCGGCCTCTATCTGGCGGGCTTCAATCTTTCTGACGAGGAAAAGAGCTTCGCCCTGCCGCTTGCTGAGCTCGGCATGGAGAACGCCGCCACCCGCGACCTGTGGGCGCACGCCGACCTTGGCCCTGCCCCGGAGACGGCGGCGATTCCCGCGCACGGCTGCTTCCTCTGGAAGTGCTCCGCGAAATAAGGCCACTCTCAAAGAAAATCGAAGCGGCCCTGCGGCGTTTGCAATCCGGACCGCCGCGGGAGCGCTTTGCGCGTTTTCCTGTTCCGCTTACACACGACTGATACCATTACAAATACAAAAGGAGAAAACAGCTATGGTAAAAAAGCAGCAGCCCTCGATCAACCTCAAGGGCGTCCAGGTTTCCGATCCGTTCTGGTCGAAGGTGCAGACGCTCGTGCGCGAGGTTGTGATCCCCTTCCAGAAGCAGGTGCTCGAGGACGCCGTGCCGGGCGTTGAGAAGAGCCACGCCGTCGAGAACTTCCGGATCGCCGCGGGCGAGCAGGAGGGAGAATTCTACGGCTTTGTCTTCCAGGACAGCGACCTTGCCAAGTGGCTGGAGGCCGTGGCCTACTCTCTGGCCCTGCATCCGGACGAGAAGCTCGAGAAGGAGGCGCTCGACCTGATCGCCCTCGTCGGCCGCGCGCAGGAGCCGGACGGCTATCTCGACACCTATTTCACCGTGAAGGAGCCCGACCACAAGTGGCAGGATCTGCAGGAATGCCACGAGCTCTACTGCGCGGGCCATATGCTCGAGGCCGCCGTGGCGTGGGCCGAGGCCGCGGGCCGCACCGAGCTGCTCGACATCATGAAGAAGAACGCCGATCTCATCTGCTCCCTCTTCGGCAAGGACAAGCGCCGCGGCTACCCGGGCCACGAGGAGATTGAAATGGCGCTCATCCGCCTCTACCGGCTCACCGGCGAAAAGAAGTATCTGGACACGGCCGGTTATTTCCTCGAGGAGCGCGGCACGGAGCCGAGCTATTTCAAGGAGGAGGCCGAGAACCGCGGCTGGACGCACTTCGGCATGAATCCGGACGACCGCGAGTATCCGCAGGACCACGCGCCCGTCAAGAAGCAGGACAAGGCCGTCGGCCACGCGGTGCGCGCCGCCTACCTCTACACCGCGATGGCGGATTACGCCTCTGAGGCGGGGGACGACGAGATGTATGAGGCGTGCAAGCGCCTGTGGCGGAACATCGTCGACTGCCGGATGTATGTGACGGGCGGCATCGGCTCCACCGTGCACGGCGAGGCCTTCTCCGCCGACTATGAGCTGCCGAACGACCTCGTCTACGCCGAGACGTGCGCCTCTGTGGCCATGGCCTTCTTCGCCCGCCGCATGCTGGAGATCGAGGCAAAGGGCGAGTATGCCGACATCCTCGAGAAGGAGCTTTACAACGGCATCCTGAGCGGCATGCAGCTCGATGGCCGCCGCTTCTTCTATGTGAACCCGCTGGAGGTTGTGCCCGGCGTGTCCGGCAAGCTGCCCGAATACAAGCATGTGGTGCCGGAGCGCCCGAACTGGTATCCCTGCGCCTGCTGCCCGCCGAACGTGGCGCGTCTCGTCTCCTCCATCGGCCAGTATGCCTGGGGCGAGAATGAGAGCACGGTCTTTGCTCACACGTATCTCGGCGGCAAGGCCGCCTTCGCAAACGGCGCCGTCGTCTCCTGCGAGTCCTCCTATCCGTGGAGCGGCAGCGTGAAGCTGACGGTGGAAACCGACAAGGAATTCACCCTCGCCGTGCACATTCCCGCCTGGTGCAAAAACTGGTCCATCAAAGCCCCGGACGGCCTGCAGCCCGAGCTGCGCGACGGCTACGCCTACCTCTCCCGCGCGTGGAAGGCCGGCGACACGGTGGAGCTCACCCTGAAGCTTGAGACGAGAAGGATCTACGCGAACACCAATGTGCGCGCCGACGCCGGCTGCGTCGCCCTGGCGCGCGGCCCCATCGTCTACTGCTTCGAGCAGAAGGACAACGGCGCGCAGCTCTCCGCCCTGCGCATCCCGCGCACCGCTGCGATCGCCGAGGAAACCTGCACCGAGGAGAAGCTCGCCGGCATGGTCTCCCTCACCCTCCCCGGCCTGCGCCTCTCCTCCGGCCCCTCCCTCTACAGCGAGGAGCCCCCGAAGATGGAGAACGTCTCCCTGCGCGCCATCCCCTACTTCGCCTGGGGCAACCGCGGCCCCGGCGAAATGCGCGTCTGGCTCCTCGAGCAGGCAGACTGAGTCTGCGCCTGCGGCGGGCATTTCGCGCACGCCGCGTTCCGCGGCGAACCTTGGGAAAGGAAATGGCCCCCTTTGCTTACGCCCTGACGGGCCCGCAAAGGGGGCTTCTTTTTTTGCCCGCGTTTCTTTTTATGAGGAAGAGGCAGCGTTATGTATGAATTGCAGGCTGCGATAGGATTGAGGGGATACGGCTCGCAGGAAGCTGACTGAAAGCCGTATCCCCTCAAATAGATTTGCAGCCTGCCGCCCATACATAACGCCGCCTCTTTCTGAAAATAAAAAACGCGGGCACAGCAGGAAGCCCCCTTGCGGTACAGGCCGCAAGGGGGCGAATCTCTTGCATCAGGTTACACGGCGGGCAAGCCCGCCGCTGCGCGACATGCGTGCAGGCTCAGCCTGCTCATTCGAATTGGGCGGCGTAGAGTTTGTAGTAGGCGCCGCGGCGGGCCATGAGGTCGTCGTGGGTGCCCTGCTCAACGACCTCGCCGTGCTCCATCACGAGGATGTTGTCGGCGTGCTGGATGGTGGAGAGGCGGTGAGCGATGACGAAGCAGGTCTTGCCCTTCATGAGCTCCTGCATGGCGCGCTGCACCTCGCGCTCGGTGTTGGTGTCCACGTTGCTTGTGGCCTCGTCAAGAATGAGCATCTGCGTGTTGTAGAGCATGGCGCGGGCAATGGTGAGCAGCTGCTTCTGCCCCTTGCTGATGTTGCCGCCGTCCTCGCTGATGACGGTGTTGTAGCCGTTGGGCAGGCGCATGATGGTGTGATGAATGCGCGCGGCCTTCGCGGCGGCGACGACCTCGTCCATCGTGGCGCCCTCCTTGCCGTAGGCGATGTTCTCGAAGATGGTGCCCTGGAATACCCAGGTATCCTGGAGCACCATCGCGTAGGCGCGGCGCAGCGAGTCGCGCGTGACCCGGCGGATCTCGTGGCCGTCGACGAGGATCTCGCCCGCGTTCACGTCATAAAAGCGCATGAGCAGATTGATGATCGTCGTCTTGCCCGCGCCCGTGTGGCCGACGATGGCAAAGGTCTGGCCCGGCTTCGCGTGCAGGCACAGATCGTGCAGAACAATGCGCCCCGGCACATAGCCGAAGGCCACATGGCGCGCCTGCACGTCGCCGCCGACGTCGCGCAGCGTCAGAGCGTCCGGCACGTCCGCCGTCTCCTCCGGCTGATCGAGCAGGGCGAAAATGCGCTCGGCCGCCGCGAGGGCGGAATAGAGCTCGTTGATAATGTTCGCGACCTCGTTGATCGGCCCGCTGAACTTGCGCGAGTAGAGCACAAACGAGGAGATCTGCTCCAGCCCCACGAAGCCCAGCACATAGAACGCCGAGCCCACGATGCCCACGATCGACAGGCCGAGGTTGTTGATCATGTTGATCGTGGGGCCGGTGCGCGTGCCAAGCGTGTCGGCGTCGCGGTAGGCCTCCGCGGCCTTGCGGTTGATGGCGCTGAAATCCTCGCAAACGTCGTCCTCATACGCATAGGCCAGGATCGTCTTCTGGCCGGAGAACATTTCCTCCACGTAGCCGTTCATCTCGCCGTAGGCGGCGCTGCGCTTCGAATAGAGGGGGCGCGTGCGCTTGCCCATCCAGCGCGTGAAATAAATGGCGATCGGCACGGTGACGAACACGCACACCGTCATCTGCGGCGAGATAATGCACATCATGAGGAACGAGCCCACCACGGTGACAATGCTCGTGAGAATCTGCACCAGATCGGCGGAAATGCTCATCGTCACCACGTCCACGTCGTAGGAGACGCGGCTGATGATGTCGCCCGCCTGGTTGCGGTCAAAATAGCTCACCGGCAGCGCCATGAGCTTCGAAAAGACGTCGCGGCGCATGCGGTTGGCAATGCGGCGGCCGACGCGCATCATGCCCAGATTCACCAGGAAGGACATGAGGTTGCTGAACAGGTAGGCGGCCAGCATGCACAGGGCATAATGGCCCACCGTGTCGAAATCCACCTGGCCCTCGCCGACGGCTGCGCCGATCGCCTTGCCGGCGAACGTCGGCCCGAGCAGGTTGCCGATGTTGCTCGCAAACGTGAGCACGAGCAGAATGAGCACCATCAGCCGAAAATCCATGATATACTTCAGAATCCGCAGGAGCGTTCCCTTCGCGTCCCTCGGCTTCTCCCGTTTTCCTCTTGGTCCCGGAGGCATTGCGTTCTTCCCCTTTCTCTCGCCGGGCTGAGCCCGGCGGCGCCTTTGCGTGCTGTGCCCGGACGTTCTCCTCTCAGGCCAGCGCGCCCATCTGCGCCTTATAGATATCGCGGTATGCCGGGCAGCTCTCAAGGAGCTCCGCGTGCGTGCCGTAGCCGATGCAGTGGCCCTCCTCCATCACCAGGATGTGCGTCATCGACTGGATGGAGCTCACGCGCTGGGCGACCATGATCGTCGTCGAGTCCTGATGATGCTCGAAGATCGCCTTGCGCAGGGCGGCGTCCGTCTTGTAGTCGAGCGCGGAGGAGGAATCGTCGAGGATCAGGATCTCCGGGTCTCCCGCCAGCGCGCGGGAGATCAAAAGCCGCTGCTTCTGGCCGCCGGAGAGATTCGCTCCGCCGATATCCGCCTGGTAGTCGAGCCCCTCCTCAAGCGAGGAGATGTACTCCGCCGCCGCGGCGTCCTCCACGGCCCGCATGAGGTCGGCCTCGTCGAGGTTGCGGCCGAAGCGGATGTTTTCGCGCAGGGAATTGTAAAAGACCATGTCGTTCTGGAAGACGACGCCGAACTTGCGGTGCAGCTCGTCCTTCTCGTAGGTGCGCACGTCGCGCCCGTCGATGAACACGCCGCCGTCCTCCACGTCGTAGAAGCGCATGAGCAGGTTGATGATCGTCGTCTTGCCGCAGCCCGTGGGGCCGATGATGCCGAGGCTCTCGCCGCGGCGCAGGGCGAAGCTGATATCGTAGAGGCACTGCTCGCGCTCCTCGCCCGCGAAGGAATCCTCGCTGCCGGGGGCCACGCCGCTGTAGCTGAAGTTCACGTGCTCGAAGCGGATGAACTCGTCGCCCGCCGGGGTTTTCGCCTCCTCGGGCAGAAGCACGCGCTGATCAGGCTCCGTGGCGAGCACGCGGTCGATGCGGTTCGCGGAGGCCGTGGCCTTGCTGAGCATCATGAAGATGCGGTTCACGCCCATGACGGCCTGCATCACCATGTTGAAGTATGTGAGAAAGGCGAGAATCACGCCCGGCTGCATCGCGCCCGCGTTGACGCGCACCGCGCCCACCCACACCACAAGCGTAAGGCCGATGTTCAGGCACATCTGCATGAAGGGGCCGGGGATCGCCATCACGGTGCTGGCCGTGATATCCGAGTGGGTCATGGCGTCGTTGTGGCCGGCGAAGCGGCGCTTCTCATACTCCGTCTTAGAGAGCGCCTTCACGACGCGGATGCCGGTGATATCCTCGCGCATGACGCGCACCACGCCGTCGAGCTTCTCCTGCACCTTGCGGTACAGCGGGATGCCGCGCCGCGAGACGGCCAGCACCACCACGATGAGGATCGGCGTGATCACGCACAGAATGCTCGCCAGCGCCGCGTCCATCAGCAGCGTGACGGCGATGCCGCCCACGAGCATGATCGGCACGCGCACGCACATCATCTGCAGCGACTGCACGCAGCCCTGCACGTTGTAGCTGTCGCTCGTCATGCGGCTGATCAGGCTCGGCAGGCCGAAGGCGTCGAACTGCGTGCCGGAGAGATTGGCCGTTTTCGTGAAGAGATCCTGGCGCACGTCGTAGGAGACGCGGTGGGCGTTGTCCACGCCGATGCGGTTGGCCCACACGTTGAGCTGCCGCGTCAGAAGCGCCGTGAGCACCATCAGCGCGCCCCACAGCAGCACCAGATCGAGCCGCCCGAGCGGGGCCACGTCGTCGATCATGTATTCGAGAATATACGGGATAAAGAGCTCGGTGACGGCTCCCGCGAGCTTGATGCACATGGAGAGCGTGATCCGTCCCCTGTACCGTTTCATATAGCGTAAAATCAGGCGCAAAGCGACATTCCTCCCCTTTCTATACCCCCGGTTTCCCGTCCGCCTGTTCGGGCGGCGGCTTCTGCGCGAGCATGCGGCTCACGTGCGGGAAATCCGCGCAGCGCTCCTCGCGGCAGCGGCTGTCCAAAATCGCCAGCAGCCGGGCGAGCTCCTCCCGCTCCGCCTCGCTGAGCGGCTCCACAAGCCACTCATAAAAGACCTCCTCCACGTGCGCCTTCGAGTTGCGGATCGCCTCGCCCTTCTCGGTGGCGAAGAGCAGCTGGCTGCGCCTGTCCTGCGGGTTGGGCTCGCGCCGCAGATAGCCCTTGGCCTGCAGGCTGGCAAGCTGCCGGGCCGCCGCGCCCTTGTCGAGCTCCAGGCGGCGGCAGACCTCGGTGAGCGTGATGCCCGGGTTGCAGCGCACCGTGAGCAGGAATTCGAGCTCCGAGGGGCCGACGCCCTCCCGCCGCATGGTGCGGTTGGTGAAGGTGCGGACGCCGCGCGCAATGCGCGAGATCCGCCTCTGTGTGACGTCCACCGGTATGCCTCCTTCCGTTTTTCGTCTGTTTCGTCTAGATAGATGATACATCAACTAAATCAAAAAGGGAAGGGCTTTTTCCAAAAAATTTCAGGCAACACCGCATAATTCCAGGTGGTGTAGCGTGCCAAAAAATTTTTTGTGAGATGATCCAAAAAGCGCAGGCAATCCTTGCCGGATTGGCGAGCATTTTTGGAAAATATCACGGAAAATTTTGGC
>CALWRP010000083.1 GCA_944383955.1 uncultured Clostridia bacterium
GCGCTGTCCGTCTTCTCCCGGTCCTGACCGACATCAGATGGGGGAAAAGGACAGGTTTTTTGGGCGGAATTGGGAGAAAATGCGCAAAAGGGAGAGGGGAAAAAAGAATGCGGTTTCCCTCTTGTCAATTTGCGCGGATAGTGATATAATAAGGCAATTTCAACTCCTGGTAAGCGAACGGGCGAATGAAAATGAGAAAATGGAGGATGTATCAGAATGGCTTATTTTTACAACGAACCCTGTCATACCTTCGACGAATACCTGCTGATCCCGGGTTACTCCTCGGCGGAGTGTATTCCCGCAAACGTGAGCCTGAAGACGCCTCTGACGAAATTCCGCAAGGGCGAAGAGCCGGCAATTTCGATGAATATCCCCATGGTGTCCGCCATCATGCAGTCTGTCTCCGATGACAAGATGGCCGTGGCTCTGGCCAAGGAGGGCGGTATCTCGTTCATCTACGGCTCCCAGAGCGTGGAGGCCGAGGCGGCTATGGTCGCCCGTGCAAAGGCGTATAAGGCGGGCTTCGTTGTGAGCGATTCCAACATCAAGCCGGACCAGACCCTCGCCGATATCCTTGAGCTCAAGGAGAAGACCGGCCACTCCACCGTGGCCGTCACCGACGACGGCGGCCCCAACGGCAAGCTGCTCGGCATCGTGACGAGCCGCGATTACCGCGTGAGCCGTATGACCCCCGAGGTGAAGGTTTCCGCCTTCATGACGCCCATGGACAAGCTGATCACCGCGCCGAAGGGCGTCACCCTCTCTGAGTGCAACGATATCATCTGGGACCATAAGCTCAATTCCCTGCCCGTCGTGGATGAGAACGGTCACCTCGAATATATGGTGTTCCGCAAGGACTACGCGAACCATAAGGAGAATCCCAACGAGCTGCTCGACGCCAAGAAGCGCTATGTCGTCGGCGCGGGCGTGAATACGCGCGATTACGAGGAGCGCATCCCCGCCCTGATCGAGGCCGGCGCGGACGTGCTGTGCATTGATTCCTCCGAGGGCTTCTCGGAGTGGCAGAAACGCACCATCGCCTGGGTGCGCGAGCGCTACGGCGATACCGTCAAGATCGGCGCGGGCAACGTCGTTGACCGCGACGGCTTCCGCTTCCTCGCTGAGTGCGGCGCGGATTTTGTCAAGATCGGCATCGGCGGCGGCTCCATCTGCATCACCCGCGAGACGAAGGGCATCGGCCGCGGCCAGGCTACGGCCGTGATCGAGGTCGCCAAGGCCCGCGATGAGTATTTTGAGGAGACCGGTATCTATGTGCCGATCTGCTCCGACGGCGGCATCGTCTACGATCACCATGTGACGCTCGCCCTCGCCATGGGCGCGGACTTCGTCATGCTGGGCCGTTATTTCGCCCGCTTCGACGAGTCCCCCACCAACAAGGTGAATGTGAACGGCACTTACATGAAGGAGTATTGGGGCGAGGGCAGCAACCGCGCCCGCAACTGGCAGCGCTATGACCTCGGCGGCGCGAAGAAGCTCTCCTTTGAGGAGGGCGTCGACTCCTACGTCGCCTACGCCGGCAGCCTTAAGGACAACGTGAACCTCACCCTCAGCAAGGTGAAGTCTACCATGTGCAACTGCGGCGCGCTCACCATCCCCGAGCTGCAGCAGAAGGCGAAGCTCACCCTCGTTTCCTCCGTCTCCATTGTCGAAGGCGGCGCCCACGACGTCGTCCTCAAGGACAAGAACGTGACCAACATCAAATAAATCCCCCAGGCTCAGCCTGCACGCAATCCACAGATCCGCGGACCCGCGGACCTGCGGGACCTGCGGTCGGCAATTCGCGGACCTGCGGTCAGCAATTCGCGCACGCCGCGTCCCGCGGCGAACCTCAGTGAAAAGCAGTCGCCCCTCTTGCGGCCGGTACCGCAAGAGGGGCTTGCTTTATATGCCCGCGGTGGTGGCGCGGAGCGGGAGGGGAGCAAAGGATGCGCGTTTGCCTGCCGTTATGCTGAGAAAGCAAATCAAAAAGAGCGGTCTGCGCATGGTTTATGGAGGCGGTACCGTTTTTCATGGAGAAATGGATCGGCAGGGCAGAAATAAATGAAAAAAGTCTAAAAATAGGAAAAATTTCTTGTTAGGAAAGTATTGAAAGAATTTGGAATAAAACGCTTGACAATGTGGGACAAGTATAGTATAATCAATCATGCTCCGCAACCGAGGCGGAGGGATATGGCGGCATAGCTCAGCTGGCTAGAGCATTCGGTTCATACCCGAAGTGTCACTGGTTCAAATCCAGTTGCCGCTACCAATACGGCCCGGTGGTCAAGCGGTTAAGACACCGCCCTTTCACGGCGGCTTCACGAGTTCGAATCTCGTCCGGGTCACCAAAACGGCGGTCATTAACCTCTGAGAACTCAGAGGTTAATGTTCTTTCCCGGCCACCGAGGGCTGAAAGAGCAGGACAAGGCTGTTCCGTGAAAGCGGAGAGCTCCTGCAGACAAAAACAAACGCTGTTTGTTTTTGATTTGGACGCATAGCTCAGCTGGTTAGAGCGCTCGCCTCACACGCGAGAGGTCATGGGTTCGAGTCCCCTTGTGTCCACCAGATGCGCGGCAATGCCGCAGAAAAAACCGCTTTCGGGCGGTTTTTTTCGTATCACAAGGAAAATTCTCATTCCCGGCCGGAGGCGGAAATCGCCGGACGGCGGAGAAAGGTCGTGGAATTTCATGAAGAAGAGACGACTGGCGGCGCTTCTGGCGGCCGCCGTGCTGAGTATTTCGCTGCTGAGCGGCTGCGGCGAGGGTCTTGTGGATCTGAACGCGAGCAGCCAGACCGCCTCGGAGGCAGCCTCCTCCGCGCTGACGGAAACCGAGGTGGAGGACAGCCTGCTGGGCCTGGAGGAGTTCATGATTGCCCAGGGCTATGTGTCGGGAACGCCCTCTGAGATGAACGGCGCGCTGATCGGCGCAAAGGAGCTTGGCCACCGCTATGTGAGCGGCTCCGTCACCGCGGAGTTTTATGAGTATGACCTCTCGAGCCTCAACGAGACGGCGCAGACCATCCGCGCGAGCGTGGAGGAGAACGGCACCTTTGAGATCGTGGGGCGCACGGTGGAGAATGTGTATCTCTCCGACAGCGGCAAGTATCTGATGATCTACACCAACACGGCCACGGATGAGGCGAATGTGACCCTGTCGCAGAATGCGATTGCGGCGTTCAAGGCCTTCAAGGCGGACGCGGAATAACCAAGGAAAGCCACAGCGGCCCTGCAGGGAGAAATCCTCCCCGCAGGGCCGTTTTTTGTCTCCGCAGACAGATCGAAGGGCGTGCAGGCAAAACCGAGGCGCTCCGCTGTCCGCGCTGAGCCTTGCCTTTTCGGACAAAAAGAGCCTTTACAAGCCGCAAAAGAGGGTCTTGCGGGGCCGTCTTCACGCGATTTCCCGGCAGGTTTTTCCACAGTGAAAGTTTTGCCCCGTTTCCACCGGTGAATTGTGGAAAACTTGCGGCCAATCAAAGAGAAGCCGTCAAAACAGATCGGCCTGGGGAGCGGGTTTGTCGAATGGTGGCGAAAATTGACTTTCCACAAATCTGAAGTTTTCAACAGTGGAAAACTCAAACAGAGTGAATTTTTCCACACGCAAGGCTCTTTCCCGTCCAAAAAGCGGAAATGCAGAAACCCGCGCCGCGCCTGCCTTTTTCGCTTCTCCGTCCGTTTGCCTGAACCACTTTTCCACAGCATTGTGGAAGCATTGTTGAAAGATGGCAAGTCACGGCGCGGCCGTGACTTGCGTTCGAAGCATTATTTTACGGTGCTTTGCACCGGAAAATAACGCTTCGACAGCCCGGAGGTTCCTTTCCCTGCGCGTTAGGAGGTTACGGCCCGCAGTTAGTTTCCGTAGAACGCTGAGCTACAGCTCCGCCCGCTCCAAGGCTCCCCCTCTGGGGGAGAAGCGCGGCTGCGGCCGCGCGAAGGAAGAAGGAATAGGGAATAGGGAAGAAGTGTGGTGGCGCAGCGCTCGGAAGCGTCGCCCCGCGGCTTACGAGCAAAAGCGGTGCTGCCCGATGACGGTGATGACAGGGCGGGAAAAGATCCACTGGTTCGTGGATTTGGCGGGGTTGTAGTAGTAGATTGCGCCGCCGGAGGGGTCCTGGCCGTTGATGGCGTCGCGGGCGGCGCGGTAGGCGCTCTCGGCGACCGGGGCGTTGACGCCGCCGTCGTAGAGGCAGGAGAACGCGCCGGGCTGGTAGATGACGCCGGAGAGGGTGTTCGGGAAGGAGGGGTGCTCGACGCGGTTGAGGATCACCGCCCCCACGGCCACCTGGCCCGCGTAGGGCTCGCCTCTGGCCTCCGCGGAGATAATCTTGGCGAGGAGGTCAATATCGGCGCTGGAGAAGCTGCCGAGGCCGGAGGAGCCTGAGACGCCGAGGGCGGCAAGCGTTTTCGGCCCGGCGATGCCGTCCTGGGTGAGGCCGTTGTCGCGCTGGAAGGCTACCACGGCCTTGCGCGTCTTCTCGCCGAAGACGCCGTCGACAGAGCCGGGGTCGTAGCCGAGCTCCTTGAGGCGGGTCTGGATCTTGCGCACCTCCTCGCCGCGGGAGCCGACCTTGGAGAGGGTGGCGACGCTCTCCTGGTAGGAGAAGAGGGGGCTGGAGGCGTAAGCGGCGACGCCGAGCAGAACGAGCACGGCGCAGGCGGCGGCAAGCAGGCGGCGGTGGGGGAAGGTGCGGCGTTTCATGGAAACAGCTCCTTTGTGTTATATTATATATGGTATGGTTTTGCGCGCCGGGGCCCACATGGTGTGGGGGGCGTTTTTGGGGAGGCGCGCGCGGCGCGGGTCAGGTTTGCGCGGACGCCTGACGGCGATCGCGCGGCCCGGTGGGCGCGGCGGCAGGGCGCTTCGGTTGGGCGGCGGGGAAGCGGAGAGGATCCGCGTGCAAGGCGCAGGCAGGGCCATGGGAAGCTCTCTGCTGTCCTGTCCGGCATGGCCTGTCCCCGGGGCCCGGGCAGCGGTGCGGGGGAAAACGAGCCGGGCCGCTTTTGTGTTTCAGCGCGGAAAAATGGCGCTGCGCGGGCAATCCGGCGATTAGAGATAGTATGGCGCGGCAAAAGAGGCTTATGCGCTTTCAATCTGTCCAGAAATCAAGCAAAATGCAGGAAGAATGCGTGGAAGATGCGAAAAAGGAAAGATTTTGCAAAAAAAGCGGGAAAAAGCGTTGACAAGGGAAGCGGGATATGATATTATAGTCAAGCCGTCGAGAGAGACGGTAAAAAAACCTGAGAAAAACGGCGTGAGAACGCCGAAAAATCAGGAGCGGCCCAAAAAGAGAAGAAAAAAGTGCTTGACAAGCGCACGAGAGTGTGATAAAATATAAAGCACGCTCCTCGATGAGGGACGCAAGCAGAACCTTGAAAATTAAACAACGAGAGATGGCAAATTCGTAAAGAATTTGCACGAAGTACCCGTAATTACTTTGAGTATCGGGCGACTGATACGAA
>CALWRP010000084.1 GCA_944383955.1 uncultured Clostridia bacterium
GCGGCCGACCACGCCACGGCGAACATGATCGAGTCCCTGCGCAACCAGCTCACAGGCGATGGGGAGACGCTGGTGAACGCGGACGGCACGGTGATGAACCCTGCCGACCCTGCGACGACCTCCTCGCTCACAAGCGGAGACGGCTACAAGCCGGTGGATAACGCCGTGGTCGCGGCAGCTTCCGCCGCCGATGCGGAGAGAGCCGCGCTCGCGGAGGAGCTGCGCAGCGGCGCCGCATTTGCGATCATGCCGGACGGCAGCGTGGGGGAGCCCTCCTCGCTGGAGAAGGCGGAGCATTTCATGCCGGTGCCCAAGTGCGTCACGGCGGCCCCGCAGTGGTACGAGACAAATCCGGGCCTGCAGAAGCTCGAGATTCAGGCCATGCACGAGATTCAGCCCGAAGCGAAGCCGTCGTATCTGCCGAACGGCAAAATGTGCTGGACGATCCATCTGCATCCCGTGATCTGCGGCAGACGCAAGGACTGGACGCTGCTCGCCGTGTATGATTCCGATCATCCGCAGCAGCGCTGGGGCGGCTCCGTCAAGTTCTATCCGGTGAAGCCGAACTACAGCGAGATGATGCAGGCGGTGCAGGCCTCCCGCGTCACGCCGAAAAACATTCCCCATCTGCTTCCGGATGAGGACCATCAGCTCTACATGTGCACGCAGGAGAAGGATCGCATTCATGCCGGCCGCCGCAAGGGCGAAAAGGTGACGACGGCGGCAGCCGGCCTTCGCTTCGCGATGCGCTGGATTTCCGTGTTTGAGCTTGGCCTGCTCGACCAGAAAACGTGGTCGCTGTTCCAGCAGCACGGAAAAATTTAAGGCAACAACCGCATCATTCCAGGCGGTGCAGCGTGCCAAAAAATTTTTTGTGGGATAATCCAAAAAGCGCAGGCAATCCTTGCCGGATTGGCGAGCATTTTTGGGAAATATCACGGAAAGTTTTGGCGTGATACGCGTGGTGCAAAGCACCACCTGAGCCCCAAGGCGCGAATGGTGCGGTGGCGCCCTAAGCCGCGCTCACGGCAAAACGAGAGATCAGCCGGCTGTCTGCCGGAGGAGGAGAAACCGCATGAGAGACGAGAGACAGACCCTGACCCTGCACACCATCAGCACAAGCGCCGGTTTGCCCTTCGGCGTGATGCCGCGGGTCGCCACCATCACCGATATGAGAAAGCTGAGCGACGCTCAGCTCTTCGAGCGGGAGCGAGATTACCTGCTGAGCGCGAATCTCGGCTTTCCCCTGCGCATGACGGCGGACCGCGATCTCCAGCAGCCGTTCCAGGTGGATTCCTTCACCTTCCTGCTCACCATCCACCACACCTTCCCGCGCAGAACGGAGCGGCTCGATCTGCCGATCCGCGTCTACCTGGTGATGCCGAACGAGGAGGAGCTCACGCGCCTGCTCAGCGGCAGAAGGCCGTGGGATATCCGGCATGACGCCGGCGGCTCCGCCTATCTGGCCTGCGAGCAGGGCCGCTTCTCGCTTTTTCAGGAGTACAGCAGATTTTCCAGCGGCCGCGCGGAGCGCCCGCTCTCCGAAAAGGTGCTCAGCCATGTGCGCCAGTGGGTGAGAGGCGTTCGCTGCGCCATCGAGTCCAACCGAAAAAAGTATCCGCACGGCACTCTTCCGCCATCCCTTCGCGATTTGAACCGGACCGTCGCGCCTTTCTCCCCTGCCGCCGTGGGCGGCAGGGCGAAGTATACCGACGGCCGCCTCTCCGCCGGAAGAAAGGAAAATCCGCGCTGCCGGAGGGTGGTCCTCTCAGACAGAGCCTACATCCAGATCTACAACGAATCCCGCGCCAGAATCAGAACCGAGACGGGCGGCTTGCTCCTCGGCCACTATGAAAACGGCGTCTGGTATGTCGTCGAGGCGAGCGATCCCGGCATCAATGCCAAATTCTTCAGCGCCTATCACGAGGGCGACGACGTCTATGAGAACCATGTGTGCGGCGTGATCTCGAGAACCTACAAGCACCCGCTGGTGTTTCTCGGCATGTGGCACCGCCACCCCGGCTCGCTCGACACCTTTTCCTCCACGGACGACGTGACGAACGGCAAGTACGCCGTCTCCGCGGGGAACGGCTGCGTCTCCGCCATCGTCAACTACGATCCCGACTTCCGCCTGACCTTCTACTACGTCGAGCGCGGCCGGCAGGGAGAGGTGTACTACACGCGGATCGACACGCAGGTCGGCGACGGGTATATCGCGAACAAGGAAATGATGAAGCTTGCGACCATTGCGGACGTGAACGAGAGAGATGCGGCGAATGACAGCCGCGGAAGATAAGGAGAACGCCATGACAGACAAGATGACAAACCAGGTCCATTCGGAAAAGGAAACGGCGGAGCAGGAGCTCGAAGCCCTGCGCGAGGAGCTCTCGCAGGGCGGCTTCGGCCTGGAGATTTTTGAGAATGGGGGAGCAGCGGAGCCCGCCGCATTCGAAGGAGAGCCGGATGAGGCCGTCGCCGGCTTCATCGCCTCCATGGGGCAAACAGGCTTTTCGCCGTTCAAGGGCTACGACTGGAAGGCCTATGTGCCGAGCGAGCTGCTCGCCGACAACGGCTTTTCCGGCCCGCTCCACGGCGTCATCCGCGAGGAGACGCAGTCGATCTATGTGTTTGATTCCCCCGCCGCCGGCGGTCCGATCGGCTGGGTGTTCGGCTCCGGCAGCGGCAAGACGCCGCAGGAGCTGCCGCCGCGCGGAGAGGGCTTCTTTGTGGAGGGAGAATATGAAAACGGAGCGCTGACGCTGCGCCTCGGCTGTCCGGCTGTCCGCCTTCCCGAAGAAAGCGGCGCTCCCGTCTGCGCGCCCTGGCAATATCCCAGCTATCAGCCGGTTCGCCTGGCGCCATACGATCTCGCCGCCCGTCTCTTCTCGCGCAACAGCGGTCTGCTCGAATCGGCCTCGATGCTCGACTGCTGCGCCGTGCTGATCGGCTGCGGCTCCGTCGGCTCCTTTGCCGCCATGGAGCTCGCCCGCTCCGGCGTCGGCCGCTTTGTCCTCTGCGACACGGACACGCTCGAGATTCACAACATCTGCCGCCACCAGTGCGGCTTCGACGATCTGGGCCGGTACAAGGTGGACGCCGTGCGCGACAAGATTCTGCGCATCAACCCCAGAGCGACCGTCGTCACCTTCCGCTCGGTGATCCAGCGCGTCCCGGAGGAGGAGCTTCTGCCGTATCTCGGGCGCAAAACCGTCATCATCGGCGGCGGCGACAACCGCGCCTCGGCAGACTGGGCGTGCAAGCTCGCCATCCGCACCGACAGCGCCTTCGTCGCCGCAGGCTGCTGGACGCGCGCCTTCGCGGGCGAGATTTTCTACTGGGCGTCAGGCCTCGGCCTCTCGTGCTATTCCTGCGCTCTCGGCGGTCTCATCGACGACGAGCGCCCGGAGAGCCACGCGGCCTACTTCGGCAGCGAGGAGGAGCAGGAATCCCTCGCCTTTGAGCCCGGCATCGCCGCCGACATCGACTTCGTCACCGTCATCGCGCTCAAGGTGGCCCTCGATCTCATCAACCGCGACAATCCGGACTACACCCCGCGCGTGATCCACTATCTCAGGCAGTACACCTGGGTGTGCAACACCAACAGCACGAGGATCGGCGGCGAGCGCGCCGGCATTTTTGCCCATCCCCTGCAAATCACCCACAATCTTCGCGTTCACCACGATCCGCACTGCCCGTGGTGCGGAGACGGGAGGGAAGAGGACAGGGAGATGTGACCCCTCCCAGAGAAAGGATGGATGGAGAATGAGCGCTTTTCTCGAATGCCTCAGGGCGAGACGCAGAGAGTTTGAGGTGGAAACCCCCGCAGGGCAGAGAATCGCAGACTATCTGCTGAGCGAGCTGCTCTCCGCTCCGCGCGCGGCGGCGTCGCTCTCCCATTTTGTCTTTCGAAGCGCGCAGACGCCCGGCAGGCCCGGCCGCGCGTTCATCTCAACGCTCTATGAAGCCGAATCGCTCAGCTGTCCCGTGATTCTTGTGCGCACCGCCCGCGAGCTTGTCATCGCCGTCTCGATCGCGCTTCGGCTGCATCTGCCGCGGGTGAAGCTGGTCGTCGACAACCGCGGCGGCCTCATCGCGGAGGGCAACCGCTTTTCCATTCTCCACGCCTGCGAGGAGTATGTGGGCGAGGAGCTGCAGATTCACCAGCAGAGCAGAACGCGCACCTTCGCGCAGAGCATGTTCCGGAGCCGTCTGCTCGTCTTCACCGTCGAGACCAGCTACTTTGACTCCGCCAAGGAGATCAACGATCTCTCCTGCATCCTGGCGGAGCAGGCGGGCGAGATCCGCCGCCGCTGTCACGGCGATACGAGGGCGATCCTCGACGAGGTGCTGCGCTATCTTCGCGGCAAGGTCGTCTACCGCAAGAGCGGACGCACCGCGGACCACTCGGCGGTGGGGCTGATCCGCAACGGCACGGCGGTCTGCCAGGGCATCGCGGCCTGCGCATTCCAGCTGCTCTATTTTTGCGGCGTCGACGCGCGCTATGTCAAGGGCATGGGTTTCGGCAGCGGCAGCTGGGGGCCTCACGGGTGGAACATGGTTCGCCTCGGCGACAAATGGCGGCATATTGACTACACCTTCGAGCTGCGCTCCGGAAAGAGCTCCGTGCTCGTTCCCGAGACGCAGTTTCGCAGCGAGCACCGCTGGGACGAGGCGCTCTACCACCCCTCGCTCTCCACGGAGGTGACCGCCACCAAGAGAAAGCTGGATCACTCCGTCTTCGAGGCCAGGCCGAACGGCACGAGCTTCACCGTCAACGGCTGCGCGGTGGACATGACGGGCCGTCACCGCCTGCTCATCACCGAGGGGGGCGCTGTTTACGCCGCCGTTTTGGATCTGGTGTCTCTCTGCGGGGGCTGCTATCAGCTCAAGCGCGATTGCCTCTGGCTCTATGTCGGCACAGACAGCTACGGCGTCCCGCTGCGCGACTTCATATACCGCGGCGGCGCCTGGTATTATCCCGCCGCCCGGCTGCCCGGGCTTGGCTTCCGTGTGCGCGCGGGCTCCTCCACCGTTTCCATTCGCCGCGCCGTATAAGGCGGGCAGCGCGTGTCTTCTTCCGATTTTCTCCCAAACAGCGGACGGCGGCAGTGGTATGCTGAGACTGTACCAAGGAAAGCGAAAGCCGCAAGGCAAGAGGAGGAATCGGCATGTGGAGCAGCGAATATCTTGACGAGAATTTCAATGTCAGAGACAACGTGCTCGCCGTCGTCACCGGGATGGGACGCAGCGGGATCCATCTGCGGCTGGAGAACGGCCAGCGGGCGTTCGCCTATTTCGGCGGCATCTATCCGGGCGCGGAGGTCCTGTGCACGGTGAAGCACAAGGCCGAGGGGTTCAAGGATGTTCTGGTGTCGATCGATTCCGTGCTCAACGAGCCGGCGGTCGCATAGGAAAGCCGGAAAGGGGGAGAACCGCATGAGACCGGAATGGAACGAAGCCGCGATTCGCCGGGAGCTGGCCCGGCTCGACGCGAGAACAGGGCTGCACGGCGCGCAGCTTCCCATCAGCTTCAGCCGCGCCAAAACCATCCTCGGCCAGTTTTCGGCTGAGGGAGAGGGCAGCTTCCGCTTTTCCACCGTCTATTTTCACGATCCCACCTGGCCCGTGGAGGAAGCCCTGAATGTCATCCGCCACGAGTACGCGCACTATATGGAGCATGTGCTCTACGGAAAGGGAGGCCACGGCTCCACCTGGAAGAAGTGCTGCTCCGCGGTGGGAGCGGTCCCGCAGCGCTGCTACAGCTCGCGCGTGGCGAGGCTGCTGCAGGGAAAGCACGAGCAGGAAAGGGCGCTCTCCGGCCAGTGCGACAGCTACCGCGTGGGAGACCGCATCGAGCACCCGCGGTTCGGCGCCGGCAGGATAGAGGCGATCCAGGGCGAATCCGTTCACCGGCTCGCCGTCTTGTCCTTCGACACGGGGGAGAAAAAGACGCTCGGCCTCGCCTGGCTGCATCAAAACTGCCGCAAATGTCTCTGAATATCTTCCCGGACACAGCAAACTCCCCTGGGGGCTCAAATTTGCCTGAGCTTCCAGGGGAGTTTGCCGTTGGTTGGCCGGAGGCAGCTTTCGCTGAGGCCGGCCTGCGCCGCGGGGGCGGCGCGCGTCTCCGGCTTTTTTACGCCGCTTGAGCGTGAGTTAAGCCGCTCTTCCGGAAGGCCGCGCCCTGCCTGCGGGCCGTTCCCCCGGGCGGGGCGAGCCCTGAAGCTGCGCCGCCTTCGGGCTAAAACAGCTCGTCGAGCAGAAGATAATAAAGACAGCTTTGCAGAGCCGCCCTACAAGGATTCAAGTTTGTAGGGTAGTTCTCTATCAAGAAGAAACGATAGGATTCAACAAAAATGATGCCATAACCCTTCTCCTTCAAAGAGAGGGGTTAT
>CALWRP010000085.1 GCA_944383955.1 uncultured Clostridia bacterium
AGATGATCCAAAAAGCGCAGGCAATCCTTGCCGGATTGGCGAGCATTTTTGGAAAATATCACGGAAAATTTTGGCGCGACACGCCGCCTGAGCCCCAAGGCGCGAATTGTGCGGTGGTGCCTTAACACAGAAAGGGGCGTGAGCCTTATGACGCTGGGTGAAAAAATCAGGGAATGCCGCGTGCGCGCCGGGCTGTCGCAGGAAAGGCTGGCGGAACAGCTGGACGTGACCCGCCAGGCCGTGGGAAAATGGGAGGCCGGCCAGGCAGCGCCAAGCGCGGAGAATCTGCAGCGCCTCTCCGATCTCTTCGGGGAGAGCATGACGCCGCCCGCTGGCGCGGAGCAGGAGGCTCCCGGGGCCGCAAGCTCCGGGCAATCCCCCGCGCAGCCTCCGGATGCCGACGCTGTCGCGCAGGAGCTTTTCGCCCTCTCGGAGCGGGAGAAAGCGCAAAAGGCCGCCGCGCGGAGGAAAGCCCGCCGGCAAAACGCACTGCGCTTCCTGTCCGTGTGCGCCGCGTACCTGCTGCTCTATCTCCTCGGGCGGCTCCTCTGGTGCTCCTCGGCAGAGCTGACCGTGACCGGTTTTTTGTTCTCCGCCCGGCCCGCGGGCGCGCACAGCTATCTCTTCGGCTGGCTTTTGAGCAGCCGCCTGTTCTGGTGGGCGGCCGCCGTCTCCGCGCTGCCCGCCCTCCTGGGAAAATGGAAATTTTCGCTCGTCACGCTGGCGGGCTTTGCGCTCGGCTTCCTGCTCGGGCTCGCGTTCGGCCCCAATCCCGCGGGCGAAGCGCTCGGCCAGGGAGACTACGGCTGGGCCATCTGGGGCGCGGTGTTTTTGATTTCCTGCCTGGCGGGAGGAATTGCGGAGAGCGTGCGGGGAAGGCGGCAGCGTGATGGATAACACGGAAGCCATACGGAGGAGCTGCCGCAGCGGTGAGACAACAGGAAAAGCGATGAGTTTTTCTAAAAACTGGAACTTCCTTTTCATTTTCCTTTGTTTTCAGCCAAAATAATAAGACGAGTTACACTTTTGCGCCTGAAAAAGTGTAACTCGTCTTTTTGTTTTCTGTGTTTACAAAGAGCCTTCGCGCTTCCCGAAATCTTCAGGAAGAGAACTCCTCCTCTGAAAAAAGAAGCTCTTCGACCCGATCCAGGCGAAGCGGAGACCGTTCCAGAATCACCTCAAAATGCAGGGCTTGAATCAAATCAGCCGCCCTGTTTCCCTCATGGTAAGCAACACCGGGGCCCTTCATTCGAAACAGCTTCTTCATCCTTCTTTTTCCCTTTGCGCCGGAAGGAATTTCGCACGGCTCCATATTCAAAAAGCGGAAAACGCTGTCGCTGTCCAAAAGCATCATATCCTCAATATCCGCCTGCGCCGCGAGGTCGATAATCTGTTCCGCCCTGCTTTTAGAGAGGCTTTTCCGCAGCTCATCCCAGTCTCCTTCGTAAAACTTTGTGATGGGCGAGGCGTAGCTGTCTGTGTCATAGCAAAGAAATACCGTCCATTTGACGGACGAAAACAGCTTGTGACAGCTTTTTTCAAACCATTGCGCGGAATTTGTCAGCTGCGAAATGGTCCCCACCACAAACAGCTTGATCAGCTTTCTCTCTTTTCCGTTCTCCAGAATGTATTGGATCTCTCCGGACTTTGGATCCAGCTCCTTTCTCAGCTGCCAGGGAGCATGCTTTTTACAGAAATATTCCAGCAAGGCAAGATAAAAGACCTTTTCCGTATCTCCTTCCAGGATAAATGCAGCCCCGCGCGAAAATCTTTTCTCCATGCTTCATTCCTCCAGATAGAAGGAAAGAATATCCGCAGAATCCTGATCTCCGGACATCAATTCAAAAAGATATTCTCCCACCGACATGCCTACTCTTCGCGCCCCGTCGATTAAATTTTTCAATCGGCTTTCCTGCACTTTTGAAAATTTTGCCGTTCCCGCCTCATTGGGCACTCCAAGATAGATCCGTTCCGGTTTGATATATTGAATAAAGAAGGGAGAATGGCTGGAAATCAGCAAAACGGTATCCTCCAGCGCCTCGTCGAGAATCTCAAGCAGGCTTTTCAATAGTCTGGGATGCATGCTGGTCTCCAGCTCCTCAATTCCAACGACCGTCGTTCCTCTGGCACTCGCGATAAAGACATTGGCAAGCAGCCAAAAAACGCGCTTCGTTCCCGTAGACATCATCGCCATATTGATCGGCTGGTTCAAATACTTGCTGGTAATCACCAACCGATACATCTCATCCTTGATTCGGAAGGGAATGTCATGCTCCAAATGGAGCTTCTCCACCGAATTTTCGGAGAGAATACGGCCATCCGAGCCTGCAATGATCATGTTGATTTCCGATTTCTCTTTTTTCAGCTCATAGGACTGGACGGAAATATCCGTAAATTCAGGGAAAAGGGTATATGCGGCCTCCAAAAACAACGCATAATGGTCTGGATCGCGCTGCTTGAGCTGATAAAGCGCACGCGGCACATCGGCATCGTCGAAGGACACGGCGCCGTCCTCCTCGCGGTCGACATATTCAATCGGCGCCGCCTGGAATCGATCCCCCAAATCGAGAGAGGAGCAGATATGATAGCTGATGCTCTGGATCGCGCGAATCACCGGGTGGATCGCAATCTCCTCGATAGACAGCAAGATATCAACAGAGAGCTGCGCCTCATCCAACAATAATTTGCGAAACGAGTTGGTAAGCTTGTCCTTTCGATATTTCCCCTCGGCTCTCTTGAGAAAAGAGGTGTAGCGAACCGTTTCCGTCGGTCTGGCCTCCAGCCACTCATCGGTAATTCTCTGCCCGCTTCCATCGTCGCGATACCAGGAGAATGAATAACCATATTTGATATGGCGGTATTCCTTCAGGCCGGCGTCCTCCAGCTCAATCTCAAAATAAAAATCCTCGTTCTGCAGAGCGCTGTTGATCGGAATCCCCTTGACCCAGCGCATCATCGTCAGGCGATCCTTCGTGCTGGCAGAGATAAAATCCACCCCGAAATCAATTGCTTCCAAAAGATTGGACTTTCCATAATTGTTCGGGGAGACAAGCGCAGTCATTTTATCAAAGCAAATCTGAGTCCGTTTCACATTCTTGAAACCGCCGACCGTAATCCTTTTCATCTTCATAGCCGTTTTCCCCCGCACATAGAAATCAAGCCGTTTCCGTCTCCATTATACAGAAAACGGTGCGCGTATTCAATCGAGAAAAGGGCGAACCTTCGCCCCAAGCCCAGAGCGAGACGAAGGCTCACCGCCCAGCCTCCTTCACTCCCCCACCTCAAACTCCCGCAGCTGCGCGAGGAGCCTGCCTCCGGCGCGGGCGGTGAGGAGGAGGCCGTTTTCGACGTATTCCTCCGCTTCGACCACGCCGTCGCGGCGGGCCTGGGCGGCAAGGCCGGCCTTGTCGAAGGGGAGCAGGGCGGTGACGAGCTCCGTCTTTTCGGGCAGGGCCTCCTCGATGGCCAGGAGCAGGCGGTCGATCCCCTGCCCCGTCTTCGCGCTGATGCGCACGGTGCTGCCGATGGAGAGCGTGTTGAGCACCTCCGGGCAGAGATCGCACTTGTTCATCACCGAGAGGATGGGGCGATCGCCGCAGCCCAGCTCGGCCAGCAGGTCGTTCGTCACCTCGAGATGGGTGCGGGCCTCGGCGCTCGAGGCGTCGCAGAGGTTGAGGATCACGTCGGCCTCCGCGGCCTGCTCCAGGGTGGAGTGGAACGCCTGCACCAGCTGGTGGGGCAGCCTGCGCACGAGGCCGACGGTGTCGATCAGCATCACGGTCTGGCCGTGGGGCAGCTTGAGCGCGCGGGCCGTCGGGTCGAGGGTGGCGAAGAGCTTGTCCTCGGCGAGAACGCCCGCCTGCGTCAGGCGGTTCATCAGCGTCGATTTGCCGGCGTTCGTGTAGCCGACGATCGCCACGGTGACGACGCCGTCCTTTTTCCGGCGGCGCGTGACCTGCTCGCGGCGGCGCTCGACCTCCTCGAGCTGCTCCTTGAGCGCGCCGATCCGGCGGCGGATGTGGCGGCGGTCCGTCTCGAGCTTCGTCTCGCCGGGGCCGCGCGTGCCGATGCCGCCGCCGAGGCGGGAGAGCTGGGTGCCGCGCCCCGTGAGCCGGGGCAGCAGATAGCGCAGCTGCGCGAGCTCCACCTGCAGCCTGCCCTCGCGGCTCCTCGCCCGGGCGGCGAAGATGTCGAGAATCAGCATCGTGCGGTCGACGACCCGCACGCCGGACGCCTCCTCCACGTTGCGCAGCTGCGTGGGGCTGAGCTCGCAGTCAAAAATCAGCAGATCGATCTCCTGCGCCGCGCAGAAGGAGGCGATCTCCTCCATCATGCCGGAACCGACATAGGTCGCCGGGTCCGGGGCGGGCCGCTTCTGCGTCACCGCGCCGCAGGGCTCGGCCCCCGCGCTGCGCGTGAGCTCATACAGCTCCGCGAGCGACGCCTCCGCGTCGTATTCCCCTGTGTCCACCTCCACGAGCAGAGCGCGTTCGGCCCGCTCGAGCTTTTCCTGTATCTCAAACATGCGTCTCTTCCTGTCCTTCTTCGTTCTCCGCGCCGGAGCGCGGCTTCGCTTTCATTATAGCGGATTTTGTCCCGCGATACAATTCCCGCGGATTTTTTGTCTGTTCCGTGAAAAAACCATAAATTTCTATGGCAAAATTCAGAATTTATTCAAACTATCGTTGCAATTATCCCGCACAATAGAAAAGTATGAGAATCTGAGGGAAGCCGCCCGCGGATTTCTCGGCTTTATGATAACGCAGGAAGGATGATTTTATGAAAAGAAAGCAGTGGCTGGCCGCCCTTCTGGCAGCGGGCCTTGTGGCGGCACAGTGCGTGCTGCCTGCCGGGGAGCCCGGCTCCGCCCTCACGGCGCAGGCTTCCGCCTTCACGTCCTGGTCGATCTCGCAGGAGTCGAGCCGCGCGCTCGCAGCCGGCCTGACGCAGACCGATTACAGCTACACGATTGAGGGTGTGACGAGCCGCTACACCACCCTCACGCTCAGCGCGGATTCCCCCGTCACCGTGCGGCCCGCCATGCCGTGGGACGGCGTCTCCATTGGCTTCGACACGGTGCGCGACATGGCCAACAGCGGCATCATGAACGGCAGCAACGTGGTGGCCGCCATCAACGGCGATATGTACAACACGAGCACCGGTGCGCCCTGGGGCGTGGTCATTCAGAACGGCAATCTGATCCACGGCTACAACGTCGCGGGCCGCGACTGGCTCTTCGTCGGCTTCACGAAGGAGGGCGAGCTGATCTACGGCGACAAGGCCGTCTACGATCAAAAATGGCCGGAGCTTGAGCAGGCCATGGGCCTGCACTGCGTGCTGGTGGAGAACGGCGCGAACGTGTGCGCGGACAAATCCACCCTGCGCGCGCCGCGCACGGCGATCGGCGTCAAGCGCGACGGCTCCGTCTTCTTCCTCGCCGCCGACGGACGGCAGGACAGCTCCATCGGCCTGAGCCTCACCGAGCTGGCCGACCTGATGATCAAGGAGGGCGCCGTGTGGGCCGGTAATCTCGACGGCGGCGGCAGCACCACCGTGGTCTCCCGCGACATCGGCTCCGACCGCCTGACCGTGCAGAACACGCCCTCCGACGGCAGCGAGCGCAACGTCTCCAACTGCTGGCTCTTTGTGGCTCCCGGCGAACCCACGGCGGCCCAGAAGGAGATCGCCAGCACCGACCTCTACGGCAAGGTCGTCTCCGACACGACGAACCCCGTCACGCTCCAGCCGGGCAAATCCTACCAGTTCCGCATGACGCTCGTCTCCGGCTCCAACCCGCCGGACTGCTATCTGGACAGCACCGAGTACTTCACCGTCTCCTACGTCGGCCGCGAGGGCCGCGATTACTTCTACAAAGTCACCGCCAAAGAGAACGCCCCCGCAGGCGTCTCCGCCACCCTCTACTCCTTCCTTCCCGGCCAGACCGCAGTGGCGCAGTGCAAGGTTTGTGCATAAAGAACTTTCCTTGCGGAAAGTTCTTTATGCGACTGAAGCATCGGCCTGCGGTTCTGACGAACCGGAGGCCGACGCTTCAGCAGCCCGCAGGGCACTTCATCCGGCGCGCTTCCGGCACACCAGGTCTGCGGGCCGCAGCCCTCACAGACAAAAAAGCGGAGCTCCCAAATTGAAACGGGAGTTCCGCTTTTTTATGCATTGAAATCGAGCCGCGGGAGCGGGCTGAGACCGTCCCGCGCCGCCCGGCCTCCTCGCCGGAAGCGACTGCCGCGCGGGCCGCAGCTCTGCCTGCTCTTACTCTCCGAACAGCTCCTTGAGCTTGTCGAAGAAGCTCTTGCGCTTGGTGTAGTTCTTCTCCTCAGCGATGGAGTCGAACTCGCGCAGGACGTCCTTCTGCTTCTGAGAAAGGTTGCGCGGCACCTCGACGGTGATCTGGACATACTGATCGCCGCGGCCGCGGCCGTTGATGAAGGGGATGCCCTTGCCGCGCAGCTTGAAGACGTCGCCGGGCTGGGTGCCCTCGCGCACCTGATAGCTCACGCGGCCGTCGATGGTGGGAACAGTGACCTCCGCGCCCATGGCGGCCTGCGAGAAGGTGATCGGCATCTCACACCAGACGTCGTTGCCGCGGCGCTCGAAGATGGCGTGGGGCCGCACGTTCACAAAGACCTCGAGATCGCCCGCCGGGCCGCCGTTCGCGCCGGCGTTGCCCTGGCCGCGCACCTGGAGAACCTGCTCGTTGTCGACGCCCGCGGGAATGTTGACCTCAATCGAGTGGCGGCGGCGCACATGGCCGGAACCGCCGCAGCTGTGGCAGGGGGAATCGATCACCTTGCCGGTGCCGTGGCAGCGGTCGCAGCCGCGGGCCGTCTGCACCACGCCGAAGGGAGTGCGCTGGCTGACGCGCACCTGGCCGGTGCCGCTGCACTGCGGGCACGTCTTGGCGCTGGTGCCCTTCTGCGCGCCGGTACCGCCGCACTCCTGGCAGCCCTCGATGCGGTCGTAGGCGATCGTCTTCTTGCAGCCCTTCGCGGCCTCCTCGAAGGAGATGTTCACCACGGCCTCGGCGTCGCTGCCGCGGCGCGGGGCGTTCGGGTTCGCACGGCGCGCGCCGCCTCCGCCGAAGCCGCCGAAGAAGCTGTTGAAAATATCGCCGAAATCAATGTCGCCGGTGAAGGGGCTGCCGCCCGCCGCGCCGCCGCCGAAATTCGGATCAACGCCCGCGTGGCCGAACTGGTCGTAGCGGGCCTTCTTCTCCTTGTCGGAGAGAACCTCATACGCCTCGTTGAGCTCCTTGAATTTCGCCTCGGCTTCCTTGTCGCCGGGGTGCAGATCCGGGTGATACTGCTTCGCCAGCTTGCGGTACGCCTTCTTGATCTCGTCCTCCGAGGCGTTCTTGGGGACGCCCATCACCTCATAGTAATCTCTTTTATCCGCCAAGTAAACCACTCCTAAACCGTAAAAATGGGAGAAAAATCCGGATCCTGCGCGGGAAACGCCGTTCGGGAAAGCGTCCCCTTACACACCCAAGGCCGCGCCCCGCCACAAGGGCGGAGCACGGCCTGCAAGCGGACCCGCGCAGGCCGCTTTCGATCACGGGTGATCCTGACGGGAGCACTCACGCGCCCCCCAAATTGCGCGCATTATTTCTGATCGCCGTCGACCTCTCTGTACTCGGCGTCGTAGACGTTGCCCTGCTGGCCGCCGTCGGCGGGGTTGCCCTGCTGCGGGCCGCCCTGCGGCTGCTGCGGCGCGGCGTTCTTATAGAGCTTCTCGGAGACGGCGTACATCGCCTTCTGCAGCTCCTCCATCTGGCTCTTGATGGCGCCCATGTCGTTCTTGTTGATGGACTCCTTGAGGGCGGCGCTCTTCGCGGAGAGGTCGCTCTTGTCGGCGGCGTCCATCTTGTCGCCGTTCTCGTTCACCAGCTTCTCGACCGCGTAGACGAGGTTCTCGGCATTGTTCTTCTCCTCAACCTCCTCGCGGCGCTTCTTATCCTCGGCGGCAAACTTCTCGGCCTCCTTGACGGCCTTGTCGATATCCTCCTTGCTCATGTTGGAGCTGGAGGTGATGGTGATGTGCTGCTCCTTGCCGGTGCCGAGGTCCTTCGCGGAGACGTTCACGATGCCGTTGGCGTCGATATCGAACGTGACCTCAATCTGAGGAATGCCGCGCGGAGCCGGGGCGATGCCGTCGAGCTTGAAGAGGCCGAGCTGCTTGTTGTCGCGGGCGAACTCGCGCTCGCCCTGCAGCACGTTGACCTCAACCTGGGTCTGGCCGTCGGCGGCGGTGGAGAAGATCTGGCTCTTCTTCGTGGGGATGGTGGTGTTGCGCTCGATGACCTTCGTCATCACGCCGCCCATGGTCTCAACGCCGAGCGACAGAGGCGTGACGTCGAGGAGCAGCAGGCCCTCGACCTCGCCGCCGAGCACGCCGGCCTGCAGCGCCGCGCCGATGGCGACGCACTCGTCCGGGTTGATGCCCTTGAAGGGATCCTTGCCCATGAAGCTCTTAACGGCGTCCTGCACGGCGGGGATTCTGGAGGAACCGCCGACGAGCAGCACCTTGCTGATCTCAGACGGGCTCAGGCCGGCGTCGGAGAGAGCCTGACGCACGGGGCCCATGGTGTTCTCCACGAGGTCGCCGGTCAGCTCGTTGAACTTGGCGCGGGTCAGCGTCAGGTCAAGGTGCTTCGGGCCGGTGGCGTCCGCGGTGATGAAGGGCAGGTTGATGGAAGCGGTGGTCATGCCGGAGAGCTCAATCTTCGCCTTCTCGGCAGCCTCCTTGAGGCGCTGCATGGCCATGCGGTCGGAGGAGAGGTCAATGCCGTTCTCGCTCTTGAAGGAGGAGACCATCCAGTCCATGATGCGCTTATCGAAATCGTCGCCGCCGAGGCGGTTGTTGCCGGCGGTGGCGAGAACCTCCTGCACGCCGTCGCCCATCTCGATGATGGAGACATCGAACGTGCCGCCGCCGAGGTCGTAGACCATGATCTTCTGCTCCTCGCCCTTGTCGATGCCGTAGGAGAGAGCGGCGGCCGTCGGCTCGTTGATGATGCGCTTGACGTCGAGGCCGGCGATCTTGCCCGCGTCCTTCGTCGCCTGGCGCTGGGCGTCGGTGAAGTAGGCCGGGACGGTGATGACGGCGCTCGTCACGCTCTCGCCGAGGTAAGCCTCCGCGTCCGCCTTGAGCTTCTGCAGGATCATCGCGCTGATCTCCTGCGGGGTGTAGCTGTGGCCGTCGATCTGTACCTTATAGTTGGAGCCCATCTCTCTCTTAATCGAGGAGATCGTGCGGTCCGGGTTCGTGATGGCCTGGCGCTTTGCCACCTGGCCCACCATGCGCTCGCCGGTCTTGGAGAAGGCCACCACGGAAGGCGTGGTGCGGGCGCCCTCAGCGTTCGCAATGACGACGGGCTCGCCGCCCTCGATCACCGCAACGCAGGAATTTGTCGTACCAAGGTCAATACCAATTGTCTTTGCCATACTTTATTACCTCCACATTTCCCTATTTGTTCGGAATTTGATTATTTTCTATATGAAAGCGGTTTTCCGCTTTTTGCCGGGATTAGTTTGCCACCTGAACCATGGCGTGCCGCACGACCTTGTCGCCGATGCGGTAGCCCTTCTGGAAGACCTGTGAAATCACATTCTCGCCGAGATTCTCGTCGTCGATGTGAGAGACGGCGTTGTGAATGGCGGGATCGAAGGCGTCTCCCACCGCGCCCATCTCGGTGACGTTCAGCTTGCCGAACGCGGCGTGCATCTGGTTGAGCACCATCTCAACGCCCTTGCGCAGGTCCTCGGTGCTGCACTCCTTCTGCTCGAGCGCGCGCTCGAGATTGTCGGCCACGCCGAGCAGCTCGGTCACGGCGTCGGCGGTGGCGTCGGCGTAGATGGCCTTTTTCTCTCTGTCGCTGCGCTTGCGGAAGTTGTCGTACTCCGCCGCGGTGCGCAGCAGCTGGTCCTTGAGCTTCGCGGACTCGGCGGCAGCCTCATCCAGCTTCTTCTGCCATTCCTCTTCGGCCTTCTTTTTGCTCTTCGTGTCGTCCGCCTCCTGATGCTCTGCGGCGGACGCTTCCGCCTGCTCCTCGTTTTCAGCCGCGACTTCCGCCTCCGGCTGTGCTGTTTTCTTCTCCTCTTCGGCTGCCACGCTGCCAACCCCTTTCTATACTCAATTTGGCTCAGCTCTGTTGATCCAGCAGCTCTGTCAGCATTTTGCCAACCGTGTCCGCCAGATATTCAATGCTTGCCACCAGCTTTCCGTAATTCATGCGCGTCGGCCCGATCACGGCAATCGCGCCGGCGTCCCTGCCGTTGATGGTGTAGCGGCAGGCCACGACGCTCGAGTTGGCAAGCTCGGGACGCCTTGTCTCCTGCCCGATCAGCACCCGCGCGCCGCCCGGCTTTTCCTGGCCGGTTCTGCCGCGCACGCCGCCCGGCTGAAGAATCAGCCGCGTCAGCTCCTCCTCGCGGGAGAGGAAGTCGATGACGCGCCGCGCGCCGCTGCCCTCGAGCTCCGGACAGAACAGCAGGTTCATCTGTCCGTTCAAGCACACATCCGCCTCGAGTGCTTCCTGCGCGGCGGCGAGCACCGCCATCAGGGCCGAGCTCATGAGAATCGCCATCTCGCCGAGCGAGGCCGCCAGGCTCTGAATGAACGCCGGGGTGATTTCCTCAACAGGGCGTCCGGCCATTCTCTCGTTCACCGTGCGGAAGAACACGCGCAGGATGTCGGGCGTGAGATCGTAATCGCAGTGGAAAACTCTCGTCTTCATCGTCCCCGAGGAGGTGATCAGCACGACCATCGCCGTGCGGCGGCTCGTCTGCACGAACTGCACCGCCCGGATTGCCGCGCCCTGCCCGCCGGGGGACGTGGAAACCGCCGCGAACCGCGTCATGCCGGCCAGCAGCCGGGAGACGCCCTCGAGCAGCTTCTGCGGATCGTAAGCGTTCGAGAGCAGCAGGCTGTCAATCGTCCTGCGCTCCTCCGGCGAAAGCGGCCTGCTCTTCATCAGCCGGTCGACATACACGCGGTAGCCCTTCTGCGAAGGAATTCTTCCCGCGGACGTGTGCGGCTGCAGCAGCAGCCCCCGTTCCGCCAGCTCGCTCATCTCGTTGCGAACCGTTGCCGGGGATACGGTAAAATCAAGGCTGTCGCAGAGCATCTTCGAGCCCACAGGCTCGCCGGTCGCGATATAATGCTCCACCACGGCAGCCAGAATCTTTTGCTGCCGGTTGCTCAGCTCCAACCCTGCTCACCTCTTTTCGCTTTAGCACTCTTTAATTGCGAGTGCTAATTCTGATTACTAATTTACCATTACTCTCCCCCAATGTCAAGCTTCTATTTGTAAACTACTTGTGAACCTGCAAGCCGCGGCGCGGCCGCGGCTTGCGTCTGAAACATCAATTTGCGGTGCGCAGCACCGGAAATTGACGTTTCAGCGGCTGGGTGGTCCTTTTGGCTGCGTGTAAGGGGAAACGGCTTCGCTCGAGCTCAACGCTCAGAGGAAGGTATCTCCACCGCTCAAGCCCGGTAAACTCCCTCCGTCACTTTGCCTGTTGCGACAGGCAAAGCGCCACCTCCCTCTAGAGGGAGGCTAGGTTACGGCCCGCAATTAGTTTCCGCAGAACGCTGAG
The DNA here is from genome assembly GCA_944383955.1 of uncultured Clostridia bacterium. Classification (GTDB taxonomy): domain Bacteria; phylum Bacillota; class Clostridia; order Oscillospirales; family Acutalibacteraceae; genus Caccousia. The sequence goes on from CALWRP010000085.1 coordinate 11,613, forward strand.
CCCCAGCTCCGCCCGTTCCAAGGCTCCCTCTTGAGGGAGCTGGCGCGCCGCCGCAGCGGCGTGCCTGAGGGAGTAAGCCACCGAAAGCGCCGCACCTCCCTCTGAGGCAGCGCGGCTTGCTGCGGCCGCCTTGCCTGTCAGCCTGGCGGCTGACTCGCTGCGCGAGTGCAGGAGGAAAGCCGGGCTTTCTTCTTTCGGGCCCGCAGGGCATCGGCCGCAAGGCCGATTCGCAAGGGCGCGATAGCGACCGTAGCTCACTCCGCGAGGGAGCTGGCTTGACGGCGCGTTAGCGGCGGCAAGCCTGAGGGAGTTCTCCGGGCTGCTCGGGCGTCGCAGCCTGCCTCTGAGGGAGTAAGCCACCGAAAGCGCCGAGGCACCTTTGAGGCAGCACAGCGCGGCTGTGCGAGAAAAGAAACAAGAGGAAAGAAGTATGACTATATCGACTGGTGGCTCTACGAAGGTGGGCCTGATTACGAGGTCTGGTCTATGGATGAAAAGCAAAAATGGGTGCTCAAAGAGCCGTTATTTTATCTTTATGCCTTTATAAATATAATAAGGCCTTGAGTAGAAATAATCTCCTGCTTTATCAGCCCTTGCCAGATTGCCGATAAATTCATCATATTCTTGTTTTGTGAGTGCGCCTGTGTTTTCTTCGGCAAGCCAGCCAATGTGTTTGCTGAATTCATATCCGAATTTTCCCTCTTTGTATTCTGTCTCAATCACACTATGAACCAATATGCCGCTTTCGAAAAATCCGGAATTGTGAAACACGCTGTAGGTTCTCCTGCCCATCCAGCTGTCAAGCTCCTCCATCCAGCCTTGTTTTGTGATGGCGTAGGCGTGGATCGCTTTTGTAATCAGATCTTTGTTTTCACCGTTATAAATGATGCTGTCAAAATCCGTATTTACGCAGATTACCATGCCGCCCGGCTTTAAAATTCTGTTGATTTCTTTGACAAAGGCCGTCTTATCAGGAATACATTCCAGTACCTCCTTGGCAAACACCAGGTCAAAGGAATGATCCGGCAAATCAAACGGTTCCGCACAATTCATGATCCGAAGTTCAACCGGTTGACTGTATGGGATGGCATTAAGGCACCACCGCACAATTCGCGCCTTGGGGCTCAGGCGGCGTGTCGCGCCAAAATTTTCCGTGATATTTTCCAAAAATGCTCGCCAATCCGGCAAGGATTGCCTGCGCTTTTTGGATCATCTCACA
>CALWRP010000086.1 GCA_944383955.1 uncultured Clostridia bacterium
CCGGTGGCACACAAACAGGGCGCCGACCGGAGCGGGAGCGGAGACCCGGCGGGGCGCGGGGCGCGGTGTGCCAGTGGCACACGAATTAGCGCCGACCGAGCCGGCAGGCGAGACCAGAGCCCCGACCGCGCAGCTGCCGCTGATCCTATCGCGGAGCCCTTTTTTCAGACAAGCTCCCCCTCCCGCACCGAGCTGCTGAAGCGTCGGTTTCCGGTGCCGCGCACCGCAAACCGATGCTTCAGACGCTGCATCCGGCATAAGCCGGATGCAGCCAAAACAGCACAAAGCGTCTTTTTCCGGACGGCGGCGCACTGCAGAACTTTCCCGCACGCAGCCTTTTTCCGATAAGCTGCCTTCTGCACCGAGCTGCTGAAGCATCGCTTTGCGACACAACGAGGGCGCGCCGTTCCGAAAAAGAACAGGCGCGCCCTGCGAGCTTTTCTGTTATACCATGCAATTCGGTTCCGCCTTCCCCGTGCTGGGGGAAGCGGGAGACTGTCAGTCGCCGAAGGAGATGCCGAGGTCGCGGGCGGAGCGGATTTCCTCGCAGTCGACGGGGACACCCTTGAGCTTGCCGGCGATCTCTCCGAGCGGGACGCTGATGATTTTGGTGCCCTTCAGGGCGACCATCTGGCCGTAGGCCTCGTCCGCGATGAGCTGGGCTGCCGCGGTGCCGAACCGGGTGGAGAGCACGCGGTCGTAGGCGCAGGGACTGCCGCCGCGCTGGAAGTGGCCCGGCACGGTGACGCGGATCTCCTGACCCGTCATCTGGCCGACCTCGGCGGCGAGACGGTAGGAGATGGACGGGTACTGCATCTCGAGACGGGAGGCCTTGAACTCCTTTTTCGTCATCTTCGACTCCTCGTAGGAGAGCGCGCCCTCCGCCACGGCGAGGATGGAGAAGCGCTTGCCCGCCTTGTTGCGCTGCTCGAGCGTCTTGACGACAGACTCGATCTTATAGGGGATCTCGGGCAGCAGGATGACGTCCGCCCCGCCCGCGATGCCCGCGTAGAGCGGCAGCCAGCCCACCTTGTGGCCCATGATCTCCACAATGAAGACGCGCCCGTGGGAGGTGGCGGTGGTGTGGATGCAGTCGACCACATTGGTGGCGATCTCCACGGCGGAATGGAAGCCGAAGGTCATGTCGGTGCCCCAGACGTCGTTGTCGATCGTCTTCGGCAGGGAGACGACGGGGATGCCCTCCTCGCTGAGCAGGTTGGCCGTCTTCTGCGTGCCGTTCCCGCCCAGAATGACGAGACAGTCGAGCTTCATCTTTTTGAAGTTCTCCTTCATCGCCTTGACCTTGTCCACGTTGTCCTCGCCGATCACGCGCATCTTCTTGAACGGCTGGCGGGAGGTGCCGAGGATGGTGCCGCCGAGCGTGAGAATGCCGGAGAAGTCCTCGCGCTTCATGTGGCGGTAGGTTCCCTCGATCAGACCGCGGTAGCCGTCCTGAATGCCGTAGATTTCAACCTTCTCCCCCCACTTGACATAGAGCGCCTTTGCCACGCCGCGGATGGCGGCGTTGAGTCCCTGGCAGTCGCCGCCGCTGGTGAGAATGCCGATACGTTTCATAGTCTGATTCCCCTCTCGGATTTATTTTTTCTGCGCTTCCTCAATGGTGTAGACGGGGCGCAGTGGTTTTGTGAGATCCTGCTCCTCCAGCGCGCGGACAGCCTCGTTCGCGAGACGGGAGAATTCGCGGTGGCAGTTGACGGAAGCCTTGCCGCGGCGGTCAATGTGCTGATAGGAGGTGTCCGGCTGCATGATCCGGGCGTTGACGTTGTCGCTGAGCATCAGGTCGAGGATGGAGAAGGCGCGCTGCTTGAGGCGCTCGTCCTCCACCGGGAAGACCAGCTCGACGCGGCGGTCGAGGTTGCGCTGCATCCAGTCTGCGCTGCCCATGAAGATATGCGGCTCGCCGCCGTTCTGGAAGAGGAAGATGCGGCTGTGCTCGAGCAGCTGGCCCACGATGCTGCGCACCGTGATGGTCTCGCTGATGCCGGGCAGGCCGGGGATGAGGCAGCAGATGCCGCGCACAATGAGCTGAATCGGCACGCCCGCCTGCGAAGCCTCGTAGAGCAGGCCGATGATCTTCGGATCGACCAGGGCGTTGACCTTGGCGGTGATGCCGGAGGGCAGGCCGAGCTTCGCGTTCTCCGTCTCGCGGCGGATGCGCTGCTCGAAGAAGGTGCGCATGCCCTGCGGGGCGACGACGAAGCGGTTGTACTCCGGCGGCATCGAATAGCCCGTGAGCACGTTGAAGAGCGAGGAGGCGTCCGCGCCGAAGGGCTCGCGGCAGGTGAACATGCCGATATCGGTGTAGATGCGGGCCGTCGAGTCGTTGTAGTTGCCCGTTCCCATGTGCAGATAACGGCGGATGCCGTCCTCGTCCTGACGGACGACGAGCAGAATCTTGCAGTGCGTTTTGAGGCCGGCCAGGCCGTAGATGACGTGGCAGCCGGCGGCCTCGAGCTTTTTCGCCCAGTTGATGTTGTTTTCCTCGTCGAAGCGCGCCTTGAGCTCCACGAGCACCGTCACCTGCTTGCCAGCCTCGGCCGCCTTGATCAGGGCGGCCACGATGGGCGAGTTGCCGCTCACGCGGTAGAGCGTCTGCTTGATGGCCAGCACGTTCTCGTCCTCGGCGGCGCGGCGCACGAACTCCGTCACGCAGTCGAAGCTCTCGTAGGGGTGGTGCACCATGCGGTCCTGCTCGCGGATGGCCTCGAAGATATCCGTGTGGCCCCAGAAATCGGCCGGGGGCGAGACGGGCACAATCGGCTTGAAGGAGAGGGCGGCGTTGCCCGGAATCCCCGCCACCTTCGAGAGGAAGGTGAGATCGAGCGGACCGGTCAGCTCATAAATGTCCTTCTCGTTGATCTTGAGCATCTCAATGAGGAACTCGCGGATCTCCTTGTCGCTGTGCTGCTCGAGCTCGAGGCGGACGGGGCGGCCGCGCTTGCGCTTCTTGATCGACTTCTGCACCTCCACCATCAGGTCCTCGGCCTCCTCGTCGATCTCCAGATCGGAGTCGCGCGTGATGCGGAAGGGGCAGGAGGCCTTGATCTTGTGCAGCTCGAAGAGCTCGGGGAGCATCAGGGTGATGACGTCCTCGAGGAGGAAGAGGCCGCGCTTTTCGCTGTCCTCCATGGGGATTTCCAGGAAGCGGGGCAGGATGCCCGGCACCTGCACGACGGCAAAGCACGGCTCGCCGCTGCTCTCCTCCAGGCGCACGGCGATGTTGAGGCTCTTGTTCGAGAGCATGGGGAAGGGGCGGCTTCTGTCGACGGCCAGAGGCGTCAGAACGGGGAAGAGAACCTTCGTGAAATAGCGCTGCAGGAAGCTCCTCTGCTCGTCCGTCAGCTCCTCCGGGCTGACAAAGGTGAAGCCCTTGTTGCGCAGCACGGGCAGGATAGAACGGTTGAAGCACGAATACTGCCGCTCCATGAACTGCGCGATTTTCTCGCGCAGGCTGTTGAGCAGCTGCTGCGGCGTGAGGCCGGAAAGATCGGGCGTGGTGATCTTCGAGCGTACCTGCTCCATCACGCCGGCCACGCGCACCATGAAGAACTCGTCGAGGTTGGAGGCCGTGATGGCGAGAAAGCGCAGGCGCTCAAAGATGGGGTTCTCCTTCTTGAAGGCCTCCTCGAGCACGCGGGCGTTGAAATCGAGCCAGCTGAGCTCGCGGTTGAGATAGGGGGCCTTCGCCTTCTCCTGCTTGTTCTTCTCCTGCTGCTTGCCCTTTTCCTGCTTGGTTTTTTCCTTTTCGTTGGCTGTTTTCATCTGAACATCACACCTTTCCCTGCTTTGGCGCGTTCGGAGCCGAGGCGCGCACCGTCAATTCCGGGTGCACGCCGAAGACCTCCTCGAAGAACGGCACCACCTGCGCGAAGGCCCATTCCTCCAGGGAGGCGTTCTCCGCGCTCTCCGCCGTAATCAAAAGACGGTTTTTGTCGAGTCTTGCCTTGAGGCCCGAGAGCTTCTGCTTCTGAGACTGGTCGAGCGAATCCGCCAGGCGGAAAATCGCCGCCAGCTTTGAGACGATGAGCCGCTGCTTCGGCGTGAGCGAGGCCGCCGTCTCCCAGCTGCCTGCCGGCAGGAAGACGGAGGCGACAAGATTGAGCTCGCTCTCCGTCACGCCGTAGATATCCATGCTGCGAATCAGGTGGAAGGTGCTGCCGGAATACTGGCGTGGGTGCGTATAGTAGCCGCACTCGTGCAGCAGGGCGGCCAGCTCGAGCAGCAGGCGGCTGCGGGAATCCAGGCCGTGAATCTCCTTCATGCGGTCGAAGAGAAGAGCGGCGAAGCCGGATACCCGCTCGGCGTGCTCCATGTTGCACTGAAAGCTCCTGCCCAGCATGCGCACGCAGTCGAGCGTGCTGCGGCGCACGCGGTTGAAGGCCTGCTCCCGGTTCTTCGGCACCAGAAGCTCACTGAGAATCGGACGGAGCAGATCAACCTGGGGAGCGTAGATCACCTTGACCCCGGTGAGATTGATGAGATAGAGATAGATGGAAAGCGTCGTGTAGAGCAGCTCGGCGTCCGATTCGGAGATTTGGCGCGAGAAGCTGATCTTTTCCGGCGTCATGCTGCAGATCGAGCGGTACAGCTCGCGCACCGCGTCCGCCTTGATGACGTAGGTGTCGCCGCTGCGCTCGGCTCTGCACAGCTTCGCAATCAGGGCGCTGCCGTTGTCCGCCAGCACCAGCTGCGAGATAGCGGGGAAGCCGCCCGGATAGACGGAGAGGAAGCGGCCGATGGCGACATGGATATATTCCTCGAGCACCTCGTGGAAATCGGTGGTGGACGATTGCAGGCTGCCGAGCATATCGTGCAGCTTCAGCGCGCCGATGGGAATATTCTTCGAGAAGTTGGCCGTCTCATCGCGCACGACGGCGACGCCGATGCTGCCGGTGCCGATGTAGGTGATGAGGGTGTTGCCCTCCTTGAGCGTATCGGGAAGCTTTTTGAGGATCTCCCCGTAGACGAAGGCCTTCTCCTGGTTGTCCTCGAGTATTTCCACCTGCAGGCCGTTCTGAATCTTGAGCTGATCCACGACGAAGGCCCGGTTTCCCGCCTCGCGCAGGGCCGTGGTCGCCACGACGCGGCAGGAATCGACGCCGTATTCGCCCATCAGCTCCGTGAAGCCGTGCAGGGCGGAGGAGATGGAGCGAATGCTCTCAAAGCTGATTTTATTGCTGGTGAACACCTCGTGGCCGATGGAGAGCGGATATTCCAGATACTCCAGCTCGGCGATCTCGCCCTTGCGCAGCTGCCCGATCCGCATGCGGAGCAGCTTCGAGCCGATGCTGATCGCCGCGGCCGTGCGCAATCCCTTTTTTTTAGCGCTTTTGACTGTCTTCAAAATGGTATTCCTCCCCGGACATTGGTTTTAGGGCAGCGGAACATACAAAGAAAGGATGAAAAGCGCATCCTGTCTCCGCGTGGGCGGCAGAATGGACTTCTTTCCCCATTATACCAATTCCGCCGTGGGTGTACAATTATTTTTCGGTGATTTTTTGTGAAAAAGGGCCCGGATACAAAAGCTTTACACGTCCTTTACCGTTTCTGCACCGAAGCGGCCGCGGCATGAAAAGAAGGCCAAAAAAATTTTTTGAAAAAAGGGCTTGATTTTTGTCCGGAGTTTTGATATAGTAATAAAGCACTCGGGACGACCGGTGTGAAAGAGCAGAATGCTGTTGGATACGGAGAGGTATTCTAATGGTAAGGAGCCACATTGGAAATGTGGTGTGCCGAAAGGCATTGTGCGTTCGAGTCGCATCCTCTCCGCCAAAGGCCAGACAAATGTCTGGCCTTTTTTCATACCCTGCGGATTTCCTTGCTTTTCCGCAGGTTCCATATTATAATGAAAAGCAGCGCCGCGCCCGCGGGGGAGCGGCAACCAATTTCACAAATGAGGAAGGCATGGTGCTTACAAAATGAAACGGACTGAGATCAAAGAGCTCTACAAGAGCTCGGAAAGCCTGAGCGGCCAGTGCGTCACGGTGTGCGGCTGGGTTCGCACGATTCGCGACTCGAAGGCGCTCGGCTTTATCGAATTGAATGACGGCAGCTGCTTCAAGGGCGTGCAGATCGTGTTTGAGGACGCGAAGCTTCCGAATTTCAAGGAGATTGTCAAGGTGAATGTAGGCGCCGCCCTTGTTGTGACCGGCGAGCTGCTGCTGACGCCCGAGATGAAGCAGCCCTTCGAGATTCACGCGCAGGAGATTGTGGTGGAGGGCGCCTCCACGCCGGACTACCCCCTGCAGAAGAAGCGCCACACGCTCGAGTACCTGCGCACGGTCGCGCATCTGCGCCCGCGCACGAACACGTTCAGCGCGGCGTTCCGCGTGCGCTCGGCCGCCGCGTTCGCCATCCATAAATTCTTCCAGGAGAACGGCTTTGTCTACGCCCACACGCCCATCATCACCGGCAGCGACTGCGAGGGCGCGGGCGAGATGTTCCACGTGACCTCCTTCGATCTGAACAACATCCCGAAGCTGGAGGACGGCACGCCCGACTACAGCCAGGACTTCTTCCAGAAGAGCACCTCGCTGACGGTGTCCGGCCAGCTGGAGGCGGAGTGCATGGCCCAGGCCTTCGGCAAGGTCTACACCTTCGGTCCCACCTTCCGCGCCGAGCGCTCCTACACGCAGCGCCACGCCGCGGAGTTCTGGATGGTGGAGCCCGAGATTGCGTTCGCCGATCTCGAGGACGACATGGAGCTGGCCGAGGCGATGATGAAGTACGTCATCCGCTACGTGCTCGACGTCTGCGCCGCGGACATCGCCTTCTGCAACCAGTTCATCGACAAGGGCCTTCTCGAGCGCCTGAACCATGTGGCGAGCTCCGATTTCGGCCGCGTCACCTACACCGAGGCCGTCGAGCTGCTCAAAAAGAACAACGACAACTTTGAATATAAGGTGGAGTGGGGCGTCGACCTGCAGACGGAGCACGAGAAATATCTCACCGAGCAGGTATTCGGCCGTCCCGTCTTCGTCACCGACTACCCGAAGGAGATCAAGGCCTTCTACATGCGCCTGAACGACGACGGCAAAACGGTGGCCGCGGTGGATCTGCTCGTGCCGGGCATCGGCGAGATTATCGGCGGCAGCCAGCGCGAGGAGCGCCTCGAGCTGCTCGAGAAGAGAATGGCCGAGCTCTCCCTCAACCGCGAGGACTACTGGTGGTATCTCGACCTGCGCCGCTACGGCGGCACGAAGCACGCCGGCTTCGGCATCGGCTTCGAGCGCCTCATCATGTATCTCACGGGCATCTCCAACATCCGCGACGTGCTGCCCTTCCCGCGCACGACGGGCACGGCCGAATTCTGAGCCTTCCGATGCCAAATCAACTGTGAAAATGAAGCCTTCCCGCGGCAATGCTGCAGGAAGGCTTTTTTCTGCCCGTGAAGGGGAAAGGGCGCCTGCAGGGCGGCTGCGCTTTCCCTGCTTTCTCCGCCGGGACGAAAGGGGAGAGGATCCGGTGGAACGGGCGGAAAAAACGCGGCATACACTGAAAATCAGGGGGAAAAAGACGGGTTGATTTCACAGAAGGGCGGGCTTCAGCGGATTGGATGCGGCCGGCGGCGCGCGAATTGTAGACTTTACCAGAAAGCCGCCTGTTTTCCGATCCGGAGTTTGTCAAAATGAAGGAATTGTATTTTTATCTTGCATTTTTTGATCCAATCGATTAAAATGATAGAAGCTTTATGAGGCGTTTTGCATTTTTTGAGAAGGAGATGCGCAAATTGGACTTTCAAGCAATGTCAAGGGAAGAGCTTTCCCGCGTGAAGCAGGAACTGGAGAGCCGGTATCAGGAGGTGAAGGCCCAGGGGCTGAACCTCAACATGGCGCGCGGCAAGCCGAGCGTGGAGCAGGTGGAGCTCTCGATGCCGATGCTCGACACGCTCAATTCCCGCTCCAAGATGACGGCGTCCACCGGCGAGGACTGCCGCAACTACGGCATGGCCGACGGTCTGCCGGAGCTGCGCCTGCTGTTCGCGCAGATGATGGGCGTGGACGATCACAACATCATCGTGGGCGGCAACTCCAGCCTGAACATGATGTTTGACGTCATCTCCTGCGCGATGACGCACGGCTTCAGCAACTGCAAGCCCTGGATGCACCAGGGGCACCTGAAGTTCCTGTGCCCCTCTCCCGGCTACGATCGCCACTTTGCCATCACGGAATATTTCGGCATGGAGCTGATTCCGATCGAGATGACGCCCGAGGGGCCGGATATGGACGAGGTGGAGAAGTGGGTCAACAACGATCCGCAGGTCAAGGGCATCTGGTGCGTGCCGAAGTACAGCAACCCCCAGGGCTACACCTACTCCGACGAGACGGTGCGCCGCTTTGCGGCCCTGCGCCCCGCGGCGAAGGATTTCCGCATCTTCTGGGACAACGCCTACTGCGTGCACGACCTGACCGACACGCCCGACCAGCTGCTGAACCTGTGGTATGAGTGCCGCAAGACGCACAACATCGACCTGCCGATCTTCTTTGCCTCCACCAGCAAGATCACCTTCCCCGGCGCCGGCGTGGCCGCCGTGGGCGCGAGCGAGGTCAACCTGGAGATCCTGCGCACGCACTATTCCTATCAGACCATCGGCCCGGATAAGCTCAACCAGCTGCGCCACATCTACTTCCTGCGCGACATGGAGGGCGTCGAGGCGCAGATGAAGCGCCACCGCAAGATCATCGAGCCGAAGTTCAACACGGTGCTGCGCAAGCTCGACGAGGAGCTCGGCGGCGCCAACATCGCCGAGTGGACCAAGCCTAACGGCGGCTATTTTGTGAGCGTGCAGGTGCTTGACGGCTGCGCGAAGCGCGTGGTGCAGCTGTGCAAGGAGGCCGGCGTGCAGCTCACGGGCGCCGGCGCGGCCTACCCGTACGGCAAGGATCCGCGCGACAGCAACATCCGCGTCGCGCCGACATATCCGCCCGTCTCCGAGCTTGAGGTGGCGATGGATCTGTTCTGCCTCTGCGTCAAGCTCGCGGCCGCGGAAAAGCTTCTCGCTTCGAAATAAGGAGCGCGGGCGCATCCCATAATAAATAGTATCTTTTTTCCGGCTCCCTCTGCGGAGCCTCCGGCGGCGGCAGGCGCTTTCCTGTCTCCGCCGGTTTCTTTTTCAAAGGATTTGTCGCGTCCTGGCGTAAATTTGTTGACTTTTCAAAAGGATAACCATATAATTAATCTGTTACGTCCGCAACAGCCTGCGGAAATACAAACACACTTTTGGAGGCTATGCGCATGAAGCGAGTAGGAAAACCGGTATTTTTCATCGTTGCCCTCCTGATCCTTGCTCTGGCTGCGACCTCTGTCTTCGGCATTCACGTGCAGAACGGAGACAACACGGTCACATACATCAAGGGGATGGGCGACATCCGTTGGGGCATTGACATCAACGGCGGCGTCGAGGCCACCTTTGTCCCAGACACGGACGAGGCGGTGACGCAGGACGACCTCGAGTCGGCCAAGGCGATCATCGAGACCCGTCTGACCAGCCAGCATATCACAGACTATGAGCTGTATACCGACCCGGCCAACAACCGGATCATTGTGCGCTTCCCGTGGAAGAGCGATGAGACAAGCTTCGATCCCGAGGCCGCGATTCAGGAGATCTCCGCCACCGCGGAGCTGACGTTCCGTCCCGGCGCGGAGTATGAAACCACCGAGATGGACGAGGACGGCAACACCATCTATAAGACGCCCACGGGCGCGACGGCCGAGACGGTCCTCATGTCCGGCAGCGACGTCGAGTCCGCCAGTGCCCAGATTTATCAGGACCAGAGCACCGGCGGCACGCAGTATGTCGTCGCCCTGGAGCTCAACGAGTCCGGCAAGGAAAAGTTTGCCACCGCGACGGAGGAGTATCTCAATGAGACCATCTCCATCTGGATGGACGACGTGATGATCTCCGCCCCCACGGTTGAGTCCGTCATCACCGAGGGCTCCGCCTCCATCACCGGCGTCACCGCCGAGGAGGCCACCGTCCTGGCGCGCCAGATCAACGCCGGTGCGCTCCCGTTCCAGCTGACGACGAAGAACTTCCGCACGATCAGCCCCACGCTCGGCGCATCCTCGCTTGACGCGATGATGATCGCCGGCGTGATCGCCTTCGTGCTCGTGATGCTCTTCATGATTTTCGTGTTCCGCCTGACGGGCTTCGTGGCCGTCATCTCCCTGATCGGCCAGGTGGCGCTCTGCTTTGCCGCCGTCTCCGGCTATTTCCCCGCCTTCAACAGCTTTACGCTGACGCTGCCCGGCATCGCCGGTATCATCCTCTCCATCGGCATGGGCGTCGACGCGAACATCATCACCGCGACGCGCATCAAGGAGGAGCTGTGGGCCGGCAGAACGCTTGACGGCGCCATCCAGAAGGGCGACGACAACAGCTTCTGGGCCATCTTCGACGGCAACATCACCACCATCATCGTTTCTCTCATCCTGATGGCTGTTTTTGGCCCGACGAACATTCTCTCCATGCTCTTCGGTGCCTCCACGACCGGTTCCATCTATTCCTTCGGCTACACGCTGCTCATCGGCAACATCGGAAACTTCATTTTCGGTGTGGGCACCACCCGTCTGATGACGAAGTCTCTCTCCGGGTTCAAGCCGCTTCGTAAAAAATGGCTGTTCGGAGGTGCTGCGAAATGAAAAAGTTCAACATCAAGTTCTACGAGAACCGCAAGATCTATTTCGGCATCACCGCCGCTCTCCTTGTGATCGGCGTGGTGTTCAACATCATTTTCGGAACGACGCTCGATATCCAGTTCAAGGGCGGCGCGATGCTCGACTACACCTATTCCGGTGAGATTGACACCGCAGACGTGGAGAGCATCGTGGAAGAGGTTACCGGCCAGAACGTCGACGTGCGCGTCTACTCGAGCATGGTGGACACGAACGGCACGGCGAACAGCGGCCTCTCCATCACCTTTGCCGGCACCGACTCCATTTCCGTGGAGGAGCAGGAGGCGATCGCCTCCGCCATCACGGAGCGCTATCCCGACAGCGCGCTCACGGTTTCGGAGACGACCTCTGTGGATCGCACCGTCGGCACCACCTTCTTTGCCAAGTGTCTGATTGCCGTCGCGATCACCTTCCTGCTGCTGGTCATCTACATCGCGTTCCGCTTCCGCAAGATCGGCGGCGCGTCGGCCGGCATCATCTCCATCATCGCTCTGCTGCATGACGTCATTCTGGTCTATTTCACCTTCGTCGTGTTCCAGATGCCGATCAACGACAACTTCATCGCCGTCATCCTGACGATCCTCGGCTACTCGCTGAACAACACGATCATCATCTACGACCGTATCCGCGAGAACCGCCGCACTCTCGGCCCGAAGGCCAAGACCTCGGATCTGGTGAACCTGAGCATCAACCAGACGCTCACCCGCTCGATCTACACCTCGCTGTGCACCTTTGTGGCGATCGCCTGCGTGTACGTGGTGGGCATGGCGTACGGCCTGAGCAGCGTCACCACCTTCGCTCTGCCGATGATGGTCGGCATTCTCGTGGGCTGCTATTCCTCCGTCTGCATCACGGGTCCGCTCTATGTGATGTGGAAAAACCACAAGGACAAGGCCGCGGCCGCCGCGAAATAAAAACGAACAGGAACCTGGAAGCTTCCGCCGGTGAAAACCGGCGGAAGTTTTTTCTTTTGCTCTTTCATCTTTTGCCTGCATGAGATATAATAAAAGAAATATACTGATCAGGGAAAGGGTAGGTGTTCTCTCTTGCCAACGAATTTTACCGTTTCGCTTTCCAGGGTGATGAAGGAGGTCGGCTTGTCCGTCCTCTACATGCCCGAGGATCCGGAGAAGATCATGATCTGCTCGATGGACGTGAACCGCCCCGGGCTTGAGCTCAACCGCTTTTACGATTACTACGACACCACCAGGATTCTGATTTTCGGCAACGCGGAGACGGCCTTCCTCAACGCGCTCTCCACCGGCGAGCGCAAGGAGGTGCTCGACGCCGTCTTCTCGAAGCATCCGCCGGCAGCCATCATCGCCCGCAACCTCAAGCCGACGGACGAGATGCTCGAGGCGGTGAAGGCCAACGGCGTGCCCCTTCTGAGCACGGCGGAGACGACGTCGAGCCTGGTGGCCGCCCTCGTCTCGTTCATGAACGTCGAGCTGGCCCCCCGCATCACGCGCCACGGCGTTCTCGTCGAGGTTTACGGCGAGGGCATTCTGCTCGTCGGCGACAGCGGCGTGGGCAAGAGCGAGACGGCGATCGAGCTCATCAAGCGCGGCCACCGGCTGATTGCGGACGACGCCGTGGAGATCCGCCGCGTCTCGGCGAAATCCCTCGTCGGACAGGCGCCGGAAAACATCCGCCATTTCATCGAGCTGCGCGGCATCGGCATCATCAACGCCCGCCGCATCTTCGGCATGGGCGCCGTCAAGATGACGGAGAAGATCGACATCGTCATCAATCTGGAAAACTGGGATCCGCAGAAGGTCTACGACCGCATGGGTCTCGACAACGAGTACACCGAAATCCTCGGCATCAAGGTGCCGGTGCTGACCATCCCCGTCAAGCCCGGCAGAAATCTGGCCGTCATCATCGAGGTGGCCGCCATGAACAACCGCCAGAAGAAGATGGGCTACAACGCCGCCACGGAGCTTCTCACCAGCCTCGGCATGGATATCGACATCCTGCAGGAGAAGGACGAGAAGCACAAGCTCGATCTGTAATCCCGGCAGCGACCGGAATTTAACAGGATCAGGAGGAAACATATGCTGCCTTTGGAAGAACTGGAGAGGGCCGCTGTCGCGGCCGGCTGCCTGACGGTGCGCGACGAACCGATGAGCCGTCACACCACATTCCGCATCGGAGGACCGGCCGACCTGTTTGTGACGGTGTGCGGCGAGGAGGGCCTGGAGCTTCTGCTGAAGGAGACGGCCCGCCTGCAGATTCCGCTGTTTTTGCTCGGCAAGGGATCGAACCTGCTGGTTTCAGACAGCGGCGTGCGCGGCTGCGTGGCGACTCTCGCGGGCGATTTCAATGAGATTGGGCTGCGCGGGGAGACGGACGTCGCCTGCGGCTCCGCCGTCTCTCTGGCCGGGCTGTGCAACTTTGCGAAGAAGCATCAGCTCACGGGGCTGGAATTTGCCTGGGGCATTCCGGCGTCTGTCGGCGGCGCTGCCTATATGAATTCAGGGGCTTACGGTGGGGAGATGAGCGCCGTGATCGACCGCGTGCAGGCCCTTCTGCCGGACGGCAGCCCCGTCACGCTGCGCGGGGAGGAGCTGCGCTACGGCTACCGCCACAGCGTGTTCATGGAGAACGGCGGCGTCGTCACGCAGGTGGTCTGCCGCCTCGCGCGCGGCAACCGCGACGCGATCGCCCTCCTGATGGAGGATTACTACACCCGGCGCAAGGAGAAGCAGCCGCTCAACAAGCCGAGCGCCGGCAGCGTCTTCAAGCGGCCGCAGGGCCATTTTGCCGGCGCGCTCATCGAGCAGTGCGGCCTCAAGGGCCTGCGCGAGGGTGGGGCCGTCGTGAGCGAGAAGCATGCCGGCTTCATCGTCAACATGGGAGGCGCCACGTGCGCGGACGTGCGCCGGCTGATTGAGAGAATTCAGGAGATTGTGCTGCGCGAGACGGGCGTCTCGCTGGAGTGCGAAGTCAAACTGGTGGGAGAATAAGAGAAACCATGGAATTTTTAATTGTCACAGGACTTTCCGGAGCGGGCAAATCGCAGGCGGTTCACGCGCTCGAGGACATCGGCTTCTACTGCGTGGATAATCTGCCGCCGCAGCTGCTCGGCACCTTCTACAGCCTCTGCCAGCAGGCGGGGGAGCGCTTTGGCCGCGTGGCGGTGGTGACCGATATCCGCGGCGGCCAGGACGTGTTCCGCACGCTGACCGTGACGCTCGAGGAGCTGCGCCGCGACGAAAAGCCGTATAAGATTCTCTTCCTCGACGCGACCGATCCAGTGCTGATCAACCGCTTCAAGGAGACGAGGAGAAAGCATCCGCTCGCCGATTACTTCATGGGCTCGCTCGATCAAGCGGTGCAGATGGAGCGCTCGGTGCTCAAGCCGGTGCAGGAGATGGCCGATTACGTGATCGACACCTCGCTGCTCTCTCCCGCCCAGCTCAAAAAGCAGATTTCCACCGTCTTTCTCGGCAGCGCCTCAGACGCTCTCGCCATTCACTGCGTGTCGTTCGGCTTCAAGTACGGCCTGCCGACGGAGGCGGATCTGGTCTTCGACGTGCGCTGCCTGCCGAACCCGTTCTATGTCAAGGAGCTCAAAAATCTGACAGGCCTCGACGAGCCGGTGCGCGAGTATGTCATGCGCTGGGAGCAGTCGCAGGAGGTGGCCAAGCGCCTGCTGCATCTGATCGACTATATGCTCCCCCTCTATCTGGAGGAGGGGAAGAGCCAGCTGGTCGTCGCGATGGGCTGCACCGGCGGCAAGCACCGCTCCGTCACCTTCGCCCAGCTGCTCTACGACCACTTCACGGCGGAGGGCAAGCGAACGAGCATCAACCACCGCGATATTCAAAAGAGGTAATCTGCCATGTCGTTTTCATCCGAGACGAAAGAGGAGCTGTGCCGTCTGGAAACGGCGCGCAGCTGCTGCCGTGCCGCAGAGTGCTACGGCCTGTTCCTGTTCGGCGGCAGCTTTTCCGCCTCCGCCGTCTCCTTCCTCACAGAGAGCGCGCCGGTCGCCCGCCGGGCCGCCCAGCAGGCTGCCGATACCGCCGGCGTCATCGCGGAGACGGTCTCCGCCGTTGTGCGCAGCGGAGGCAAGACCACCTATTCCGTCTCTGTCCCGGGAGAGGATCAGCGGCTGCGCTTCCTGCACCATTTTTCACACCGAGCCTCCGAGCTGAACCTGCGGATCCATGAGGAGAATCTCCGCGGCCCTTGCTGCGTGCAGTCCTTTCTGCGCGGGGCGTTTCTCTGCTGCGGCTCGGTGATGTCGCCGGAAAAGGGCTATCATCTGGAATTCGCCGTCCCGTTCATGCGCCTGGCGGGCGATCTGAGCGCCCTGCTCAGCCGCGCGGGGGAGCTGGGCCTGCAGCCCGGCACGGTCAACCGCAAGGGAAAATACGTGGTCTATGTGCAGGGCGGCGAGAACGTGACCGACCTGCTCACCTACCTCGGCGCGCAGAAGGCGTCGATGGAGCTCATGCAGGCCAAGATGCTCAAGGAGATGCGCAACAATCTCAACCGCCGCAACAACTTCGAGACGGCCAACATCGACAAGACGGCCAGCGCCGCCGCCCGGCAGCTGCTGGCGCTCGAGCGGATTCAGAACACCATCGGGCTCGACGCCCTGCCGGAGGAGCTGCGCGAGCTGGCCGCGCTGCGGCTGGAGCACGAGGATCTGTCGCTGCGCGAGCTGGGAGCCATGCTCCAGCCGCCGTTGAGCCGCTCCGGCGTCAATCACCGCCTGCGCCGCATCGTGGAGCTTGCCGAGCGCATGCGCGGCGAGGACTGAACGCAGCGCCGCGCGCCCGCCTTTCGCAGCATCGCATCCCCTGGCCGCCGGCACGGCGCCCGGGGGCCGGGAGAGGAGATCGCCACACATGTTTGTCCACCTGCATCTTCACACAGAATACAGCCTGCTGGACGGCGCATGCCGCATCCGGCAGCTTCTCGACACCGCGGCAGCCCGCGGGGATCGCGCGGTAGCCATCACCGATCACGGCGTGATGTACGGCGCGGTCGATTTTTATAAGGAGGCCAAAAAGCGCGGCATCCATCCCGTGATTGGCTGCGAGGTCTACGTGGCCCAACGCTCCCGCTTCGACAGGATTCACGAGCTCGACGGCGAGCACCGCCATCTCGTGCTGCTGTGCGAGAACAACACCGGCTACCGCAACCTCACCGAGCTCGTCTCCCGCGCCTGGACGGAGGGCTTTTACAGCAAGCCCCGCGTCGACCTGGAGCTTCTCGAGCAATACCACGAGGGGCTGATTGCCCTGTCCGCCTGCCTTGCGGGCGAGATTCCGCGCGCGCTCGCCGTGAACGACTACGACGGCGCGCGGGAGGCCGCCCTGCGCTACGAGGCGATTTTCGGCAAGGGCAATTTCTTCCTCGAGCTGCAGGACCACGGCATCCGTGAGCAGAAGCTCGTCAACCCGCAGCTTATCCGCCTCTCCCGCGAGCTCGATATCCCTCTCGTGGTGACGAACGACTGCCACTACATCGCGCGCGAGGACAGCGAGATGCACCACGTGCTCCTCTGCATCCAGACAAACAAGACGGTGGAGGAGAAGGATGGGCTGGAGTTCGGCTCGCAGGAGTTCTATTTCAAGAGCGAGGAGGAAATGCGCGCCCTCTTTCCCGAGCTGCCGGAGGCCGCCGACAACACCTGGAAGATCGCCGAGCGCTGCCAGGTGGAATTTGAGTTCGGCAAGACCAAGCTGCCCAAATTCGAGGCCCCGGAGGGGGAGGGGAACCTCGCCTTCTTCCGCCGTCTGTGCCGCGAGGGCCTGCGCCGCCGCTACGGCGATCATCCCGCGAAGGAGATTTCCGATCGCCTCGAGTACGAGCAGACCGTCATCGAGCAGATGGGCTACGTCAACTATTATCTGATTGTCTATGATTTCATCCACTACGCCAGGAGCGTCGGCATCCCCGTGGGGCCGGGGAGAGGCTCGGGCGCGGGCAGCCTCGCCGCCTACTGCCTCGGCATCACGAGCATCGATCCGATCCGCTATCACCTGCTGTTCGAGCGCTTCCTCAACCCGGAGCGCGTCAGCATGCCGGATTTCGACGTCGACTTCAGCGACGAGCGCCGCCCGGAGATGATCGATTATGTGGTGCGCAAGTACGGCGCGGACCATGTGGCGCAGATCGTCACCTTCGGCACGATGGCGGCCAGGGGCTCGCTGCGCGACGTCGGCCGCGCGATGGCCATCCCGTACAACGTGGTCGACACCGTGGCGAAGCTGGTGCCGATGGAGCTCAATATCACGCTCAGCGCCGCGCTGGAGCGCTCTGCCGAGTTCCGCCAGCGCTATGAGACGGATCCGCAGATTCACAGCCTGGTCGATATGGCGAAGAAGGTGGAGGGCATGCCGCGCAACGCCTCCACGCACGCCGCGGGCGTCGTCATCACAGACAAGCCCGTCAGCTGCTATGTGCCGCTGGCGAAAAACGGCGATTCCGTGGTGACGCAGTACACGATGACGACGCTCGAGGAGCTGGGCCTGCTCAAGATCGATTTCCTCGGCCTGCGCAATCTCTCCGTGATTCACGACGCGGTCGAGCAGATCCGCAAAACGAAGCCCGATTTTTCCATCGAGTCGATCTCCGAGGATGAGCCGAACGTCTACGCCATGATGACGGCCGGCCACATGGAGGGCGTGTTCCAGTTTGAATCGGGCGGCATGCGCAGCGTCATCATGCAGCTGCGCCCGCAGAACATGGAGGATCTCATCGCCGTGATTTCACTCTATCGCCCGGGCCCGATGCAGTCGATTCCGCGCTACATCGAGTGCCGCCACAATCCCTCCATGGTCCGCTTCAAGCACCCGCTGCTCAAGCGGATTCTCGACGTGACCTACGGCTGCATTGTCTACCAGGAGCAGGTCATGCAGATTTTCCGCGAGCTGGCGGGCTATTCGCTCGGCCGCGCCGACATTGTGCGCCGCGCCATGAGCAAGAAAAAGGCCGACGTGATGGAGCGGGAAAAGCAGATCTTCATTCACGGCCTGACGAATGAAAAGGGCGAGGTGGAGGTGGAGGGCTGCATCCGCCGCGGGGTGGACGAGAAGACGGCTCTCGAAATATTCAGCGAGATGGAGAGCTTTGCCGCCTACGCCTTCAACAAATCCCACGCCGCCGCCTACGCGCTCGTCTCCTATCAGACGGCCTGGCTCAAATGCTTTTATCCCAAGGAGTATATGGCCGCCCTGCTCACCAGCGTGCTCGACAACACCAACAAGATTGTCGGCTATATCGCGGAGTGCACACGCCTTGGCATCCGCGTCCTGCCGCCGCACATCAACCAGAGCGATCTCGGCTTTGCGGTGAGCGGGCGGGATATCCGCTTCGGCCTTCTGGCCGTCAAAAATCTGGGGCGCGGCTTTTTGCAGCACATCATTCGCGACCGGGAGCTGAACGGGCCGTTTTCCTCCTTCTTCGACTTCTGCAAGCGGGAATTCGGGGAGCTCAACCGGCGCTCGCTCGAGAGCCTCATCAAGTGCGGCGCGCTCGACGGGCTGGATCTGAACCGCAGGCAGATGCTCGAGAGCTCCGGCGCGGTGCTCGATTTTCTGGAGGAGGACAAGCGCCGCAACGTGGAGGGGCAGCTCGGCTTCTTCGATCTCGGCGGCCAGGCAGAGGAGGAGCAGAGCTTCGTTGTGCCGCCGAAGCACGACTTTTCGGAGCGCGAGAAGCTCGCCTACGAGAAGGAGGTGACCGGCATGTTCCTCTCCGGCCACCCGATGGCCGCCTTCCTGGACCGATACGGGAAATACGGCGCGGTGCGCATCGGCGATCTTCTGGACGAGGAGAACGAAGCCTATTCCGACGGGCAGGTCGTCACCGTTCTCGGCATTGTGAGCAGCATGCGGATGAAGGTGACGAAGAGCGGATCGACGATGGCGTTTCTGATGTTTGAGGACATGTTCGGCTCCATGGAGGTTCTTGTCTTTCCCAATGTCCTCAGCCAGTTCGGCGCCTATCTCACAGAGGGGCAGCCCGTGATGATGCAGGCTCGCCTGAGCCGCCGAGAGGACGAGGACGCGAAGCTCATCTGCGAGTCCCTGCAGCCTCTGCGGGAGGACGGGAGAGAGGAGGAGCTCCAGCCCGTGAGAAAATCCTCCGCGAAGCGGCCGGGGCTGTATCTCAAGGTTCCCTCCGGAGACAGCCCCCGCTGCCAGCGCGCCTGCCAGCTTCTCGAGCTCTTCGAGGGGACGACGCCCGTCTATTTCTTCTATAACGACGTGCATAAGCTCTTTTCCGCTCCCATTTCCCTGCGCGTTTCCCTGAATGATGTGCTATTGGAACAATTAGGGACGGTTTTGGGAAATAAAAATGTTGCAATTGTGGAGAGATGATAGAAAATTCCATAAAATAGGAACCAATATCCATATTTCTTCGCTTGATTCAGGGCGGGGCAGCCGCTATAATATAAAGTGATACCTGATTGTTTTTTCTTCACATCATTTTTTATAGGGGGATTCAAATCATGAGCGAAAAAACGATTGCTGTCCTTACAAGCGGCGGCGATGCCCCGGGCATGAACGCCGCAATTCGAGCGGTTGTACGCGCTGGAATTACGTCGGGTCTCAATGTGATGGGAGTAAAAAGAGGATACAACGGGCTTTTGAGCGGTAAGCTCGGCGAAGATATCCTTGGGATGAAGCTTCGCTCGGTTTCCGATATTATCCATCGCGGCGGCACGATGCTCTACACGGCGCGCAGCCCCGAATTCAACACGCCCGAGGGCGTGCAGAAGGCTGCGGACAACTGCCGCAAGCTCGGCATCGACGGCGTGGTCGTCATCGGCGGCGACGGTTCCTTCCGCGGCGCGCGCGACCTGACCGGCGCGGGCATTCCCTGCATCGGCATTCCCGGCACCATTGACAATGACATCGCCAGCAGCGAGTACACGATCGGCTTCGACACCGCCATGAACACGGCTGTTGAGATGATCGACCGCCTGCGCGATACCACCGAGTCCCACGACCGCTGCAGCGTGGTCGAGGTGATGGGCCGCCGCTGCGGCGACCTGGCTCTGCAGACCGGCATTGCTGTCGGCGCGACGACGATTCTCGTTCCCGAGGTTCCCTATGACTTCCAGGAGATGATCATTGACCGGATGCGCTTCACGCAGCAGGCCGGCAAGAAGCATTTCATCATCCTCGTCGCGGAGGGCGTGGATCGCGATGTTTCCGAGTTCGCGAGGGAGATCGAGGCCCAGACCGGCATCGAGACGCGCGCCACGGTCCTTGGCCATGTGCAGCGCGGCGGCTCCCCGACCCTGCGCGACCGCGTTGTCGCCAGCGAGATGGGCTATCGCGCTGTGGAGCTGCTCACCGCGGGCAAGAGCAACCGCGTCGTTGTGATGCGCGACAGCAAGATCATTGACCTCGATATCACCGAGGCTCTCGCCATGAAGCGCACCTTCAACAAGGAGCTCTACGATATCGCGCACAAGATCTCCATCTGATTTTTCTCAATGGAAACAAAACGGGCGAGGAGCGGCCGCTCCTCGCCCGTTTTTTCTGCTAGTATGCTTTAGCGAAACGAGAACCCCCGGCTAAGCCGGGGAGAGTAAAAAGACTTTAGATTCAAGCGTCGAGCGAAGCGAGAAAAGAATAGGAAGTTTTTTTATTTGCGAAGGGTAATAAAGTGTGTGAAATGCCCGTTTACGGGCTGCGGGGCAAATGATGCAAGTGGCAGATCATTCAGTGCCTCTTGAGAGGTTTGCCGGTATAATGCCCTTCTAGGGCTTACACAAGCCCCCGGCTTTGCCGGGGGTCATGACTGCGCCCGCGCTGCGCCCACGGAGCGGGAGGCGGCGCCTGGAATTGATTTTCAGCTGCGATATCGCCGGAGGGGAAACGGGCAATTCGCGCCTGCGGCGGGCAAGTCGCGCACGCCGCGTCCCGCGCGCCTGCGGCGGGCAATTCGCGCACGCCGCGTCCCGCGCGCCTGCGGCGGGCGAGTCGCGCACGCCGCGTCCCGCGGCGAACCTCGGTGAGAGGAATCGACCCCATTGCGGCCAGCACCGCAAAGGGGTCTCGTTTTGTGCCCGCGTTGCGCCTGCGGAGCGGGAGGTGGCGCTTGGAATTGATTTTCAGCTGCGATATCGCCGAAGGGAAACGGGCAATTCGCACCTGCGCGCCTGCGGCGGGCATTTCGCGCACGCCGCGTCCCGCGCACCTGCGGCGGGCAAGTCGCGCACGCCGCGTCCCGCGGCGAACCTCGGTGAAAGGAATCGACCCCATTGCGGCCAGCACCGCAAAGGGGTCTCGTTTTGTGCCCGCGCTGCGTCCACGGAGCGGGAGGCGGCGCCTGGAATTGATTTTCAGCTGCGATATCGCCGGGGGAAAACGGAATTTCCGGTGCGTGGTGGGGCTTGCAAGGCGGACGGGAAACCGATATAATGAGAGCAGGAAAAATGTTCCTGTTTGATTTTGCGCTTCCGTGCGGCAGATGAGCCCTCGCAGCCGGGCGGAGGAACGGAATCAAAGAGGGATGGGACGAAACAGGCTCCGCCCGCAGGAGGGTGACGGAGCAGGGAGGAGAGAGGCGGCATGAACATCGGCGAAAAGAAAATGAGGTGGGCGGCGGACGGCTTGTG
>CALWRP010000087.1 GCA_944383955.1 uncultured Clostridia bacterium
TCCCAGACGCGCAGCGCCCCGTCGAGCTCCGTGTGGTCCTCGTCCGCCCAGAAGGGCAGCACCTCCCACGGGCGGAAGCGCCGCAGCCGCAGGCCGCCCGCCCCGTCCGGGCAGGCGAAGAGCCACCCGCAGCCGCCCGCGAGCGCGTCGTGCGCCGCCCCGCGCAGGGCGCGGAAAAACCCTGAACCGAACACGCCGCGCAGCGCGGCGGCCCAGTCCCTGTCCTCGCAAATCACCACCGGCGGCCTGCCGAGCAGATAGTTGACCTTCTGGTCGAGCAGGCGGGCATACTGATTATCCGTCAGGCGCGCGTTCGGCAGATTCGTCACCTCCACCGGCGCGCCCTCAGGGCCGATCACCGTGCGCTTGCGGCGCAGGATCTGCTGCTCGCCGCGGTAATACAGCTCCCCGAGAAGCTGGCGGCGGCGCGCGGGCGAGGCCTCCCAGTCGCGCAGCTCGCGCGCGAGAAAGCCCAGCTCCCCCAGCCCGCCCGCCGCCTGCCGCTCGGGCGGGAAGGCGAAGGCCCCCGCTCTCACCATGGCGCTCCCCCCTTTCCAAACTCATGCTGCCTGTCTGTCATGCTGTCTCCTCCCGTCCTTTCCTGTTTTTTCGGGGAAGTGAATGGGCCCCGTCCCGCCGCCCATGGCGCCGATCGCTCCGCTTCGCTGCGCGGAGGGCGTGTGCGTCCGCTTCCCTCCCGGCCCGCCGCCTCCCCCCGCGCCCGCTCCTTTGCAGCCCGCCGGGGAAGCCCGCGCCTTCAGGGCCTTTCGCCCTCACGCCCTTTCCTTCGCGCCTTTCTCCGCGCCGCCCGGCAAGCCTCCGCGGCCTGCCGGAAAAGAACCGCCTTCCCCGTGCCGCGCTTCGCCCGCGCCTCCGGGGCTTTTCGTCCTCACGCGAAGCTGAACGTGTCCCCGCGCAGAATGGTGCGCACGAAATAGCGGATCTCGTCCATCGCGTGGTCGTTCTCCTTCACGGGCCGGTCCTCGCCGCTCTGCTCGTCCCAGCGGTAGAGCGAAAACTCGCGCAGCGCGCCCTCGCAGCAGCCGCAGACGGCGATTCTGCCCTCGTGCAGAGCGGCGGCGGTATCGCGGATTCCGGCGAGGACGGCGTTGTCCGCCGGACGCACGGGCCATTTGCCGCGCCGGCGCAGCGCCGCGAGAAAGCTCGCCGCCGAGGGATCGACGACCACAGCCTCGAGCCGCCTGCCGTCCGCGAGCCTTTCGAGCTCGTCGCAGTACTCCTCATCGGTGAGCTGCACACGGCTCTCGCGCCCGCTGTGGTAATACTCAGCGAACCGGTACCACACCCCGCCGCAATAGCCCCACAGCCCCATCGAGCACGGGTTGAGCGTGCCGTAATCGACGGAAACGGCAAACCGCGTGTAGTCGCGCGGCTCGTCCGGCACGACGCCCTCGCCCTCGGCGGCCCGCGGATAGACAAGGCCCTCCGCGGCCACCCATTTGCCGAGGATGTACCGGTCGTAGAACACGCCCGAGAAGCTCGCCTTGGCCCGTTCGATGGCCTTCTGGCTCAGGCCGGGGTTGTCCTCCAGCAGAAAGTGCAGCCGCTTGGCCCCGCGTTCCTCCGCCTTGCAGATCCATTCGCGGTAAAACCAGTGCGAGGGCGAAGCCGGGTTGCAGTTGAACCAGAGCTTCGCGCTGTCGACGCTCAGCGTTCGCGTGACGGCCTGCTCCACAAACGAGCGCGGCATCAGGGCCGTCTCGTCGAGGAGAACGCCCGCGAGCGTCATGCCCTGAATGAGCATGTAGCTCGATTCGTCCCGCCCGCCGAAAATGTAGAAGCTGTTTTTCCTTCCGCGGTACTCCGCCGTCAAAAGCGAGAGCGAACGCGCGTACCGCAGCTTATACTTTTCCGCCACGCTCCGCAGCGCGAGCACAGGCTCGACGATGTTCCGCTCCGCGGAGCGCACCGTCTTGCCGCACAGCGCGAAGTTCATGCCGGAGAAGCCGTGCATCGCCCACTCGAGAAAGGCCGCCGCCATCAGCACGGTTTTGCCCGTTCGCACGGCGCCGTCGCAGATGAGCGCGCTGTACGGCTCGTGGATGAACCGGAAGATCTCGAGCTGCTTTGGGGAAATCCGCTCAAACCTCACGCTCCACCGCCTCCGCCAGCGCCGCGAAGAGGTTGTCGTCCTCCTCCGCCAGCGCGTCCGGCGCGCCGGGCTTGTCACGCCAGCGATCGGGCCGCCTGTTCTTGAGCCAGAAGACCTGGGCCGTCGTGTTGCCCGGCACGTGCACCTCCTCCTCGGCGGTCTGCAGCTCCTCGCGCTCGCGCACCTTCTTGCCCGTCTCGGGGTCATAGTCCACGAACTTCACCTTGAACGTCTTTTTCACCGGCTTGTCGTAGCCCGTCGCCTTGTCGAGCAGGGCCGTCTCCACCCGCCACGCCGCGCCGCGCCCGCGCCGGATCGCCTCGTCGAGCTCCTCCAGAGCGCGCCGCCACCGCCGCAGTGTGCGCTCCGGCACGCCCATGTGCCGGGCAATCGCGCGATCGTCCTCGCCGTCGCGCGCCCAGCTCTCCGCGAGCCGCAGGCCCTCCTCGCCCGCCCAGAATTCCTTTCGCCTCGTCATACCCTGCGCTTTTTCTCCTCCTTCCGGCGCTGCTTCCCGCCCGCGAAGGGGCACGAGGGAAGCACGCAGAAATTCACCCCGGTCATCCATTTGGGGTTATAGATACATTTGCCGTTCCGGCAGCAGACCACCGTCTCTCCCTCCCTTCCGGATCCAAAAGGAGGAACCCGGCCTCGCGGCTCCGGTTCCTCCCCTGCTTTCCTGATTGTAACGATATCACACGCCGGGCCGGACATGCCATGACACGGGGCGACATTCCCTGCCATCTTTTCAAAAAAACTTTTCAATCCTCCACCTCCCCTCCCGATTCCCCACTTTTCTTTCCCTGTACTCCACAGAATCTTCCGCTGCTTCCCATTTTGGCCTCTCCTGTGATACGGTCCTCCATTTTCCTCCCGTTTTCTCCCTTTTTATCGCGTCCGGCGGGAGAATCCCCACCGGCCCGACGCGGACCTGTCCTTATCTCACTTTTTTGCCGCGTCCGTCGGGAGAATCCCCACCGGCCCGGCGCGGGCCTGTCCTGATCTCACTCTTTGCGGCGTCCGGCGGGAACATCCTTCGGCCAAAATGCCGCCTCGGGCAGAGCAGCCTTCGGCCGCCTCCGGAAAAAGCGGGCATAACAAAAACCGGAAGCCCTCAGGCTCCCGGCTCTTCCTGCTCCCCTCCGGATCCGGCTATACCGCGCGGGGAAGGGCCCGGTGCTCCGGCATCAGCTCGCCGTCCTCCTCCAAAATGCGCTCCACCCGCGCGAGCGCCTCCATGTGCAGCCGCTGGATCTGCCTCTCCGAATACCCCATATGCTCGGCGGCCTCAACCCAGGTGAAGCTGCATTGATAGTACAGACGCAGCACCTCGGTGAGCCGCGCGTCGCCGAGCCTCGCGAGCACCTCCTCCTGCCTCTCGCGCAGCGCGTGCGCCCGCTGCCGCACTGCCTCGATCACCGCCTCAAGCTCGGCGAGCTCGCACGCGCACGATTCCACGCGGCTTGAGCCCTGCTCCTGCACGCGCACCCCGCCGAGGCATTTTGTGGTGCGCTCCGCTGTTTCCCGCCAGCGGCGCAGCTGCTCCATGCGGATCGCCAGCTCGCGCGAGGCCTCCCGCGGCGCCCGAAGGAAACGGCGCGCCTCCTCATACCTTCTGTTTCCCACCATCGCAACTCCTCCCTTTCCGTTGAATTTGGTGAACATTATGGCAAAAATCAGAACATATGTTCTATCTTTTGGCTCCATTATAGCCTGGATGTCATCTTATGTCAACCCCCAAAAGGATAATTTCCCCATTTTGCCCTTTTCAGACAGAGGAAATGCTACGATCAGCATAAGCAACCGAAAATAATACAATTCATATATTTTCACTTCATAAGACGTCACAGCAACCGCCTCCGGCAGAAAAGCAAAAAAAGAGCCCGGCTTTGCACCGGACTCTTTCACCTCTCAAAACGACTGGAAAACGCGGGGCGCACCGTCTCCCGCCCGTCTCTTTTTACCGCCTTCGCTCCAGCCGCGGGCGCAGTCTTGCCGCCAGCGATTGCAGCGGCCTCCAAAGCACAAGCGTGAGAAGCGTGTTGGAAGCGCAGTGCACAAGGTCGAAGGGGATACCGGCCACCCAATAGGAGAAACCGGCAGCGGGGCCGCCCGCGAAAAAGTAGGGAATCGCGCACAGAAGACCGAACGAGAGCCCAAACGCCCCGGCGACGGCCGCCCACACGGGAGCGGGCCGTTCTTTTTTCCGCAGCAGCAGGCCAACGAGGGCGAGCAGCGGCCAGATATAGAGATAGCTGAGCCACCACAGGCCGAAGCCGTAGAAAATTCCCTCCAGGAGGAGGAACCCGGGCAGAATCAGCGGCACAAGGCGCGGAAAGGCCACGACATACCACAGAAGAAGCACGGCGCACAGGTGCACGTTTGGCAAAACGGCCAGCGCCACCTGCTGCACGAACAGAATGGCAGTCAACAGAGCGGCGAAGGCCAGCTCGAGCACCGAGCGCCTCATCTCACCAGCCCACCATCAGCGTCAGCTCGAAGTGATCGCCGTCGGCGATCGGCGTGGCGTCAACGCCCGTGTCCACCTGTCCGCCGCCCTTGGTGACGCACCACCACTCCTGTTTGGCGTCGTCGGCGGTGATGCCGTCCACGGTCTTGATAAACAGCCCATAGGAGCTCTCCTCGCCCGCGACCATCTCCTCCTGCTCGAGCGCGCCGCGCAGATACTCCGCATCCGTATGAATGGTGTGCGTCTGCACCGTTTCGCCCGCGGCAATCACCTCGACGGTAACGGTTTTTGCCCCCTGCTGCGTCTGCGGCCGGAACGTGAGGTAGATGCCCGCGAGCAGCGCCGCCGCGCAGAGCAAAACCGCGAGACCGAGGAGCGCTTTCTTTTTTTGCTTCATATTAAAAGAACATCCCTTCCGTATACGATTCCATAAACACCGGGTCCGTGGAGAGATCCACCGTCTCCGCGGCGAGGGCCATTTTCTCGCTCTCGTTCCGCAGCGCCGTGTCGAGCAGCAGCATCGCCGCTCCGTCGAGCGAGGCGTTGCCGATGGCCCTCGTTTTCGCGACAATCTCCTGCGGAATCAGCCCGATTTTCCCGGCGTTCGCGAGGTCGAGATAGCTTCCGAAGCCGCCGGCCACAATCAGCTCCTCCACCTCGTCCCAGCGCAGGCCCGCGTGGTGCGCGAGCGTCCGCATCCCGGCGCAGACGGCGCTTTTGGCGAGCTGAATCATCCGCACATCCTTCTGCGTCAGGGAGACGGCCCCGCACAGAACCGCCGGGTCGTCCTCGAGGTATCCCGTCTCGTCGAGCAGCTCGAGCTCGA
>CALWRP010000088.1 GCA_944383955.1 uncultured Clostridia bacterium
TTTTGTGAGATGATCCAAAAAGCGCAGGCAATCCTTGCCGGATTGGCGAGCATTTTTGGGAAATATCACGGAAAATTTTGGCGCGATACGCCGCCTGAGCCCGAAGCGCGAATTGTGCGGTGGTGCCATAGCTTTTCCTCCGCCATAGTTCCGCCGCAGGCGCGGATGACGCCCACGGAGGCCGTGTTGTCCGCATAGCAGTTTGCCCGCGGCGTGCTCATCCCGAGAATTTTGGAGTACACCAGGGCCAGGCGCAGCATTTCAGTGGCGTATGTTTTCCGGTGCTCCGTGGGCCGCACGGCGTAGCCGATATTGCCCGCAAAGTCGCGCAGGTAGGGTGTAGTCAGCGCGTGGCGTACGTCGATCATGCCGATCATGCCGCCGTCCGCCTGCCGCACGGCGAAGAAGGCGGTCGAAACGGCCCAGTCGCCGCTCACGGTTTCAGGCGAATAGCTGCGGCGGACGTGGTCCAGCCAGCTGTCGAAATCCAGCTGGTCGAAGAGCGCGCTGCCGTTGATCACAGTTTCGCCGCGGCTGAAAAATTCGCGCTTCATCTCCTCGGCGGCAGCCCTGTGGCAGGGGGCGGCCTGCTCCAGGCGCAGCAGATCTCCATTGAGGATCAGGGCGGGCCTGTTCTGTTTTGTGCTCATCGGGCTGCCTCCTCTCCCTGCATAGGAATGGGCGCCTCTCCCACAGCGCACGCTTTCCCGCCGCAGGCCCGGATCCAGCTGGACGTCCATGCGAGCAGCAGCGAGGAGAGCCGCACGGCCTCCTCCCATCCGATCGGCTCCCGCTCACGGAGAGCCCTGCCCTCCCGCAGAATTTCCCGATCGGCGGGGGAGAGGAGGGCTGCAAGCGCCTCCTTATTCCGCTCGTAGCGTCCGCTTTCCAGGAAGGCGATTGCCTGCAGGGTGAAAACGGCCTGCTTGAAGAGGCCCGCGAGCGCTCCCGGCCGTCTGCCGTGCACCAGGTTGTGCATGCACTGGTGATAGATGTTGCAGGCCCCCGTGTGAACGGCCCTGCGCACATCCTCCCGGCAGATGCGCGCCGCCAGCGCGTCGAGGGAGCCGAAATACGGCACGGTGTCGTGATAAAACTGGAAGAAATCGGAGGGCTCCCAGGCGGCGAGCTCCTCCCAGCCCGCGAGGAAGCCGCAGCTTCTGTCGCGATATGGCAGCGTGTCGAGCAGCTCGCTGTATGCAGCCGCGTCCTGCGCCGTCACACGGTCGAGGATCAGCGCCGCGTCGATGTCGCTGTTCGGCCCGGCCTCGCCCCGCGCCTGGCTGCCCTGCAGGCCGAGAAAGCGCACGCGCTCCCCAAACCGTGCCTGCACCGCCTCGCGATAGGCGTTCATCCATGCGTCAATATCCGGTTTCATATGGTTCTCCCTCCCCGTTGGCCTCTTTGCTGCGGCGTTGCAAATTGCGTAACCGCAAGGATTGTGTTGTATACAATAACACAAATAAGACGGCGCGTCAATGACAAAAATCTTGCATTTTCAACAGAAAAATTGAATATTGCGGAAAAGAACGTTTTTCCTGCTCCTTCGATCCAAAAAGGGGACGCGGCTGCTTTTTCAGCGGCTGCGTCCCCTCGGCATTTTGGTAGACGGGGTAGCTTTTACTTCGCTTCGCGGCGAACCAGAATGGTGTCGTAAGCCTTGAGCGGGGCCTCGCCCACCTTGGCGCCGGTGAGGACGTCGGTCTCGCCCGCGAAGGCGGCGGGAGCGGGCTGCTCCACGCCCGTCAGGTTGATGAGGAACCAGTACTCGCGGCCCTCCTTGACGCGGCGCACAATCTCCAGCGCCGTCTTCTCCTCGAGGAGAGGCGTCACGCCGGCGCCCTGCACCGCCGCTTCGAGCACCTTATCAAGGCCGGCTGCCTCGGGCTGGGTGCCGACATAGTAGACAGCGCCCTCGCCGAAGCGGTTCTTCGTCACAGCAGGCGTGCCGGCATAGAAATCCTCGCCGTAGACGGCCAGGGCCTCCGCGCCCTCGAGGTGGAGAATGTCGCACAGCAGGCTGCACTTGACCTCGGCGCCGTCGGCAAAGCGCAGCGTGTTGGTCTGCTCCGGCGCGAGCGCGTCGATCTCCTCGGCCCAGACGCCGCAGAGCGCGCGCAGAGGCCCGGGATATCCGCCGAGATGCACGTTGTCGGACTGATCGACAATGCCGCTCATGAAGCCCGTCACGAGCGTACCGCCCGCCTTCACGAAGGCCTCGAGCGCCTCGGCCACGCCCTCCTTAACCATGTAGAGCACGGGAGCGAGGATGACCTTGTAGCGGGAGAAATCGCCGTCCATCGGCACCATGTCCACGGGGATATGGTTGTCATAGCAGTAGCGGTAATACTGATGCAGCTGGTCCACATACTTGAGGTCCACGTTCGGGCCGCTGGTGTACTCGAGCGCCCAGTAGTTGTCCCAGTCGAAGAGAATGCCGACCTCGGCGGGGCTGGCCGCGCCCAGCGTCTCGCTGCCAAGGGCGGCGAGCTCCGCGCCGAGCTGCGAAACCTCGCCGAACACGCGGGTGTCCCCGCGGCCGGAGTGGCTGATCACAGCGCCGTGGAATTTCTCGCACGCGCCCTTCGAGCGGCGCAGCTGGAAGAACTGGATGGTGTCCGCGCCGTGGGCGATGGTCTGCCAGCTCTGCGCGCGCATCTGGCCGGGGCGCTTGAGGGAGTTGTACGGCTGCCAGTTCTGCTGGCTCGGCGTCTGCTCCATGAGCATAAAGGGCTGGTCCTTGAGGCCGCGCATCAGGTCGTGGCGCATGGCCGTCAGGCTCCAGGGAGTGTTGTAGGCTGGGTAGTTGTCCCAGGAGACAACGTCCATCTCCTTGGCCCAGCGGAAGTAATCGAGGCCCTTGTAGGTGCCCATCAGGTTGGTGGTGATGGTGACGTTTGGGTTGTAGGCGCGGATGATGTCGCGCTCCATCTTGTAGTTCTCCAGCAGGCTGTCGGAGACGAAGCGGCGGTAGTCGATGGAGATTCCCGCGAAGGCCGTCTTCTCATAGCCGATGCCGTCGCTCAGCTCGTTGGGGGCGACGATCTCGTCCCACTCATAGAAGGTGTGGCCCCAGAACTCCGTGTTCCAGGCCGCGTTGACGGCCTCGAGCGTGCCGTACTTCTTGCGCAGCCAGACGCGGAACGCCTTCTCGCAGTTCTCGCAGTAGCACTCGCCGCCGTACTCGTTGCTGATATGCCAGCAGGTGATGTGCGGGTTGTCCGCGTAGCGGCGGGCAAGCTCCTCCACCAGGCGGCTGGCGAATTTCTGGAAAACGGCGCTGTTCGGGCAGTGGTTGTGGCGCTGGCCGAACTTGTGGCGCCGCCCGTCGTAGTCGACGCGGCAGACCTCGGGGTAGGCCTTCGTCATCCAGGCGGGCATGGCCGCCGTGGAGGTGGCCATCACGATATCATAATTCTCGCGGCTGAGCATCTCCACAATATCGTCGAGCTCGGAGAAGTCGAACGTTTCCTCGTTCGGCTGCAGCTTGGCCCAGGAGAACACGTTGATGGTGGCGGAGTTGATGCCGGCCTGACGGAAGAGGCGCATGTCCTCGTCCCAGACTTCGCGGGGCCACTGGTTGGGGTTGTAGTCTCCTCCGTAGAGAATGCGGGTGAAGGGTGTTTTCACACGATTCGCTTCCTTTCTGTTTTGCTTGTTCCGGCTTTCCGGCGCCGCTTTTGCCGTGGGCGCGCCCCGGGGCGCGTGCGGCGACAGGGGAGGAGACGGAAAAACCGGTTTTGACTCTCTCATTATAATGGGGAATCCAAAAAACGCAATGGGAAAAGGGAAAGAAAGCTCCGGCTGCCCATGCGTTGCTTTTTCCCGTGAAGCCGCCGTTTTTCGCGGGGCAGGGGCAAGGAAAAAAGGAAACGCCGCACAAGCGGCAGAGAGTCCATCGCTCGTGCGGCGTTTCGCATTTCCGTTTTCAGAAGGGTGTCAGATTGCCTGTTGGCGCTTACTCCAGCGTGCCGTCCATGCAATCCTGATACCACTGCAGCCACTCGTCATAGCGCAGGGACTGCAGCTGGTTGCAGTACTCCTCCCATTCCGCGTCGGTGAAGCCGTTCATGACAGCCTGCGAGCGGAACTGCTTGATGTAGGCAAAGAGGTCGGTCTCGATGAAGGTTCTTCTGTCGATGGCCTCGGTGGTCACATACACCTTCGGAACCTGATTCTCAACCGCGACAAAGTACTCGCTGACCTGGTCGATCATCTGGTCGCGCAGAGCGGCGGCGGGGGAGATCTCACCGTCGTTGACGGGGGTCTCGGCCTTCGTCATAAGCGGAGGATCGTTGACCGTGCCATACGTATATTTCATGTGCTCAAAGGTGAACTCGGGGGTGGTGTTCTCGGGAACGACGAAGTAATAGCCGCTGCCGTCCTCATACTCGTCCCACAAAGTGCCCTTCTCGCCGAGGGCGACCGTCAGCTTGCTCTCGGTGTCGCGGGCCAGGTAGTCCCACAGGCGCAGGGCAGCCTCGGGATGCTCGCAGGCGGTGGTGATGACCCACTTGTTCTTCTGGATGGTGGAGCGGTCAACCTCGCCGTTGGCGACAGGGGTGACGCCCTCGATGGCCTGAATGGGAGGCATAACGATCCAATCCTCGGCCTGCTCGCTGGTCAGATACTCCAGAGCGGTCCAGCTGTAGTAGGTGCCGACCTGATTGTTCTTAATCTTGTTGGAGAACACTTCCGTATTCTGAGAGAAGCCCTCCTGATCGATGAGGCCTTCGCTGTACAGCTTGTGGAAGAACTCCAGATACTGGCGGTACTCGTCGGTGTTGACGCTGCCGGTAACCTTGCCGTCACGGGTGGTCTTGTTGGAGTTGGGCTCGCCGTAGCCGTCGCCAATGCCCCACCAGCCCATGTCGTTCGTCAGATAGGCGCACCACATGTCCTCAGAGAAGCAGTAGGGGATCTCATCCGGCTGGCCGTTGCCGTTGGGATCCATGGTCTTGAAGGCCTTGAGCATCTCATAATACTCGTCGAGCGTGGTGGGCAGCTCGGTGATGCCGCAGGCGTCCATCCAGGCCTTGTTGACGATCTGGATGCCGTCGCCGGTGTTCTCCTTCAGGGATTCATAGCGGCCCAGCATGCCGTAAATGTGGCCGCTCGGGGTCGTGGCGATTTCTTTCCAGTCGATGCCCAGCTGCTCATAGGTGGCCAGGCAGTTCGGGGCATACGTCTCGATCATGTCCTCAAGAGGCACAAGCTGAGACTCGTTTGTCAGCACCTGGGCGTCGGAGAGAGCGCCCCAGAAGACGTCGGGAAGATCGCCGCCGGCGAGCATGAGGGGAACCTTTTCTGCCGCGGTGCCGGCCGCCATCTCAATGAACTCAATCGTGACGCCGGTTTCCTCGGTGATATTCACAAAGGATGGCTTTTCGTTCATGCTCTTGGTGGTGTCGAGCATGTGGCGTTCCTTCGCCACGCTGATGGTGACAGGTTCGGTGACGATGGGCAGGCCCGTGACATTTGTGCTGTTGACGACCGCGTCCGCAGCGGGCGCGTTTCCGGAACCGCCGTCGCCGGAGCCGCCGTCGCCGCCGGTCGATGCAGTGGAACTGCCGTCGCAGCCGGCCAGAACGCCGGCTGCCATAGCCAGGCACAGTAAGAATGCGAGAACTCTTTTCATGGTGATCCTCCTTCAAAAATG
Source organism: uncultured Clostridia bacterium (assembly GCA_944383955.1). Taxonomy (GTDB): domain Bacteria; phylum Bacillota; class Clostridia; order Oscillospirales; family Acutalibacteraceae; genus Caccousia. The sequence continues at coordinate 5,660 of CALWRP010000088.1, forward strand.
AAATAAAATGCTTTCCCGTCCAAGAGGCGGGAGCACAGAAAGCCCTGAAAAAGGCTTATCCTTTGACGGAGCCGATCATGACGCCCTGCACGAAATACTTCTGGATGAAGGGATAGACGCAGATGATCGGGACGGTGGAGATGACGATGGCGGAATACTTGATAACGCTGCTCATCTGGGCAAGACGCTGGGCGGCGACCGGATCGGTGCCGGAGTCGGCGGTGTTCATGTTGGCCGTCAGCAGAATCTCGCGCAGGACGAGCTGCAGGGGGCGCTTGTTGAAATCGCTCAGGAAAATCATCGGGTAGAAATAGGAGTTCCAGTAGCTGACCGCCACATACAGGGCGATAACGGAGATGATGGCCTTGGAGAGCGGCACCACTATCGTGAACATGAAGCGGGTGTTGCCGCAGCCGTCGATGGAGGCCGCCTCGAAGAGCTCCTTGGGAAGCGAGGTGACAAAGTAGGAGCGCACGAGGATGATGTTATAGACGGTGATGCAGGAGATAATGATCATCAAAAAGCGCGTGTCGAGCAGATTGAGGTTTTTGATGATGATGTAGAACGGGATCATGCCGCCGCCGAAATACATCGTGAAGACGAACAGCTTCATGATGATATTGTGGCCGGGCAGATCGGTGCGGGAGAGGGCATAGCCGGCCAGCACGGTGCAGAAGGTGCCGATGATGGTGCCGCCGCCCGTATACAGGATGGTGTTGCCGTAGCCGATCCAGATGTCCTCGTCGAGGAGGGTGCGCTCATAGCCGAGCACGGTGAAGCCGCGCGGATAGAGAAGGATGGTGCCGTTGTTGACATACTGGGCGTCCGATAAGGATGCCATCAGCACGAACCACAGCGGATAGAGGATGATGATGAGCAGAAGGAGAAGCAGAATAAAGGTGATTGCGTAGAATACTCTGTCAAACAAGGGTTCTTTGATCGAAGAACGTGTCTTGGCGGCCATAATATCCCTCCTCTCCTTACCACAGGCCGGAGCCGAAGATCTTGTTGGCTGTCGTATTGGCGATGACGAGCACAATGAAATTCACCACGTTGTTCATCAGGCCAATTGCGGTTGAGAAGCTGAATTGCGCGTTTACAAGTCCTATCTTGTACACGTATGTCGATATGACCTCCGAGACATTCGTCGTCATATCGTTCTGCATCAGATAAACCTTCTCATAGCCGACGTTCATGATGTTGCCGAGGCTCAGAATCAGCAGAATCACCATTGTGGGCATAATAGAGGGGATATCGATGTGCCAGATGCGCTGCAGGATATTCGCGCCGTCGATCACGGCGGATTCATGCAGCTCCGGGCTGACGCCTGAGAGGGCGGCGATGTAGATGATGGAGCTGTAGCCGATGCTCTGCCAGAGACCGGACCACACGTACATGTGCTGGAAATACTTCGGCTCGCCCATGAAGTAGATGGCCTCGCCGCCGAACATCTTGATGATGGTGTTGATGAAACCGCTGCTGGGAGAGAAGAACAGCTCCATCATGCCGACGAGAACGACCGTGGAGATGAAGTAGGGCATGTAGGTGACTGTCTGGGAGAAGCGCTTGAACTTCAGGTTCTTAATATAGTTGAGGATGATAGCGAGGATGATCGGGAAGGGGAAGCTTACCACAAGGCTGTAAATACTGATCGTCAGCGTGTTGCCGATGATCTGCCAGCTGCGCGGGCTGTTGAAGAATTGCTCGAACCAATAAAGGCCAACCCACGGGCTTCCCCAGATGCCGTCGCCTGTTCTGTAAGTTTTAAAAGCAATCTGAAGACCATAGAGGGGGGCGTACATGAACAGCGCAATGAAGACGACAGCGGGCAAGAGGAAGAAGTACAGCTCATAGTTTCGTTTCATGAGCTTGATGGTTTCCTTCCGCTTCTTTTGGCGGGGCGTCAGTTCGCCCGCCGGGACCGGCGCGGTGGCTTTTGCTTTGGCAGCCATGGTTGATGCCTCCTTTTTTGATTTTGAGGAAGTACGCGGAACGGTCATGGGGACAAATTTGTGCCTGGCAGCCGGGGGTGTGCGGAAAAGCCGAGAGAGGAAACCGGGCGACCTTCATCCCCTGGTGAAAAATTGCGTAGAATGTTCACGCAAATGGAAAGTATGAACAATCTGTGATCTGATGATAACACTCAGAAAGGCTTTTGTCAAATATAATATAAAATTTTTTAATTATTTTCGTTTTTTGTATAGATCGAGATGAGGAAAAAGCGCTGTGCAGCGAGAGGTTTGCACGATACAGAAAATGCTGCACAAAGCTTCAAAAAGCCCCCGGTCATGCGGCTGTGAGGTCCGAAAAAAGAGAGGGCGGGAGGGGAGGGAATGAAGAGGCGGAAGCTGCGTCGTTATTTGTGAGATTTGCACTTTTTTGTGTACCTCCCCGTTTGGGAGCCTCGTAAAAATAAAAAAGGGGGGGCGCCGCTGCATAGCCTCTCTTCTTTTCATGAAGGCTTAAAAAAGCCATAAGAATATTCAGAGACATGAAACGGCGTCATCGCAATGAAGGTACAGAAAGCGGTCTGTCGTGGTTTGCCGGGGAAAATGGTTTCCATGGCGCAAAAAAGGCACGCCCCGCATTTCTGCGCAGCGTGCCTTCGTTTTGAAATTTTCAGTTTAGTTGCAAAATGGCGGGCTTGCATTCTTTCCAGGCTTCCTCTGTTCCAGGCGAAAAGAGAGGCCGGCCAGTTTCCCGAAAAAACAAAAAAGCGGTGTGCATCATGCACACCGCAGGTGTGGTCGAGGTGACTGGATTCGAACCAGCGGCCTCTACGTCCCGAACGTAGCGCTCTACCAAACTGAGCCACACCTCGAAATGGCTGCGGAAGAAGGATTCGAACCCTCACAAACAGAGTCAGAGTCTGCCGTGCTACCTTTACACAATTCCGCAATGTCTGTCAGTTGTTTTGCGCCGTTTCTGTCGGACAACGATATTTATTATAGCAAAAACTTTCCGTTTGTCAACACTCTTTTTGAAAAAAAACAAATTTATTTTTTCCGCAACGAATTTGCCTCCCCGGCATACGATGGAGGAAGAACGCAGCGGCCTTTTTCCGGCCCGCTTGATAGGGGAGAAGCATATGATATCCATCAGTCTCTGTATGATTGTCAAAAACGAGGAGGACGTGCTGGAGCGCTGCCTGAAAAGCGTCGGCGACGCCGCGGACGAGATCATCGTCGTCGACACCGGCTCTGCGGACGCGACGAAGGAGATCGCTCTTCGCCTCGGCGCGAAGGTGTTCGATTTTCCGTGGACGGACGATTTCGCCGCCGCCCGGAACTATTCCTTCGCGCAGGCGGCGTGCGACTACCTGCTTTGGCTTGACGCCGACGACGTCCTGCCCGAGAACACGCGCCGCGGTCTGCTTCTGCTCAAGGAGGAGCTTGATCCGGAGGTCGACATGGTGCTCCTGCCGTATCACACCGCCTTTGACGCGGCGGGGCGTCCGACGCTGACCTTCTACCGGGAACGCCTTCTGCGCCGCGCCCGGGGCTTTCGCTGGGAGGGGGAGGTGCATGAAATCATTCCGCCGGCGGGCAAGCGGGTGAGCCTGCCGCTCCCCGTCGAGCACAGGAAGCTGAAAGCGCCGGAGTCCGGGCGCAATCTGCGCATCTACGAAGGACTGCTCCGCAAGGGAAAAATCTTCACGCCGCGCGAGCAGCTCTATTACGCGCGGGAGCTCTCCTTCAGCGGGCGCAGCGCGGAGGCCGCCGTCTGGCTGGAGCGCTTTCTCACGGAGCGCGGCGGCTGGCTCGAGGACAACATCCGCGCCTGCCTCGATCTCGCCGCCTGCCGCGAACGCCTCGGCGACACGGACGGCGCGCTCGAGGCGGTGTTCCGCAGCTTTGTCTACGACGCCCCGCGCGCCGAGGCGTGCTGCGCGGCGGGCGGCGTTCTGCTCCGGCTCGGGGAATACGCGCGCGCGTCGTATTGGTATGAGCTCGCGCTCACCCGACCGGTGCCCCGGGAGGGACTCGGCTTCTCGAATCCCGACTGCGCCGGCTTCCTTCCGCTTCTTCAGCTGTGCGTCTGCGCCGATCGGCTCGGCGACCGGGAAAAGGCGCTGGATTACCACCGGCGGGCGAAGGCTCTCAAGCCGGAGGACCCCGCCGTACAATATAATGAACAGTATTTTAATTCCCTTTCCGCTCCTTGCAATGGCGAACCGGAACCGGTATAATAAGAAACAGAGATACCGGCGATTTGCCGAAGGAGAGGAGAAAGCGCCCGATGGAGCTGACAGACCTGCGCACGGGTTTCCGCGGATACCGCAAGGAGGAGGTGGCGCGCCTGATCGGAGAGAGGGATCAGCGCTGCGCCTGTCTGGAAGAGGAGCTGACCGCGCTGCGCGCGCGTCTTGAGGAAAAGGAGAAGGCGGAGCGCGAGGCTTCCGGCGAGGCGATTGCCGCCGCGCTGATCCGGGCGGAAGAAATGGCCGCAAAGACGCGCCTCGAAGCTCAGCAGGAGGCCGACACGCTCCGCGCGGAGGCGGAGACCGCCAACGCGGAAGCGCGCCTGAAGGCGCAGCGTTTCCT
>CALWRP010000089.1 GCA_944383955.1 uncultured Clostridia bacterium
TCCACATCCGGCTTCCTTCAGATTCCACCTCACGATGGACACCCTTGCCTTCGGCTAACAGTTCCTACTGCCAAGTCTGTAGTGGACTTTCACCACCGAGTTATTGCCCATGCCGGGCGCACCAGAATAAGCAGGAGCGGGAGCCGTTTAGCTCCCGCTCCTGCACAGATGGTAGAGAAAACTGCGGCTCCGGCCCCGGAACACAGCACGCTCAGGCCTTCGCCACGTTCTTGGTGGCGACAAAGTCGACGCCGAGGCCGAGAATGTCCTTCACCACCACGTCGCCGATGGCCACCGGAGCCTGCAGGACGACGCCGTCGAGCAGGCGCATGGCCTCGAAGATTTTTCCCTTGGGGATGTCGGCGCTCGTCTTCACGCTCGCCCGGCGGAGCGCGCCCCCCTCCACCCGCACGGTGGAGGTGATAACGCGCGTGGGATTCGTCAGCTCCTTATAGCCGTAGGCCTCGCCGCGCGGGCAGCCGTTGCCGGTCACGGCGAAGCCGTTCTCCTCGTCCACCTTCAGATGGCAGCCCTTCGGGCATACAATGCAAATCAGCTCCGTCATTTCGCATCCTCCTCCTTCACCACAGAGACCGTGATCCTCCCGTCCCGGATCTTCGGGAAGAGGGCCTTCGGGAACACGACCTTCTCCATCTCGCCGGGCGCCATGTGCTCGCGCTTGAAGCTCGCCAGCACCTCGCCGCCGGAGGAGATCTGAATCACCATGTTCGTGTAGACAAAATTGACACGGAAGAAGATCTCCACGAACTTATCGACATTCCCGGTGCGGATTTTCTGCGGCACGGTATAGTTGACGGCCTGGCCGTTCTCCACCGTGACGACGGGCCCGCCCGGCTCGCCGTCTCTGGCGTAGCGCGCGGCCGCGCGGCCGGCCCGCTGGCTCTCCGCCGTCACGAAGTCCACGAGGTCGTGCACGTGCACCACGTTGCCGCTGGCGAAAACGCCGGGAAGGGAGGTCTCCATGTTCTCGTAGACGACGGGGCCGTTCGTGCGGCGATCGATCTCCACGCCCGCCTGGCGGGAGAGCTCGTTCTCCGGGATCAGGCCCACCGAGAGCAGCACCGTGTCGCAGTCGAACGTCATCTCCGTGCCGGGGATCGGGCTGCGATTCTCATCCACCTGCGCGACGACCACCTGCTCCACGCGCTTGTCGCCCCGGATGTCCACGATGGTGTGCGAGAGGTAGAGCGGGATATCGTAGTCGTTCAGGCACTGCACGATGTTGCGGTTCAGGCCGTTCGAGTAGGGCATCAGCTCCACGCAGGCCAGCACCTTCGCGCCCTCGAGCGTCATGCGGCGGGCCATGATGAGGCCGATATCGCCCGAGCCGAGGATCACCACGCGCTTGCCGACCATGTAGCCCTCAATGTTCATATAAAGCTGGGCCGCGCCCGCCGTGAACACGCCCGCCGGGCGGTCTCCGGGGATGGCGATCGCGCCGCGCGTGCGCTCGCGGCAGCCCATGTTCAGCACCACCGACTTCGCGCGCAGCATCATGTAGCCGCGCTCGCGGCTCATGGCGTGCACCGTTTTGTCGGCGGAGACGTCGAGCACCATCGCGCCGAGCATCACCTCGACGCCCGCGTCCGCGAGCCGGGCGATGAAGCGGCCCGCGTACTCGGGGCCGGTGAGCTCCTCCTTGAAATAGTGCCGGCCGAAGCCGTTGTGAATGCACTGGTTGAGAATGCCGCCGAGCTCGTTGTTGCGCTCGAGGATGAGAACGCGCTCAGCGCCCTCATCCTTCGCCTCCAGGGCGGCCGCCAGACCGGCGGGGCCTCCGCCGATCACAATCACGTCATACAGCGTCTCGTTCATTCCGCGCGCCCTCCCATCTTCGTCTCTCCGGTGATGATCGCCGTGCCGGCCCTGTCCATCATGACCTGCTCCTGCGGGATGCCGAGCTCACGGGCGATGATCTGCTGCACCTTCGGGCCGCAGAAGCCGCCCTGGCAGCGCCCCATGCCGGAGCCGCAGCGCCGCTTCACCCCATCCACCGAGCAGGGCGGCAGCGGGCGGTGCAGGGCGTCGACAATCTCGCCCTCGGTGATCGTCTCGCAGCGGCAGACAATCTGGCCGTACAGCGGATTGCGCGCAATTGCCGCGGCGCGCTCCTCATGCGAGAGGTGCTTGAAGCGCACTACCCGGCGCTCGTCGATGAACTGCTCCCTGGCCTTGAGCGGCAGGCCGGCCTCGCCGAGCATGCGCACCACGTCTCGGGCGATGGAGGGAGCGGAGGTGAGGCCGGGCGACTTGATGCCCGCCACGTCGAAGAAGCCCTTCTGCTCCGTCTCGCCGATGAGGAAATCGTCGATCTCCGTGTTGGCGCGCAGGCCCGCAAAATTGCGGATCGAATCGCGGAAGCCGATGTTCGGCACAGAGCGCATGGCCATTTTCTTCACGAAGGCCAGGCCCTCCCCCGTCGTGCCGAGATCGCCCTTCTCCGCGTCCTCGGCGTTGGGGCCCACGATCAGGTTGCCGTGCACCGTGGGCGAGACGAGCACACCCTTGCCCACCTTGCTCGGGCACTGGAAGATCACATGGCTCACGAGCGTGCCCTGGCTCTTGTCGAGCAGATAGTACTCTCCCTTGTTGGCCGTGACGGTGAAGGCGTGCGCGTTGACCATGTCGTGCACCCGGTCGCTCCAGATGCCGGCGGCGTTGACGACGAAGCGCGTCTCGATCGCCTCGCCCCCCGCCGTCACGCGGAAGCCGCCGTCGATTTTCTCAATCGCCGTGACCTCGCTGTTGAGCCGCACCTCGGCCCCGTTTTTCACCGCCGTCTCCGCCAGGGCGATAGCCAGCTCCCAGGGGCTGACAATGCCCGCCGAGGGCGCGTAGAGCGCGCTCGTGACCTCGCGGCTCACGTTGGGCTCCATCTCCCAGACCTCCTGCGCGGTGAGCACCCGCATGTCCGGCACGCCGTTTTTCGTGCCGCGCTCGAAGAGCTCGCGCACCAGCGCGTCCTGCTCCGCGTCGAAGGCGAGCACGAGGCTGCCGATCTGCTTGTACGGCACGTCGAGCTTCGCGCACAGCTCCTTTATGAGGGCGTTGCCCTCCACGTTGTAGCGGGCCATTTTCGTGCCCGGGTGCGGATCGTAGCCCGCGTGGACGATGGCGCTGTTCGCCTTCGTCGTCCCCACGGAAACGTCGTTCTCCTTCTCCACCAGCACGGCGCTGATCTGGTAGCGGCTCAGCTCGTAGAGCAGCGAGCAGCCGCAGACGCCTCCGCCGATGATGACTGCGTCGACCATTTCGTCTCCTCCTGTTCCCAAATCGACAGAATTCCCGTGAGAACGCAAAAAAAGCCAAGCAAAGAAAACCCGGCCTGCGGGCATTCTTTTGCTTGACTCAAACTCTCACGCAAAAACTCTGTTCCGTTTTTGAAAAGCGCCGCGGGCAGTGCTCCCGTCCGCTTTTCCTCGCCTTCTATTGTAGCATGGCGCTTCCGCGATTGCAAGCGGATCCGCAAAACAGGAACAATTCCTGTTTAGGCGGCAGCGCCTGAGCGCCCGGCGTGAATGGCACGGCGGCGCCTTTACATGTTCCAAATCTTGGGGTTCGTGGTGGAGATGGCGCAGGCCCCCGCGCCCAGCGCGCCCATGATGTCCTCCTTGTCGGCGATCAGGCCGCCCGCAATCACGGGGATCGGCGTCTCCCGGCAGATGCGGCGGATGATCTTCGGCATCACGCCGGGCAGGATCTCGATGAAATCGGGGCGGCAGGCGTCGTGGCGGCGCGTCACGTTGGCCAGCGCCATCGAGTCGATCACGAAGAAGCGCTGCACCGTGCAGAAGCCGAGCTCCGCGGCGCGGGCGATGATCGGCTGCTTGGTGCTGATGATGCCGTCGGCCCGGGTGTTGCGGCGGATGAAGTCGACGCTGACCTCCTTCGCGCTCAGGCCCGTGATGAGGTCGAGATGCACCATCGCCAGCCGGTCCGCGCTCTTGATCCGCTCCACAATCTCCGCGATATTGCACACCGTGCCGAAGAGCACGAACACCACCTTCACGTCGGCCCGCAGAGACGCCTCCAGGCCCTCCATATCCTTGACGGCGGCTATCACGGGACAGTCCGCCATCAGCTCCTTCCAATCCATGCGCTCTCCTCCCCCTTCCGGTTTTCCTGCGCGGGAACGGCGCGGCTGCCCTCCCGCCGGAGGAGCCGGGCTCTTTTCCTCTGCCATTGTACCACAACCGGCCGCACGCGCGCAAGAGAGGCTTGCGCAGCGGCGCGCTTCGTGTCATAATGAGAGCAGCCGCCGCGGCGGCAAAATCAAAGGAAAGGAAGAGTTTTATGAAAGTCAACGTCAGCCTGTTCACCTCGCTTCGGAGGGCATTCGTCCGCTGACGAATCAATCTCATCCCTCCGAGCATTCCGGAGGATTGTATGAAGAAATCCAGCTTTACCAGAGACCACCTGCGCCGTTTTCTCGCCTACTACAAGCCCTATCGCGGCCTTTTCGCCCTCGATCTGCTGCTGATCGCCGTCTCCTCGGGGGCCTTTCTCCTCTTTCCCCTCGTCTCCGGCTATCTCACCGGGGAGGTCCTCTCCTCCTTCGACGGGGAAACGCAGCGCCGCCTGCTCTGGTGCGGGGCCGCGCTGCTGGGGCTGATCCTCGTGCGCACCGCCTCCTGCGTCTGCTACGGCTTTCTCGGCCACAGCATGGGCGCGAAGATGGAGCGCGACATGCGCCGCGAGCTGTTCGCCCACTATGAGCGGCAGTCGTTCGCCTTCCACGCCCGGCACAACCCCGGCTCCCTCATGACCGTGCTCTCGAACGATCTGACGAGCATGACGGAGCTCTTTCACCACGGTCCGGAGGACCTGCTCGCCTTTCTCATCAAGTTTCCGGGGGCGTTTTTCATCCTCCTCTCGATCAACGTGCCGCTGACGCTGCTCGTCTTCTCGCTGCTGCCCCTGCTCACCCTCGCGGCGCTGCGGGCGGACAGGGCCTTCGAGCGCGCCGCCCTCGAAAACCGCGCCGATCTTTCGGCGATGAACGACCACACCGAGGACGTGCTCTCCGGCATCCGCACCGTCAAGGCCTTCGGCTGCGAGGCGCGCGAGCTCGAGCGCTTCACCCGGCGCAACGACCGCTACACCGCCAGCAAATGCCGCTTTTACCGCCTGGAATCCCTCTTCTACGACACGGTGTCGTCCTACCCGCAGCTGCTCACCATGATCGCCGTCTTCTTCGGCGCGCTCTTTCTCGGGAACGGAGCGCTCGACGTGCCCGTCCTCGTCACCTTCCTGCTCTATGTGGGAAGCCTTTCCGAGCCGGTGATGCTGCTGCTCAATTTCATGCGCCTCTACGAGGAGGGCAAGGCCGGCTTTCTGCGCTTCTTCGCCATGCTGGACACAGAGCCGGAGCTCGCGGAGGCCGCCTCGCCCGCAACCCTGCCGGACGGGCCGAAGGAGATCTCGTTTGAGAACGTCTCCTTCCGCTACGACGGCTCCCCGGAGGACGTGCTGCGCGGCGTCTCGTTCACCGTGCCCGCCGGGCAGACGGCCGCCTTCGTGGGGGCCTCCGGCATCGGCAAAACCACCGTCTGCTCCCTGATCGCCCGCTTCTGCGACGCGACCGGCGGCACGGTGCGCATCGGCGGCGTGGACGTGCGCGAGCTCTCGTTCGAATCCCTGCGCCGGGCCGTCGGCGTCGTGCAGCAGGAGGTCTGCCTCTTCAACGGTACCATCCGCGACAACATCCGCTACGGCAGCCCCGAGGCCTCCGACGCGGACGTGGAGCGCGCCGCCGCCCTGGCCGATCTGCACAGCTTCATCACCTCCCTCCCGCAGGGCTACGACACGCCCGTGGGCACCAGGGGGATCCGCCTCTCCGGCGGGCAGCGCCAGCGCGTGAGCATCGCCCGTCTCTTCCTGCGCAGCCCCGATATCCTTCTCCTCGACGAGGCCACCAGCGCCCTCGACTACGAGAGCGAGGCCGCCGTGCAGCGCTCCCTCGAGCGGCTGGCGCAGGGCCGCACGGTCATCCTCGTCGCCCACCGTCTCTCGACGGTGCAGCGCGCAGGCTGCATCTATGTCCTCTCCGAGGGCGGGATCGCCGAGGCCGGCACGCACGAGGAGCTGCTGCGCCGCGGCGGGGAGTACGCCGCCCTCTGCCGCCTCAACCAGCTGTAAACCGGCGCGCTTTGCCGCTTCGGATCGTAAAAAGCCTCCCGGCCGGTTTGATCCGGTCGGGAGGCTTTCTTTCTTGCCGATCCAGGACAACCCCTCAGGTCAAATCCTCCGTCCTGCACCCGAGAATGCGGGCAATGCGGCCGAGGAGGGCGGTGCCCGCCTCCACCTCGTATGTCTCCCAGCGGTAGACCTCGAGCTGCGAGGTGCCGAGCGCCACGGCCAGATCGCCGCGCGTGAGGCCTGCGCGCTCGCGCATGCGCTCGATTTTCCGGTCGCGCTCGAGGAGAAAGGCGCGCTTTTCCTTCTCGTCGACCAGCACCGGCAAGCCGTTGTGGCTGTGCAGGATGCAGGACCCGCCGGCCCCGCGCACAAACGGCGCGCCGTCCTCGGAGTCCACCGTGTACCCGGCGGGCAGGACGTAGTCGCGGCCTCCGTCGTCGTCTCCGTTCTCCTCCGGGAAAAAGGCGAAGACGGGGTCCTCCTCCTCCTCGCCCCAGCGATAGATCCTGATTACCATGCGTTCCGGCATGCCGGCGTCCTCCTTTCTCTGTCCCGTGTTATTCGTCGCCGAAGAGCGGCGTGCTGAAGTAGCGCTCCGCCGTGTCCGGCAGCACCGTGAGCACCGTCTTGCCGCGGCCGAGTTTCTTCGCCAGCTTGAGGGCGGCGGCCACGTTCGTTCCGCTGGAGATGCCGCACATCAGGCCCTCGCGGCGGGCCAGCGCCTTCGCCGTGGAGATCGCCTCCTCGTCGGTGACGATGCAGATCTCATCGTAAATTTCCTGGTTCAGATTCTCCGGGATCACGCCGTCTCCGATGCCCATCTGCAGATGGGTGCCGACGCTGCCGCCGGAGAGAATCGCCGCATTTTCCGGCTCCACCGCCCAGATGAGCATGCCGGGGTTCTGCGAGCGCAGCACCTCGCCGATGCCGCTGATGGTGCCGCCCGTGCCCACGCCGGAGCAGAAGCCGTGGATCGGCCCGGCCACCTGCTCGAGAATCTCCACCGCCGTGTGGTAGTGGTGCGCCTCCAGATTGCCGGGGTTCGAGAACTGCTGCGGCACGAAAACCTTCGGGTCCTCGGCCTGCATGCGCAGGGCCGTGTTCAGGCACTCCTCGATGCACTCGCCGATGTTGCCCGCGTCGTGTACCAAAATGACCTCCGCGCCGTAGTGGCGCACCAGCTTGCGCCGCTCCTCGCTCACCGAGTCCGGCATGATGATGATCGTGCGGTAGCCCTTCACCGCCCCGATCAGCGCGAGGCCGATGCCCTGGTTGCCGCTGGTGGGCTCCACAATCACCGTGTCCGGCCCGATTCTGCCGTCGCGCTCCGCGTTCTCGATCATCTGATACGCCGTGCGCGTCTTGATCGAGCCGCCCACGTTCAGGCCCTCAAATTTCACGAGCACCTGCGCGGCCTGCGGATCCGGCAGGTGCTGCAGGCGGATGATGGGGGTGTGCCCCATCGCTTCGAGGATCGTATTGTAAATCATGGCTTACCATTCTCCTGTTCCGTCGGGGCCGTTTGCAAAGAGAAACCGCCGGCTTCTCCCCGGAGCGGAAGGCTTTGAGGAACCGCGCCGGGCGCGGGAAGCGCTCCCAAGGAAGAAAAAGGCGGCGCTTTTTCAAGCCCCGGTCTACTGAAAACTCTTTTTCTATTATAGTATGATTTCCCCTTTTTGGAAACTCCTAATTTTCCATTCCGCCGCTCTTTTTCCCGTTTTCCGCAAAAAAAACGGGCGGCAAAGCTCTGTTTCCCTGCGGGCGGCGCTGGAAAAAACTGAAAAAGAAATTGCAAACAGCCCTTGACAATTGCAGTTAGTTGCAGTAAACTAACGTTGTTCGATTGAGTTAGTTCTATCTAACCTTGTGACAGCTGCGGCACGAGAGGAGAGAAAGCGCGATGATCCCGTTGACGATGGCCCGGCCGGGCGAAACTGTGACGATCCGCAAAATCACCGGCAAGGACGAGGTGCGCCAGCATCTGGCGGAGCTCGGCTTTGTGGTGGAGGGAAGCGTGACCGTCGTGAGCGGAATCGGCGGCAACCTGATTTTACAGGTGAAGGACAGCCGGATCGCCCTCGACCGCACGCTCGCGAACCGGGTATTGTTTTGAAGGAGGACTGAGCATGAAAACATTGAAGGACGCGAAGGTCGGCGAGACTGTGGTGGTGAAAAGGCTGCACGGGGAAGGGCCGGTGAAGCGCCGCATCATGGACATGGGAATCACAAAGGGAGCGGCGCTGCACGTGCGCAAGGTGGCTCCCCTCGGCGACCCGATGGAGCTGAACGTGCGCAATTACGAGCTGAGCGTGCGCAAGGCGGACGCGGCCATGATTGAGCTCGAGTGAGTCTTTTTTCGCTTGCAGGTTAGCGCATTCTAACTCCGGCCCCGCCGGAGCCGGCGCATGAAGAAGAGAAGGAGTGAACCAAGGTGAGCATCACTATCGCGCTCGCTGGCAACCCGAACAGCGGCAAAACCACGATGTTCAACGCCCTGACCGGCAGCAACCAGTATGTCGGCAACTGGCCGGGCGTCACCGTGGAAAAGAAGGAAGGGCGGCTCAAGGGCCACAAAGACGTGATCCTGCAGGACCTGCCCGGCATCTACTCGCTGAGCCCCTACACGCTTGAGGAGGTCGTCGCGCGCGGCTACCTCGTGAAGGAAAAGCCGGACGCCATCCTCAACATCGTGGACGGCACCAACATTGAACGCAATCTCTACCTGACGACGCAGCTGATCGAGCTCGGCATCCCGGTTGTGGTGGCTGTGAACATGATCGACGTCGTGAGGAAAAACGGAGACCGGATCGATCTCGACAAGCTCGGCCGCGAGCTCGGCTGCACGGTGATCGCGACCAGCGCCCTCAAAGGCGAGGGCGGCATGGCGGCCGCAGAGAAGGCCATCGAGCTCGCGAATACCAAGCGGCAGGGCGAGCATCCCCACGTCTTCACCGGCAGCGTGGAGCACGCCATCGCCCACATCGAGGAGTCCGTCTCCCATATGGTGGATCCGGGCGTCCTGCGCTGGTATGCCATCAAGCTCTTTGAGCGCGACGCCAAGATCGCCGAAGAACTGAACCTCGGCGAAGACCTGACAAAGCACATTGAGCAGCACATCCAGGACTGCGAGCAGGAGCTCGACGACGACGCCGAGAGCATCATCACCAACCAGCGCTACGCCTACATCAGCCGGGTGACGGAGCAGTGTGTGAAGAAGTCGCGCGCCGCGCACAGCCTCTCAACCTCCGACAAAATTGATCGCGTCGTCACGAACCGCATTCTGGCCCTGCCGATCTTCGCGCTGGTGATGTTTGTCGTCTACTACATCTCGATCGGCACCGTCGGCACCTTCCTGACGGACTGGACAAACGACACCCTCTTCGGCGAGCTCATCTGCGGCAACCTCGCCGCGTGGCTGGAGGGAATGGAGGTCGCGCCGTGGCTTTCGGGCCTGATTGTCGACGGAATTGTCGGCGGCGTAGGCGCCGTGCTCGGCTTCGTGCCGCAGATGCTGGTTCTCTTCCTTCTGCTCTCCGTCCTCGAGGACGTCGGCTACATGGCGCGCATCGCCTTCATCATGGACCGCATCTTCCGTAAATTCGGCCTCTCCGGCAAGAGCTTTATCCCCATGCTCATCGGCTCCGGCTGCGGCGTGCCCGGCGTGATGGCCTCGCGCACAATTGAGAACGACCGCGACCGCAAGATGACGATTATGACCACGTGCTTCATCCCCTGCGGCGCAAAGATGCCGATCATCGGCCTGTTCGCGGGAGCGCTGTTCGGCGGAAGCGGCCTCGTCGCGACGAGCGCCTACTTTATCGGCGTGGCGGCCATCATTCTCAGCGGCATTCTGCTCAAAAAATTCCGCGCCTTCGCGGGCGAGCCCGCTCCCTTTGTCATGGAGCTTCCCGCCTACCACACGCCGCAGGCCGGCAACGTGCTGCGCGCCACCTGGGAGCGCGGCTGGAGCTTCATCAAGCGCGCCGGCACCGTGATTCTCGCATCCTCCATCGTGCTGTGGTTCCTGCAGGGCTTCGGCGTAGCGGACGGCGCGCTGACCATGGTGGAGGACAACAACACGAGCCTGCTGGCCTCCCTCGGCCAGGTGGTGGCTCCGCTGTTCGCGCCGCTCGGCTTCGGCAGCTGGAAGCCCGCCGTGGCAAGCTTCACCGGTCTCATCGCCAAGGAGAACGTGGTCGGCACCTTCGGCGTGCTCTACGGCTTCGCGGAGGTCTCCGAGGAGGGCGAGGAGATCTGGGCCAACATCGCCGTGGACTTTACACAGCTCACCGCCTACAGCTTCATGATCTTCAACCTGCTCTGCGCGCCGTGCTTCGCCGCGATGGGCGCCATCAAGCGCGAGATGAACAACGCGAAGTGGACGTTTGCCGCCATCGGCTACATGTGCGTCTTTGCCTACGCGGTTTCCCTCATCGTCTATCAGCTCGGCAGCCTCCTGCTCGGCGGCGCCTTTACCGCCGGCACGGCGGCAGCGTTCCTCCTGCTGGCCGTTCTGCTCTTCCTTGTCTTCCGTCCGAACCGCTACAACGCGGACTATTCGAGACATTCCTCCGTTTCCGTTCGCCTGAGCAGAAAGACGAACGCCTGATCCCATTCCCGGAAAGGAGAATGATCCATGCCTCTGCCCCCTCTTTCCCTGGCCTCCGGCGTGAACGCGCCCACCGTCATTCTTGCCCTGCTGATTCTGGCAGCCTTCGTGGCCATCGTCGTGCGCGGCGTGCGCCGGCGGAAGCAGGGCGGCGGGTGCAGCTGCGGCGGCAACTGCGGCTGCTGCTCCGGCGCATGCCATCACGCCGCCTCCACAAAAGACAACAAGTAACTCTTTCCTTTATCCAAAGCGAGCCCCCGAGCCGGAACACATCCGGCCTGGGGGCTCGCTTTCCTGTTTGGGATAGCCTGCAGGGACAATCAGCCGAAAGCGATCGTCACCACGCACTGCTTGACGCCGGACTGGCCCTCGCAGGCGGCATAGAAGCCGGCCTCGCTGCCGGGCTCGCCGACGGCGGTGATCTTATAGAAGAAATCGCTTCCGCTCTGGCCCATATACTGCACGTCGAAGACGCCGGAGGTGCCCGCCCAGAAGGAGGGCTTTTTGCCGTCTGAGGTGGTGAGGCGGAACTGATAGGAGCCGCCCTTCGCCAGGCCGAAATTGGAGGTGGTGTCGCACGTCAGGGTCGCGGCGGCGGGCGGCGTCGTGCCGCTGCCGGAGCCGGACGAGGAGCCGCCGGAGGACGTGCCGCCCGCAACGGTGGCCACGCAGAGCTTCGTGCCGGAGCCGCCCTCATAGGAGACGTAAACGCCGGCCTGCGCGCCGGGCTTGCCGGTCGCCGTGAGCTTGTAATAGACGGCGTTCGACTCGGTGGCCGTCTTCTGCACGGTGAAAACGTCGGGAGTGCCGAGCCAGACCTTGATCTCGTCCGGCTTTGCCGCCGTGAACTTGAACTGGTAGGACTTGCCGGGCTCAATCGTCAGATCGGTGGTGGTGTCGGATGTCCAGCCGGAGGAGGCGGGCGGCGTGACCGGCTGCGAGGACGGCTCGACCGTCACCGGCAGCGTCACCGAACCCTCGCTGGCCTTCACCGTCACGGTGCAGGAGCCGGCCTTCTGGCCGTAGAGGCGGAAGCTGCGGCCGTTGACCTCCACCGTCAGCTTGCCGCCGTCCACGAGACCCACGCAGTCGTTGGAGGCGGTGATCGTCAGATCGCCTGTCAGCGGCTCTGTGACGATGCAGTCGTATGTCGCGCCCACCTGGAGCGTGAGCGACGGAATGGCAAGCTTGACGGCGCTCTCCTTGCCGGAGGACGTGCCTCCCGAGGAGGCGCCGCCGCCCGAGGACGAATCGCCGCCGGAGGGCGTGGAGGACGTGCCGGACGAGCCGCTGTCGGGCGTCATCGTGCCGGTGGAGACGAAGGCAATGCTGTTTCGCGTCGCGTACTGATGGCCGAGGCTGTTTGTCGAGGCGCGAATCTGCACGACGCCGCTGCCGTAGAACGTCTTGTCGGACATGCTGCGCAGCGAATCCGGCAGCGTCACCACCGTGAGGCTCGCGCCCTGGAAGACGTAGCCCGCCATGCTCTCAAGGCCCTCCTGGAAGGTAGCCACAATCAAATTCTCACAGTTGGCAAAGGCGGAGCTTCCAATGCTGCGCAGCGACGCCGGAAAACTGACCGACATGAGCTGATCCGATCCGGAAAATGCAGAGCTGCCGATCGAAGCAAGGTTTTGCGAGAAGTGGATCGTTTCCAGCTGGACGCAGTTGCTGAAGGCGTAATCCTTGATCTGCGTCACCGTGTCGGGGATCGTCACCGACCGAAGGAAGGTGTTGCTCGCAAAGGCTGAGGTTCCGATCGACACGACAGGATTTCCTCCGAGATAGGACGGAATGGAGATTGTCGAATTCGTCCCACGATAGTTGCGGATCTCCACGCCGCCGAGCGACTCGTCGTAAATCCACTCAAAATTTCCTTCCACCACCGCGGCCTCCACCTGCACGGACGGAGCCTGCGGGAGCAGGCACGCGGTCAGCGCGAGCAGGCAGGCAAGCAGCAGGGCTGCGCCTTTCTTTTTCCAATGCTTCATTTAAAATCCATCCTCTCTTCTCCCCTGGCCGCGCTCTCGGGAGGGAGCCGCGGCAGCGGGCATTCTCCGCCGTGCGGGGAACTCTATCTGCTATTATACGGAAGATCGCGAAGGAACACAAGAGGAGG
>CALWRP010000090.1 GCA_944383955.1 uncultured Clostridia bacterium
CCAGGGTCTGTGTATTTGCGCCTTTTTTGTGGAAAACTCTGCCTTTTTCTTCCTGTTCCCGGTCTCCCGCTTCCCTCTGAAAAACAAAAAAGGGAGCGCTGCAGTTTTTTATTCTGCAACGCCCCCTTTTTTCGCATCTGCTTTCGTATCTGCTTGACAAACGTATGATTTCGTACTATAATCGCCTTCGAAAGTACGATTTCATACCAAAGGAGCAGGGAGCATGAACGCGCAATTTTCCGATCTGAAACGCTTCAACCATCTGATCGGCGAGCTCGACGCCGTTTACCATGAGATGTCGCTGCGGCTCGGCCTCTCGGACAGCGAATCGAAGATTCTTTACACCATCTGCAATTTCGGGGACAGCTGCCTTCTGGCGGACGTTTGCCGCCTGACCGGCCTGAGCAAGCAGACGGTGAATTCCGCCGTGCGCAAGCTGGAGGGCGAGGGCGTTCTGTATGCGGAGGCGGCGGACGGCCGCGCCAAGCGCCTCTGCCTGACGGAGGAGGGAAAGCGCCACGCCGGGCGCACGGCCTTCCGCATTCTGGAGCTGGAAAACGAGGTCTTTGTCTCCTGGCCGCGCGAGGATGTCGCCCGCTATCTCGACCTGACGGAGCGCTTCCTGCTCTCCCTGCGGGAAAAAACGAAGGCGCTGTGAGGAGGGGGACGATGGCAGAAAACGCAAAGCAGCCCATCCAGCTCTCCGACCATTTCACCTATGGCCGCCTGCTGCGGTTCACCGCGCCTTCCGTGGTCATGCTGATCTTCACGTCTCTCTATGGCGTGGTAGACGGCTTCTTCGTCTCCAATTTCGTCGGCAAGGAGGCCTTCACCGCCGTCAATTTCATCATGCCCTTTCTCATGATCATGGGGGCTGTCGGCTTTCTCTTCGGCACGGGCGGCGGAGCCCTCATCGCCAAGACGATGGGGGAGGGCGACCGGGCCATGGCAAACCGCCAGTTTTCGCTGGTCGTCTATGTGTCTCTCGGCCTCGGCGTTGTGCTGGCCGCTCTCGGCCTGCTGTTTGTGCGGCCCTGCGCGGCCTTCCTGGGGGCGCAGGGGGAGCTGCTCGAGAACAGCGTGCGCTATGGGCGCGTGATTCTGTTGGCTATTCCCGCCTATGTGCTGCAATATGAGTTTCAGTGCCTCTTCGCCTCGGCGGAAAAGCCGAAGCTCGGCCTGTATGTGACGGTGGCGGCCGGGCTGACGAATATGGTCCTCGACGCGCTCTTCGTCGCGGTGTTTTCCTGGGGGCTCGAGGGTGCGGCCGCGGCCACGGCTCTGAGCCAGTGCGTGGGAGGAATCCTGCCGCTGATCTATTTCGGCAGGCCGAACACAAGCCTGCTGCGCCTCACGCGCACCCGGTGGATGGGCCGGGTGCTGCTGCAGGTCTGCACGAACGGCTCCTCCGAGCTGCTCTCCAACATCTCCATGTCGCTCGTCGGCATGCTCTACAACGTGCAGCTGCTGCGCTACGCAGGGGAGGAAGGCGTCGCCTCCTACGGGGTGCTGATGTACGTGAACCTCGTGTTTCAGTCTGTTTTCATCGGCTATTCGGTGGGCGTCTCGCCGGTCGTCAGCTTCCACTACGGCGCGGGTCACCGCGGGGAGCTGCACGGTCTGCTGCGCCGCAGCGGCCTGGTGATCGGCGCTTCCGCCGTGCTGATGTTTCTCGCGGCGTCGTTCTCCGCCGGGCCGCTGTCCACCGTCTTTGTCGGCTACGACGCGGAGCTGTTCGCGCTCACGCTCCACGCCTTCTCCATCTATTCGTTCTCCTTCCTGTTTTCCGGCTTTGCGGTGTTCGGCTCCGCCTTCTTCACCGCTCTGAACGACGGCCCTACCTCAGCCCTCATTTCTTTTCTGCGCACCCTCGTCTTTCAGATCGCCGCCGTGCTGCTCTTCCCCCTTTTCTGGGGGGTGGACGGTATCTGGCTTTCCATTGTCGCGGCGGAGGTGATGGCCGTCGCGGTGGCCGCTGCTCTTCTTTTCCTCAAGCAGAAGCGATACGGCTATTAAGGCGGCGCCGTTCGTTCGCGGCGCCGCCGCAAAAAACACCCGGCAGCGTCCTTGTGGGCCTGCCGGGTGTTCGTCTGTCCTTGTGTTTTTGGGGGAGAGGGCTTTTGCGCGCGCTTGCAGCAGGCGGCTCTTTTGCCGCCCTGGCGGAGCTTTTTGGCCGCGCGCCTCTCCCTTGCCGCCTCGTTCCTGCCTTCTGCGGAGCTTTTCCCCGCATGCGGAGGCTTTCAGCCTCTGCCGGTCACGCGGGGGAGATCGGCCAAATCGTAGGGCGTGGACTGGTAGACATAATAGTTCAGCCAGTTGGAGAAGAGCAGGTGGCCGTGGCTGCGCCAGTTGAAGAGCGGGCGCTGCGTCACGTCGTCGTTGGGGAAGTAGTTCTGCGGCACGGCGGGATTGAGGCCCTTTTTCACGTCGCGGAAATATTCGTTGGCGATCGTCTCCCGATCGTACTCCAGGTGTCCGGTGACAAAGAACTGCCGCCCGTCCTTTCTGGCGATCAGATGGACGCCGGCCGCGTTTGATACGGAGAGAATCTCGAGCTCCGGATGCTTGACGATATCCTCGCGGTGCACCTCCGTGTTGCGGCTGTGGGGGGCGAAGAACTCGTCGTCGAAGCCGCGCACCAGCGGGTGGGTGGGCTCGAGCAGCTTATGGCGGAAGACGCCGGAGAGCTTCTGCGCCAGCTGATACTTCGGCACGCCGAAATGGTGGTAGAGGCCTGCCTGCGCGCCCCAGCAGATGTGCATGGTGGAGTAGACGTTGGTCAGGCTCCAGTCCATCACGGCGGAGAGCTCCGGCCAGTAGTCGACCGCCTCGAAGGGGATATTTTCCACCGGAGCGCCGGTGATGATCATGCCGTCGAAGCGCTCGTCGCGGAGCTCGTCGAAGGTTTTATAGAAGGCCTGCAGATGAGAGGGGGAGACGTGCCGGCTGACATGGCTTGCCATCTGCATCAGCGTGATATCCACCTGCAGCGGCGTGTTGCCGAGCAGGCGCAGGAGCTGATTCTCCGTCTCAATCTTGGTGGGCATCAGATTGACAATCACAATCTTCAGCGGGCGGATATCCTGGGCGACGGCGCGCTGATGCGTCATCACAAAGATGTTTTCGCTCTCCAATACTTTATAAGCGGGAAGATCCGCGGGAATGCGAATGGGCATGGAACAGGTACCTCCGTTTCCTTTTCCGTCTGGGAAAACTCTGTTTCCTATTATATCGCAGAAAATGAAGGCAAAGCAACGGTATTTTGCATAGAATGATCGCGTTTGGGGAAGGATATCTGCAGCACAGGAGGAAAAAGGAAAAAAGATAGAAAAAATTGAAAAAACCCGTTGACAAGGGGAAATCACTGTGGTATGATAGTCAAGCCGTCGAGAGAGACGGAAAAAATCTTGACAAAGCATCGCGCAAGTGATACAATGTCAAGGCTGTCCCCAAAAAGAGAAGAAAAAAGTGCTTGACAAACACGCGAGAGTGTGATAAAATGTAAAGCACGCTCCTCGATGAGGGA
>CALWRP010000091.1 GCA_944383955.1 uncultured Clostridia bacterium
ACCGTGCCGTCCGCGTTCACCAGCGTCTCCCCATCGCCTGTGAGCTGGCGGCGCAGCGACGCGATCGTGTTGGCCGTGGCGCGGGCGGCCGCCAGCACGGCCTTATCCACCGGCTTATAGCCGTCTCCGCTCGCGAGCGAGGAGGTCGTCGCAGGGTCGGCAGGGTTCATCACCGTGCCGTCCGCGTTCACCAGCGTCTCCCCATCGCCTGTGAGCTGGTTGCGCAGGGACTCGATCATGTTCGCCGTGGCGTGGTCAGCCGCGACCACGGCCTTATCCACCGGCTTGTAGCCGCCGTTCTTCATGGACGAAGCGTCGGCCCCAGAAGCATCGGAGGGAAGGGCGGTTCCGTCCGGCGCCATTCTCGTCTCGCCGGAGCCGGTGAGCTGATCGCGCAGAGCGGCGATCGCGCTCTCGGTCGTGTTCTCCTCCGCGGAGGCTTCTGCGGCAACAATCATTCTTTCGAGATCAAACATGGCAATTCTCCTTTTCAAATTAGTATCCTCTCCTGGCACGCTCCGGCGTTCTCGGCTATTCCACAGCGAAAAGCCAGGACAGCGCGAAGCCTGCGAGCATAGACACGAGAGCGGATTTCCAAATTTTCCTGCCGATGCCATCCTGCACACGGCGAAACACGGCGACAAAGCAGAGCAGCAGGCCCAGCACCAGCACGCACAGAGAAAGGGACGCATACATGCGGCACACACCGGAGAGAGCTGCGAGGATGCTCACGCCGTCCACGGTGGAGCTCTTGTTGGCAATGCAGAAGAGCAGGGCCAGCAGACAGAGCGCGGAGGTTCTCACGCGCGCGCCTGCGGAAAAGAGCTGATCGAGCGCCTGCGCCCGCTCCGCGTAGCGGTTCACCAGCATGATATAAAGGGAAGCGATGGAAACGGCGATCTCAATTGCAAGGGAGAGAACGCAGAGAACCTGCGCAATCTGAAACACGATGCCGGGAACCGTCATGCTCTTCCCCTCCTTTCTCACAGATGCGCGCGGACGGCCTCGTCGATCCTTTGAAAGAGCTCCCAGCACTTTTCTGCCATGCCGGAGAGAATTTCACCCATGGAGGCCGCCTGCCGGTTGAGCGCGCCGGCGGCTTCTCCGGCCTCCTCCAGGAAGGGGGCGCTCTCGAGCTGGCCGCCGGGAAGGCCCCAGGGAGAAAGCCCGGAAAGCCTCTCTCCGCACAGCCGCAGCGCAGCGTTGCTGTCCTCGCAGGGAAGATAGAAGGAGAGGAACAGCCAGACGCTAACCGCGGCGACGAGGCAGAGCAGGATAATCGACGCCGCTCTTGCCGCGCGGGCCAAAGGAATCAGAACGCCATCCCGATCATCGACGATGGTGAGAATTCCTCTGTCATCCAATCTGTATCTGGCCATGGTCTGTCTTCCCTCCTGGCGCGTGAGGCAGTGCGCCGCAATTCTTTGACGTTTTTTCGAAAAAATTCTGCAAATCCGTTGACAAAACTGTCAAACTGTGATATCTTTGAAAAACTTTCGGCTTTTTGCCGCCCCCTGGGGAGCGGCAGGCTGCCGAACCATATCCATTCGCCATCTGAAGCGCTCCCCTTTGTGCGGAGCCTTCGGATTTTTTGTCTGCCCGCACCGCGCGGGACAAGGGAGGAGGAACGCGATGATTGAGCTCAAGCATGTTCAGAAAAGCTTTCGGGTGGCCCGCCGCAGCGCCGGCTTCTCAGAGGCCGTCAAGGCCCTGTTCCACAGAGAGTACGAGACCGTCCACGCCCTGCGGGACGTGTCGTTCACCATTCGGGACGGCGAGATGGTCGGGTATATCGGCCCAAACGGCGCCGGGAAGAGCAGCACCATCAAGGTGATGAGCGGCGTGCTCACGCCGGACAGCGGCGAGTGCGTGATCAACGGCCGCGTTCCGTGGAAGGAGCGCGTGGCCCACGTGCGGGAGATTGGCGTCGTCTTCGGCCAGCGCTCTCAGCTCTGGTGGGATGTGCCGGTGATCGACAGCTTCGAATTGATCCGCGACATTTATAAGGTGGAGGACGGCGCCTACCGGAAAACGCTCGCGCAGCTCACGGAGCTGCTGCAGCTCGGGGAGCTGATCCGCACGCCGGCGCGTCAGCTCTCTTTGGGGCAGCGGATGCGGTGTGAGATCGCCGCCTCGCTGCTGCACAATCCGAAGGTGCTCTTCCTCGACGAGCCGACCATCGGGCTCGACGCGGTGTCGAAGCTCGCCGTGCGCGATTTCATTCGCGCCATCAACCGCGAAAACGGGACAACGGTCATTCTGACGACACACGACATGCAGGACATCGAGGCGCTCACCGAGCGGATTTTGCTCATCGGCAAGGGGAAAATCCTGCTCGACGGGCCGCTCTCCTCCCTGCGGGACCGGCGCTCGCCGCGCAGAACGCTGACGGTGAGCTATGCGGGCGGCAGGCTGCCGGTGGACAGCGACCTGACGCTCGTGGAGGAAAAGGAGGGCCGGGCGGTTCTCTCGGTGGATACCGACGTGATCTCCGTGTCGGAGGCCATCGCGCGGCTCTCCGCGAAGGCGGAGCTGCGGGACGTCTCGGTGGCGGAGGAGAGCATCGACGAGCTGGTCGCCTCGCTCTACAGGGAGTTTTCGATATGAAGAAATACCTCTCGTTTTTCCGCATCCGCTTTGCCGCCGGGCTGCAATACCGGGCGGCGGCCTGGGCCGGGATTTCCACGCAGTTCGCGTGGGGCGGCATGACGCTTCTTCTCTACCGCGCCTTCTATGAGACGGACGCCGCGGCCTTCCCGATGACGTTTGACGCGCTCTCGAGCTATATCTGGCTGCAGCAGTCGCTGCTGGCTCTCTTCATGGCGTGGTATTTCGACGACGAGATCTTCGAGAGCATCACCTCCGGCGGCGTCGCCTATGAGCTGTGCCGCCCCTGCGATCTGTATGCGATGTGGTTTGTGAAGAATCTGGCGATCCGGTTTTCGCGGGCCGCCCTGCGCTGCGCGCCGATCCTTCTGGTGGCGGCGTTTCTGCCCGCGCCTTACGGCATGTCGCTGCCTGCCAACGGGGCCGCGGGGGTCCTTTTCATCGTCTCGCTCCTGTTGGGAACGCTGGTGCTGGTCGCCTTCTCGATGCTTGTCTATCTCTCGGCGTTTTACACGCTCTCTCCGATGGGCGTCCGGATTCTCGCGACGTCCGCCGCCGAGTTCTTCTCGGGCGGGCTCATCCCGATCCCCTTCTTTCCGGAGCCGCTGCAGCCGCTGTTTTACGCGCTGCCCTTCGCCTCGACGCAGAACACGCCGTTTCTGATCTATACGGGCTATCTCGGCGGCAGGGAGGCGCTCGGCGGCATCGCGGTGCAGCTGCTGTGGCTGGCGGGGCTCGTGCTGGCCGGACGGCTGCTCATCCGGCGGGCGCTGAAAAAGGTTGTTGTGCAGGGAGGTTGACCGATGAAGCTTTACTTGAAACTTGTGGCCATGCACCTGAAATGTCAGATGCAGTACAAGGCCTCCTTTCTGATGACGTGTCTCGGGCAGTTTCTCACCTCGTTCACGGCGTTTCTCAGCATTTTGTTTCTCTTCAACCGCTTTCACGCCGTGGAGGACTACAGCTTTTCCGAGGTGCTGATCTGCTTTTCCGTCATGCTCACCGCTTTTTCTCTGGCAGAGTGCTTCGTGCGCGGCTTTGACGTCTTCCCCCGCCTTGTGCGGAACGGGACGCTGGACCGCATTCTGGTGCGGCCGCGCAGCGAAATCTTCCAGGTTCTGACCTCGAACATCGAGTTTTCGCGTGTGGGAAGACTGCTGCAGGCCTTCGTCATTCTCGCTTACGCCGTGCCGACAAGCGGCGTGGCGTGGACCGCGGACCGGGTGTTCGCCGTGGTGCTGATGCTTCTGGGCGGCGTCGCCGTGTTCTCGGCTCTCTTCGTCCTCTACGCCGGGTTCAGCTTCTTCACGATCGAGGGGCTTGAGTTCATGAACATCTTCACGGACGGCAGCAGGGAATTCGGGATGTATCCCCTCTCCGTCTATGGGGAGGGCGTGCTCAAATTCTATACCTTCTGCATTCCGATCGCGCTGTTCCAGTATTACCCGTTCCTCTATCTCGTGGGGCGCTCGGACGACGTGCGGCTGATCTTCCTGCCGCTGCTCGGCTTTGTCTTTCTTGTCCCGTGCTACGCCTTCTTCCGCTTCGGCCTGCGGCGGTACAAGTCCACCGGCTCGTGAGGCGGCCGGGCGGCGCGGGATCCTCCGGCGTTCCTCTCCTTTCCTTTGGTTTGTTTTCATCATAGCACCGGCTAAATGCGCGCTTTGGGATTTCTTTCACAGAAGACCTTCTGCTCCTGTTTGATTCCATCATAAAGGAACGCAGAGCGCCGGATTGGGATTTCGTTGCGTCCGCGCCTGCCTTCCTCCTCGCGGAGCGGCAAAAGGGAAAATGCAAAAAGCAGCGCGCAAAAAAGCGGCGTTTTCCGGCCCGGGAGGGCTTGGGAAAACGCCGCTTTTTTTGACAGCCTGCTTCTCGGTCCGCCGGCGCGTCAGGGGTTGAGCCGGCAGACCGCGAAATTCAGGTAGCCCGCGAAGGCGACCCACGCGAGATACGGAATTTGCAAATACGCGGCCAGCGGGCGGACGGTGTGGAACGTGAGCGTCATGGCGAGGATCAGGAGCCAGAGCAGAATCAGCCACAGCAGGGCAAAGCCGTAGGCCTGAGCGTTGAAAAAGATCAGGCTCCAGCCGAAGTTCATCGCCAGCTGGGCAATCCACAGGCCAAGCGCCTGCCTCTCCTGCGGTCCGTCCCGCTCCCAGACGAGGGCCATGCCCACGCCCATCAGCACATAGAGAACCGTCCACGCGATCGGAAAGACGACGGCGGGCGGCGTGAGCGGGGATTTGTTCACTTCCTCATAGGCGGCCATCGCGTCCTTGGTGAGCCAGCCCGCGAGGCCGCCCGCAGCCAGGGCGGCAGCCGGAAACAGGATCAAGCGCGTCAGCTTTTTCACGGAACCTCCTCCTTTCCTCTCATTACTATTTCCCGTTTTTCCCCGGCAGAACCGCCCGCGCGCAAATTTTGCGGGCGCGTTGCTTGCGCGGAGGGAACGAGGATGGTATCATGAAAAAAACGGAGCGAGCCAGACTCTCTCCGGCGCAGGAGGAAACCCATGATTCTTTTACTGACAGGCGCGACGCACACGGGAAAGACCGCGCTTGCGCAGCGCCTTCTGGAGCGGTACCACTATCCGTACCTCTCCCTCGACCTGCTCAAGATGGGGCTGATCCGCAGCGGGCAGACGGCGCTGACGCCCGAGGACGAGGAGGAGCGAATTCCTCGAAGGCTATCGGATGGCAGCCCCCTATCCGCTGTTTGTTTATCTGTATCCCGCCCTGGCCGCCTGCAAACGCGGCTCCGCGGACAGGCTGGAAAAGCTCCTGTCCCTGCTCGAGCGGGACTGACAGACGACGGCAGGGCGGGAGAAAGGGCTGTATTTTGAGATGAAGGGGAAAGGTTGGGATGAGATGATAAAAATACTTTTCGTCTGCCACGGCAACATCTGCCGCTCGCCGATGGCGGAGTTTTTGATGCGGGAGCTGGCGGAGCGACGCGGCTATGGGGACAAAATCCTCACCGCCTCGGCGGCGACGAGCACGGAGGAGATCGGCAACCCGGTGCACGGCGGAACGCAGCGCGTGCTGCGCAGGCTGGGGATCTCCTGCGCGGGAAAGCACGCCGTGCAGATGACGAAGCGCGATTACCGCGAGTACGACCTCCTCATCGGGATGGATGACTGGAATCTGCGCAACATGCGCCGGATCTGCGGCGGCGATCCGGAAGGAAAGCTGTTCCGTCTGCTCGATTTCACCGATTCTCCCCGTGAAGTGGCCGATCCCTGGTATACCGGCGACTTTGAGACCACCTATCGCGACGTCATGGAGGGATGCGAGGCCCTGCTCGCGTTCCTTATCCGGGAAAACCGAATTTAACGGCCTCGCGCGTGAAAAAAGGGACAGCCCTGCCGCAGCGGCGGGACTGTCCCTTTGTGATCAGATTTTCTGCCTCTCCCCCGCGCGCTGCGCCTGCAGCGCGGCCTGTTTGCCGACAAACTCCTCATATGTCATCATGGAATTGAGGACGGGAACCATCGCGTTGGCGGAGAGGTGCTCCGGCAGGCCGAGGGAGGCGAGAAAGCTCCTGCGGCGGGCGGCGCTGTCGTCGCGGCCGGTGAGGCCGGCCTCGAAGAGGTCGAGCTTGGTGATGGGACGCTTCGCGGCCTCGTGGGTCTCCTCGCCGCACGCGACGCCCGCGCGGAGGATGGCCTCGCGCAGGATCTTCACCGGCAGGCCCTCCACACCGAGCTTTCCCTCGCTCGAGGGCTTTTCCTTGCGGCGCTCCTTGCCGAGGATGTCCGGGATGTAGGCGTGCTTGATTTTGGACGGATCAATCGAACCGGCAAGAAAATGACGGATCTGAAAGCCCGCCCCGTCGCTGTCCGTGAGGACCAGCAGGCCGCGCGTATCGGCCAGCCTGCGCAAAAAGGCAAGCTGCTTTTTGTCGCGGAAAATTTGAAATCCGTGCGTCTCTATGATCAAGCCGTCGATCAGCGAGGAAAGCTTGATTTTATCATACTTTCCCTCCACAATCACGGCTTCCTTGATTTTCAGCTTTGTCAAGCGATTTTCTCCTTCTGCGCGGCCAGAAGCAGCCGGGCGATCATTTTTTCCAGCATGATTCTGCGGCTGCCGCGCGCGCCCTTGAGGGACAAATCCGTCTCCAGCAGAATGTCGAGGCTCTCGCGCAGGGCGGCCATCGAGAGGCGGCGCACGTCGCGCTCGGCGTTCCGCAGGCGGAATTCCTTTCCCTTGTAATCGAAATGCTGCGCCGGCTCCTGGGCTGTGAGGCCGCTCTGGATGCTGGCGCGCACGCGGTAGAGATCGAGATAGACGGTCGTGAGCGCAGCCAGGATGGAGACAGGCTCCTCGTTCTGGTAAAAGAGCAGATCGAGAAGGCCGTAGGCCTTCTCATACTCGCCGGCGAGAATCGCCCTGCCGAGGGCAAAGATGTTGGCCTCCAGATTGCGCGTGACAAGACGGTCGATGAGGCCGGCGGTGAGCTCGCCGCTGCCCTGATAGGAGCAGAGCTTTTCGAGCTCATGATAGAGCGTGCGCAGATCGCTGCCGGCGAAGCCGATGATGCGCGCGGCGTTCTGCCGCGTCAGGTCGCAGCCGCGCTTGGCGGCCGCTGCGCAGAGCGTTTTCTCGAGCTCCGGCCCTGTGCGGCGCTCCATCGCCGCCGTGACCCCCGCCTTGTTGACGGCGGCAATCAGCTTCTTCCACTTGGCGGAGCGCCTGGCGTCGACCTCGAGGCTGGGGCAATAGAGGAGCAGTGCCGTGGTGGACGGCAGATTGTCGAGCAGCTCGTAGAGCTTGCCCAGCTCCGTCGCTCCGCAGGTCTCCACGTCAAAGTCGCTGACGGTGACGCATTTTCTCTCCGCCAGAAACGGCAGGGCCTCCACGGCGCCGGCGATGGTGTCAACCGCCGTCTCCCGCCCGTCGAAGCGCTGCAGATTGAAGTCCGGAAACGGCACGTTCCCCGCCTTGTCGAGAAAGCGTTGGGTATATTTGTCGATCAGAAACTTCTCGGGCCCGTAGAAAAAATAGACCTTCGAGAATTTCTCCGAGTCGAGCTGCCTTTTGAGCTCGGCCTCTGTCAGCTGCGGCATTCAGAATTCCCTCCTGACCTGTGTTTCCTCCCCCTCCCGCACGCGAAGCTCAAGGATTCCGTCCTGCGTCGCGAGGGGAAGGAAGGCGTAATCGGCGCGCCAGACGCGGCTCACAGAGCTCTCGTCCATGCAGAAAACGCCAATCCGCGGGGTGAGCGAGCCGAGGGTGTCCGGCGCCTCCTCCATCAGGAGAACGGTGCAGGCCTCCCAGCCCGACGGCAGCGTCTCCCCATCCGCTCCCTGCGGCCAGAGCAGGATGCTCTCCCCGCCGCAGAGGACGCGCACAAAGTCGCCGCTGCGCTCAACGGTGACGGCCCCATCCCAGAGCGAGACGGCGTAGCCCTCGCCATACAGAATCGTCTCCTCCGCCCTCTCCGAGGCTGCCAGCAGCGTCGCGTTGGCGAGCGAGGATTTGCGGCACAGCAGCGTATCCACCGGCTTCTCCTCCGTGAGGTGCCCGGCGTTGCTGCCCTCCTCAAAGCTCTCCCCCGCCATCACGAGCAGGTCGAGGGCCGCGATGTTCTGCGCGTCGAGCTCGCGCAGCGCCGGCGTCTGCGAATAGCCCGCACAGCCGACAACGGCGGCTCTCCCGTCGCGGGTGATCACCATCGAGATCCCGTCGCCCGAGGAGAGCACGGAACAGCAGGTGACGCCGCGCACGGAGAGCGCCTGCGCGAGCACGCCGGCGAGGAACAGAATCACGCTCAGCAGCCCGACCACACGCCACCGCGGCCTTTTTCCTCCCATGAGGACAGCCAGGCCGAGCAGCACAAAAACGCAGGCCAGCCAGAGCAGGGCCTCCCTGCCGGAAAAGGAGAAGCTGGCGAAGGGCAGATCGGCCAGCAGCGCGGCGCAGCCGGTGAGATACCGGCAAAGCCACGAGACAGGCACGGCGAGCAGCGGCGCGGCCCAGGGAACCGCCGCGGCGACCAGCACCAGCAGGGCGGAGAGCTGAAGCAGCGCCGAGCTCGGAAAGACCATCAGCAGATTGGCGGGCAGCGCCGCCGGAGAGACGGCGCCAAACGCGGGGAGAAGCAGCGGAAGCGTGAAAAGCATGGCGGCCAGAGAGGACGCGAGAAGCGCGCAGACGGGCCGCAGCACACGGCGGGGCAGCTCCCGCTTCGGCAGGCGGCTCGTCAGAAGCGTCTGCAGCCTTCCGGACGCCAGCGCCAGACCCGCCGTAGCCGAAACCGACAGCAAAAAGCCGATGTCCGCGGCCGCATACGGGTTCAGCAGGCAGAGCACCAGCGCCGCCAGACCAAGCGAGTTGAGCGTGTCGGCCCGGCGGCCGAAGAGCTCTCCGCACAGCAAAATCAGGCACATGATGCCGCTGCGGGATACGGAGGGCGAAAAGCCCGTCATCGCCATGAAGAGAAGAATCCCCGCGGCAACGCCGAGCGCGCTGAGGCGGCGCGGCAGATGCAGCGCGTGAAAAAGCAGGGTGAACAGCTGGGCCATGATCGCCATGTGGAAGCCGGAAACCGCCAGAATGTGGGAGACGCCCGCCGTGCGGAAATCGTCCTCCACCTTCTCGGACAGCGTATTTTTGTCTCCGAACAGCAGCGCCTTCACGAGGGCCGCGTCCTCGCGGGAGAGCACGCCGTCCAGGCTGTCATAGAGCCGCTCCTTCCACCGCAAAAGGGAAAACCAGAGCCCCTCCTCCCTGCCCGGCGTGGAGATTGCTCCCACATCAACCGGAAAAGCATAGAGGTAAACGCGGTCCGCCGCCAGCGCGTCCCGCCGGCCGAGCAGGCCCGTTCCCTGCTCCGGGAGGAGAAACAGAAATTCTCCCTCGATCCAGTCGCCGGGGGCGTTGGCAATCGGCTCCTTTGCGTAGACCAGAACGCGCCCTCCGGCGGGGAATTCCCAGCCCTCTGTCCGGCGCACCTCCACCGTGTAGCAGCAGCGATAGTTGCGATCAAACGGCTGTTCGACCACAATCCCGCTGATTTCAGCCCGTCTGTTGTCAAGCTTTTCGACGCAGGAAATCCGGCTGCTCTCCAGTAAAAAGTTCCCGGCTGCGAGCGTCGCGGCCAGCATGGCAATTGCAATCACACCGTATTTGCGCAGGGTGCGTGAGACGGTGAAAGTGGTGAACAAGACTGACAAAATAACGGCTAAAACAAGCGAATATTGTTCACCAAAGAAAAGAGCGACCGTCAGCGCCAGCAGATACGAAAAACCTACCAGCGCCAGCGGCCGCTTCATCCGTCAAACCAGCCCCCTTCTCTGCGGGCCGCCGCCTCTATTCAGTTAGCGGCGGCACGCCTTCCCGGGGTGGTGAAATCCAGGCTGCGCGGTTACGCATTGACCTCCTTGAAGAAAAGCGGGAGGGGATTGAGGAAGATGATATCCTCGCGGTGCATCGCGTCGCCCTCGGCCAGCACACAGGCGCGGCCGACGATATTGCCGCCGAACTCCTTCACAAGGCTCTCGATCGCCGCGAGCGACTCGCCGGTGCTGATAACGTCGTCGACAATGAGAATGCGCTTGCCCGCCAGATCCCTGTAGTCGTCCTCGGCGAGGAACAGCTTCTGCACATGGTCGGTGGTGATGGACTTGACCTCCACATGGATGGGATTGCGCATGTAGGCCTTGACGCTCTTGCGCGCCACCACATATTTGCGGCAGCCCTGGCGCGCCATCTCGTATGCCAGCGGGATGCCCTTGGTTTCCGCGGTGATGATGACGTCGTGCTCCGGGCATTTGCGGAGCAGCTCGCGCGCCGCGTGCTCGGTGATCTCGACGTCGCCGAGCATGACGAAGCCGGCGATATCCATCTCGTCGTTGATCGGGCAGATGGGGAGCTCGCGGCTGCAGCCGGCGATGTCCATATGATAGTATTTCCGTTCCGTATCGCTCATGTCTGTCTCCTCTTTTCGTTTCAAATGTAGGGCCGCGTCCGCGTCAGCCGGGAGGCCACTTCATCGAACGGCCGCCGAGCAGGTGGACGTGCAGGTGCATCACCGTCTGGCCGCCGTCGGCTCCGGTGTTCGCCACCAGGCGGAAGCCGCCGTCGAGGCCGAGCTCCTTCGCGAGGCGGGCCGCCACCTCGAAAATATGCGCCACAATCGCCGAGTTCTCCTCCGTGATCTCCGCGGCGGAGGCGATGTGCTCCTTCGGGATGATCAGAATGTGGGTCGGAGCCTGGGGATCGAGGTCGTAGAACGCGAGCACGCGATCGTCCTCATACGCCTTCTTGCTGGGGATCTCGCCCGAAGCAATCTTGCAGAAAATGCAATCGCTCATGATTTCAGTTCACCACTTTCCTGACTTTGGAATGTGCGCAAAGCGCGTAAAAACGGAGAAGCCCGCCGCTGTGCAGCAGGCCTCTCCGTTTATTATAGCATACCAAAAGCAATCTGAAAAGGCACAAGTTTCGTCTTTTTTGCCCGATCTCCGGCAGGGGGACGCCCCGCCGCGCAAAGCGCTTACTGCGCCATCATCTCCGCGACGATGCCCTCGGCCGCGGCGAGCGCCTCGTCGAGCTTCGTCAGATCCTTGGCGCCGGCCATGGCGAAGTCGGGCTTGCCGCCGCCGTTGCCGCCCGTCACCTGGGCGACGGCCTTGACAAGCTTGCCGGCGTGCAGGCCCTTCTCGAGAGCGCCCTTGCCGACGGTGGCCGCGATGTTGCCCTTGCCGTTGCTCGTGCAGGCCAGGACGGCGGCGATGTTGGAGGCCTGGTCGCGGATACGGTCGCACATGGTGCGCAGAGCGGCGGGCTCCGTGCCGGAGAAGAGGGCGGTGATGACCTTCACGCCGTTGATCTCCTTCGCCTCGGCGAACAGGCCGTCCATCTGCATGCCGGCAATGCGGCTGTTGAGCGACTCAATCGCGGAATCCTTCTCCTTGATCTCGCTGAGCAGCTGCGCGGCGCGCACGCCGATCTCGGCGGGATTGTTCAGCTTCATGACGGCCGCCGTGCTGTGGATGAGGGCCGTCTCCTCCGCCAGCATGCCGAGCACGCCGAGGCCGGTGACGCCCTCGATGCGGCGCACGCCGGAGGCGACGGAGGACTCGGAGACGATCTTGAACAGACCGATGCGGGCCGTGTTCGGAATGTGCGTGCCGCCGCAGAACTCGCAGGAGAAATCGTCGATGGAGACGACGCGGACGATATCGCCGTACTTCTCGCCGAAGAGGGCCATCGCGCCGAGCTTTCTCGCCTCGCCGATCGGCATCTCGCGGGAGCTGACCTCCACGCCCTTGAGGATCTCCTGGTTCACAAGGAGCTCGACCTTCTGGATCTCCTCAGGCGTCATGGCGGAGAAATGCGTGAAATCGAAGCGGACATGCCGATCGTTGACCAGCTGGCCGGCCTGCTCGACATGGTCGCCGAGCACGCGGCGCAGGGCGGCCTGCAGCAGATGAGCCGCCGTGTGGTTGCGCATGATGGCGAAGCGGCGGTCCTCATCCACGCGCACGGAGACCTCCTCGCCCACGGAGACGGAGCCGGCGGTGACAGAGATATGGTGCAGGAAATTCTTCGCGTGGTTCTTGGTGGTGTTCGCCACGGTGAACATCGCGTCGGCGGATTCGCCGGAGCCGGTGTCGCCCACCTGGCCGCCGCTCTCGCCGTAGAAGGCGGTGCGGTCGAGCACGAGGACGGCCTCGTCGCCCGCCGTGACGGACTCCACGCGCTCGCCGTCCTTCACGAGGGCCAGCACCTTCGCGGTGCAGGCCGTCTCGCCGTAGCCGAGGAACTCCGTCTCCGGCACGCCGTCGAGCAGGTTGCTCTCGCCGAGCCAGGCGTCGGCTCCCGCGTTCTTTCTGGCGTTGCGGGCGCGCACCTTCTGCTCCTGCAGGCGCTCGCGGAAGGCCTCCTCGTCGACGGTGAAGCCGCGCTCGGCGGCGATCTCCTTCGTCAGGTCGAGCGGGAAGCCGTAGGTGTCGTTGAGGCGGAAGGCGTCCGCGCCGGTGATGACGTGGGTGTTGAGGTTATCGAGAATCTCGCCGAGCATCTGCATGCCCTGGTCGATCGTCTTGGCAAAGCTCTCCTCCTCCACGCGGATCAGCTTCTGGATCATCGCGCGCTTCTCGGCGAGCTCCGGATAGGCGGTGAGGTTCTCCTGGATGACCGTCTCGGCCACCTCGGAGAGGAAGGGACGGTTGATGCCCAGCAGACGGCCGTGACGGGCGGCGCGGCGGAGCAGGCGGCGCAGCACGTAGCCGCGGCCCTCGTTGCTCGGCATGACGCCGTCGCCGATCATGAAGGTCGTGGAGCGGATGTGGTCGGTGATGACGCGCAGGGAGACGTCCTTCTTCTCATCCGCGCCGTACTCGACGTTCGCGATGCGGCAGATGTGCTTCATAATGTTCTGCACGGTGTCGACGAGGAAGAGGTTGTCGACGCCCTGCATGATGCAGGCCAGGCGCTCGAGGCCCATGCCGGTGTCGATGTTCGGGTGAGCCATCGGCGGATAGTTGCCCTTGCCGTCGCTGTCGAACTGCGAGAACACGACGTTCCAGAACTCGACATAGCGATCGCACTCGCAGCCGACGCCGCAGCCGGGCTTGCCGCAGCCGTACTGCTCGCCGCGGTCAAAATAGATCTCGGAGCAGGGGCCGCAGGGGCCGGAGCCGTGCTCCCAGAAGTTGTCCTCCTTGCCCATGCGCACAATGCGGTCGGGCGCGACGCCGACCTCCTTCGTCCAGATCTCGAAGGCCTCGTCGTCGTCCTGGTAGATCGTCACCCAGAGCTTGTCGATCGGCATCTCGAGCACCTTGGTGCAGAACTCCCACGCCCAGGCCGTGGCCTCGTGCTTGAAGTAGTCGCCGAAGGAGAAGTTGCCGAGCATCTCAAAATAGGTGCCGTGGCGCGCCGTCTTGCCCACGTTCTCGATATCGCCGGTGCGGATGCACTTCTGGCAGGTGGTGACGCGCTTGCGCGGCGGCGTGACCTCGCCGGTGAAATACTTCTTCATCGGCGCCATGCCGGAGTTGATGAGCAGAAGGCTGTTGTCGTCCTTCGGGATGAGCGAGAAGCTCGGCAGGCGCAGATGCCCCTTGCTCTCAAAGAACGAAAGATACTTTTCTC
>CALWRP010000092.1 GCA_944383955.1 uncultured Clostridia bacterium
GGGCCGCCTCGAAGGCGTACCCCTGGCCCTGGTAGGCCTCGTTCAGCATCCAGCAGGGGCTGAAGGTGTCCCGTGGGGCGTCCTCGCCTGCATGGGGCTCGCCCGCCTCCGGGTAGGCGTCGATCTCGCCGATCACCTTGCCGTCGTCCTTCAGAGTGATGGCGAAATAGTATTCCGTCTCGCCGAGCCGCTTTTTCATCTCCTCCCTGGCCTCGTCCAGAGAATGCAGTTTCATGCTGGCAAAGCAGTTGACCGCTGGCTCTTTCAGATATTCGTAAACATCCGCCGCGTCACCTTCTAAAAAGGGGCGCAGGATCAGCCTTTTTGTTTCAATAACCATGCTCCGGCCTCCATAGAATTACGACAAGAGAGGAAAATTAATTATGAATATTATAGGGAGAAAATAAAGAAAAATCCCGCAAAATTAAACAATTTTGCGGGATTTTGGTCCGAGTGAGGTGACTTGAACACCCGACATCCTGCTCCCAAAGCAGGCGCGCTACCAACTGCGCTACACCCGGATATAAAATGATTATAACTGTGGTCAAACATGTGGTCAAGGCCGTTTTTTGACCAACGGCTTTGCGGAAATGGTTCCCGCTTCTGGTAGTGTCCCAGCGGGTTGTGGGGTTGGGCCGTTTGCGCGCCCGGTAGGGACCGAGAGTAGGTGCCGGTCGACGTCGGCACCACCCCGATAAGAAGTTGTAAAACTGCCCGGGCGGTTTCTCCCAAAGCAGGCGCGCTACCAACTGCGCTACACCCGGATATAAAATGATTATAACTGTGGTCTAACATGTGGTCAAGGCCGTTTTTTGACCTACGACTTTGCCGAAATGGTTCCCGCTTCTGGTAGTGTCCCAGCGGGTTGCGGGGTTGCGGTTTTGTCCTCATGGATGGCCCCCGCGCGCTCCCAAACGGCGTGTCCGCCTTGCGCACGGCGGCGATCACGCGCTTTTCGTCGAACAGCAGTCTCAGCTGCGTGAGATAGGCGTCGCTGCACGCCTCGAGAAAGCCGATCTCGTCCACCGCTGCCCACTCGCCGGGAGCCAGGCGGGCGCGCCGCAGCATGGCAGCGCCCTCCCCGTCGAACGCCTCCGGAACAGGGAGCATCGGGCCCGCGTCCCGCCGCCCCACCACGCAGCGCCGGTTTGTGCCGAGCTCCGAAAGCCAGATCCGCACCGGAAGACCGTCCGGGCCCCGCTCCGCCTCGCTGTGCACGCCGGGCAGCTCCGCGCCGTCCAGCAGGGCGAGCAGCAGGGTGGTTTTGCCCCGGCCCTTAGCGCCTGTCAAAAGTAAACTTTTCCGGCCGGAACGTTGAAAAGTGCGTATTGTATAGGTTTTCAGCCATTTGAGTGCAGGCCGTTTTGTAGGCTTCATACCGCATCAGCAGCTCCTTTGCTCCGGGCGTGAGCATGCTTCCGCCGCCGCCCTTTCCTCCGATCTTGCGCTGCGTGAGAGCAAAGCCGAACGCCTCCTCCGCGCGCTTCATGATGCCGAACGCCTTGGAATAGGCCATGCCCATCCGCTTGGCGGACGCGCGCAGGCTGCCCAGCTCCTCAATGCCCAGCAGGAGCTGATAGGGGCCCTCGCCGAAAAATTTTTCTCCCTCGTCGGTGCAGAAAAAGATGCCGAATTTCAGCTTCATGTTGATCCTCCTCTCGTCATCAAATAATACCCTGCATGGCGCAGAATGTCAACCGGTCCATAAATTGCTGAAAGGGAGCTCTGCAAAGAGCAAGCATCCGCTTCCCGCAGCAGGAGATCGTCCGCCAGAGCCCCCTCCTTGAGGAGCAGCAGCCGGTCCGCGTAGCGGAGCGCAATGTTCGCGTCGTGGCTGCACAGCAGGATGGCCGCGCCCTCGCGCTGCGCATACTCTCTGAGCCACTGCAGCAGCCGGTGCCGGTTGTCGTAATCGAGAGCGCTGTCCGGCTCGTCGAGCAGCAGAAGCGGCGGCCTGCGCACCAGCGTGCGGGCAAAGAGCACCAGCTGGCGCTGTCCCTCGCTCAGGGCGCTGAAATCCTTTTCCGCCCAGGCCGCCCCGCCGAGCTCGCCCAGCAGCGCGAGCGCCCGCTCCCGCAGCGCCTGATCCGGCCTCTGCAGCAGGCTGAGCACAGGGTTGTAGCCCATCAGCACAATCTCCAGAGAGCTCAGGGAGAGCGCGCATTCGCTGCGCTGCGCGAGGTAGCCGATTTCCTGCGACCGGCGTCGCTGCGGCAGGCTCCACAGATTTTCCCCCTGCAGCGTGCAGCCGCCCTCCGCCGCGAGCAGTCCGCACACCGCTTTGAGCAGCGTCGATTTTCCGGACCCGTTGGCTCCCAGAAGAGCGCACACCTCGCCCGCTGCCACAGAGAAGGAAATCTCCCGCAGCACATGCCGTGTTCCGTAGCCTGCGCTCAGCTCTGAAACGCACAGAAGCCCGCTCATGGAGCCGCCTCCCTTCTGCACATCAGCCGGAACAGGAAGGGAGCGCCGAGCAGGGAGGTGACGATGCTCACGGGCACCTCGCTCGAGCCGACGCTGCGCGCCAGGATATCGGCGCACAGAAGCAGGGCCCCGCCTGCCAGACCGGAGAGAATGGTGGTGGAAAAGCGGCTGCTGCGGGTGAGCAGGCGCGCGATGTGCGGCGCGAGCAGGCCCACGAAGGAGATGAGGCCCGTCACGCTCACCACCGCCCCGGTGACGAGCGTCGCCAGCAGCAGGACGATCCGCCGCATCACGCCCACCGGAACGCCTCGATGGTGACCTCACGGCCCGCCGCGTCCGTCACGGTGACGGGGAACGCAGCCTGCTCCTCCGGCTCCTGCTGCGAGGAGGCGTCCTCCTGCGAGGAGACGTCGTCCGCTTCCTCCTGCGAGGACGCCGCCGCAGACGACGCCTCAGCGGACGAGGCCTGCGAGGAGCTGCCGCCGGGAGCGGCGCAGCCGAACAGGGAGAGTGTGAGGGACACGCAGAGAATCAGAGCCGCAATTTTCTTCTTCATGGTGCTTCCTCCAGACAATCGTTATATTTTTGTGAGTATAACGATGATAGCACGAAACGGCTCTGCCGTCAAGGAACATTTCTTTTTCCACCGTGTGCGGTGGGGGAGACAGACACAGCCCGTCCCGCGAAACGGGAGCGTTCCGCGGGGCGGGCTGCTTTGCGCCTTGTAGGCGCTGTTTTTTAATTTATCCCGCCGCCTGCTGCGGCTGGCTTTCGAGCATTCGCTCGGCAAAAATGCCGTAGCCGCGCGTGGGATCATTGACAAAGACGTGCGTGACGGCGCCGATCAGCTTGCCGTTCTGCAGGATGGGGCTTCCCGACATGCCCTGCACAATGCCTCCCGTCTGTTCGAGGAGGCGGGGATCCGTCACGCGGAGGATCATATTTTTGCCCTCTTCGTTTTCCTGGTAATTGATATACTCGAGAACAACCTGATAATACTGCGGTTCCCCACCGTCGATGGTGGTGAGAATCTGCGCCTCGCCGGGGCGCGTTTCCTGGCACATGGCCACCGCGACGGTCTCGCCCTCCGGCGCTTCATAGAGCGCGCCGTAGACGCCGAAGGCGTCGTTGGCGTGCATGACGCCGATGGCCTCGTCGCTTTCAAAATAGCCGTGCAGCTCGCCGGGCGCGCCGCTGGCTCCCTTCGTCACACCGCTGATGGTGACGGGCATGATTTCGCCGTTGAGAAAGGGCATGAGCGCGCTTGTGTCTGTATCGCAGACGCCGTGGCCCAGGCCGCCGAATTCCTCCGTGGCCGGGTCGTAAAAGGTCAGCGTGCCGATGCCCGCCGTGCTGTCGCGCACCCAGAGGCCGGCCTTCCACTGGCCGTCCACCAGGCTTTTGGCGGGAGAGAGCTGCGTTGTGAATTCCTTGTTCTCCCGCCGGTAGCAAATGGTCATTTCCTTGCCGCCGCTCTGTTCCACCAGGGCGGCGATCTCCTCATTTCGGTTTACCTCGCTGCCGTCAACGCTGATGAGAATATCTCCCGTTTGAATTCCTGCCTGCTCCGCGGGGTTGAGCATGCCGCTCTCCGTCTGGATTTCGGCAATTCCCACCACCATCACGCCGTCGGTAAACATCTTGATGCCGAACGGCGTGCCGCAGGGGATCACCTCCCGCTCCGGGACAACGGTGACGGAGACGGTTTTGACCGGGATTGCGCCGAACAGCGTCAGCTCCGCCTGGTACTGCTGCCGCCCCTGCATGCCGGAGACCGCCAGAGTCTCCTCGGGGCGGGCGGAGAGAACGCCTCCGTTCCAGGAGAGCGACATGCCAGGCGTGACGCGATAGCTGTCGCAGGTAAACCGTCCGGCCACGCCCACCGAGGCGCAAACCGCCAGAGTCAGCGCCGTCGCGCAGGCGGCCAGAGCCTGCCATGCCTTCTTCATGGGACTCACCTTCCTTCGCCGTCCGCTTCACAAAATGAATCTGTGAACCGTTCGGCTTTCTTACTGTTCCTCGCGAAAAGGCTTTTATGAAGGCGGTTTTTTCCGCTTGTTCCGGATTCAGGAAGGCAAAGCGGAGCGAAGGCGCATTTTCAGCTCTTTTTTTCCTGTTTTTTCATTCGATATCATTTGCTTTTCCTTATAAATATCAAAAAACGCTTTTCAACACGGAAACGGGGGAGGAATCCCCGGGGATCTGCGCGGCGCGGAAAAGGAATGTCCGCCGGCCGGTCAGGCGATCACCCTGCGGATGAACCGCTCCACGATATCGAGGATCTCCGTCGACCAGAAGGCCTGTCCGCCGTGGTGCGCGCCGAGCACCTGATAGAACGTCGCGTCGGCGCCCACCTCGCGCAGCTTGTCGTGGAGCATGCAGCTCTGCGAGAAGGCGACGAGCGGGTCGTTGCTGCCGTGGAAGATGAGCACGGGCGGCAGCGGGCGTCCGTCGCCGAGGTAGTTCATCACCACGGTCGGCCCGGCCAGCTCCGGATGCTCGAGCACGTTTTTGCGCCCGATCAGATACCCCTCCGGGCTGTCCGGCATGGTGTGGTCCTGCACGGAGAGCTCGTCGTTCATTTTGGAGATATCGGTCGGCCCGTAGCTGTCGATCACGCCGCGCACGCTGCAGGAGCAGTCCTGCTCCCCGTCCTCCTCGAGCGACGGGACGCCGCAGGT
Source organism: uncultured Clostridia bacterium (assembly GCA_944383955.1). Taxonomy (GTDB): domain Bacteria; phylum Bacillota; class Clostridia; order Oscillospirales; family Acutalibacteraceae; genus Caccousia. Next base: position 5,106 of record CALWRP010000092.1, read on the forward strand.
CAGGCCGGCCATCAGCGCCGTGTGCCCGCCGGAGGAATCGCCCATCACCACAACCTGCTCCGGATTGACGCGGTATTCCTGCGCGCGGCGCTTCATGAAGCGGATGGCCGCCTTGGCGTCGAGCGCCTGCGCCGGGAACGGCGCGTCGTCGGAGGGGCGGTATTCCGTCATCGCCACGGCGAAGCCGCGCACGGCCAGCAGCGCTCCCTGAAAGAGGACGCGCTTGACGTCCTGCTTGTGAAAGGCGGAGCCGGGGATGAGGACGATGAGCGGCGCGCCCTCCGGCGGGCAGCATTCCTCCACGGGCAAAAGAAGCTGCAGGTGCAGCGCGGTTTCCCCGCGCGTTTGGTACACCACGTCCGGCAGGTAGTCGAACGGAACCTGATCGCAGGCGGGCCGGATCGGAATCATACCCTCGGAGACGGCCTCACTCTTCGGAAACTCGCTCCACGGCATATCAATTGGCTGAATCATCCAAGAACGCTCCTTTCGCATGGGACAGCCGCGGCTGTCCGGCTTGCTTTTCTCCCATAATAGCACATTCCGTCACAATTTTCATGCAGGTTTCTTTTGCCGTTTTTTCAAAATCCTCTCAGGCAAAAGGGAAGCCCTGTGGTTGCTTCCCCGTGCTCCGGGATTATGGTGACGCGGCGGGATGGCTGCGCGCCGTCGGCTTTCTTCCGTTTGCCCGCCGGAGACGGCTGCTTCCGGCGGCCATTTCCCGGGAAAAGAACGCCGGAGCGGAAAGTTTTCATTGCCTCCTGCGCGCGGATTCGGTATCATGAGAAGAGAAACACGCGGGCGGCAGCGCGCCGTGCCGCTCTGGGAGGAATGCCATATGAAGCTTCGCCGTGTCTGCACGGTCTATTTCAGCCCCACGGGAGGGACAGAGCGCCTGGCCCGCGCTTTGTCGGGGGAGCTCGCCGCCCTTTTTGGCCTGGAGGAGGCCTTTTTTCCGCTGACGCTTCCCTCCGGCCGCGGGGAGCCGCTCTCCTTCGGCCCGCAGGATTTGGTGGTGGCCGCCTCGCCCGTCTACGCCGGCCGTTTGCCGAACAAGCTGGCCCCCGTCTTTGCCGGGCTCCTGCACGGGGAGGGCGCGCCCTCCGTCGCTCTCTGCGCCTTCGGCAACCGCAGCCCGGGCGACGCGCTGCGCGAGTGGCTGCTTCTGCTGGAGGCGGGCGGCTTTGTCCCGGTGGCGGCCGCGTCCCTGGCCTGCCGCCACGCCTTCTGCGACGCGATCGGGGCGGGCCGTCCCGACGCGGAGGATTTCGCCGCGCTGCGCGATTTTGCCCGCTCCGCGGCGCCGTCGCTGGCCGGACCGGCCCCGCGCCCCCTCGCCTTCGACAGGGAGACGCCGATTGCGCCCTACTATACGCCCCTCAGGACGGACGGCGCGCCCGCGAAGTTTCTCAAAGCCAAGCCTGTGCGCCTTGCGGGCTGCACGCGCTGCGGCCTCTGCGCCGGGCTCTGCCCGATGGGCAGCATCGACGGCGCGACGCTGGAGGTCACCGGCGTCTGCATCAAATGTCAGGCCTGCGTCCGCGGCTGCCCCGCGCACGCCCTGCGCTTTGAGGACGCGGATTTTCTCTCCCACGTCGCCATGCTGCGCGAGCGCTTTACCGGCCGCGCGGAGAATGCCTTCCTGCTCTGAGAGGCGGGCCGAAGGCGGCAAATTTCGCGCGGCGGCGGAAGGATTCCTTTTGCAGCCGGCCTGCCTCGCTCCTCGTCCGCCGCAGGAGCGCGGGCGCGGGAAGCGCGGCGGCATCAAACAAAAAGCCTGAACACCGGGCGGGACGGTTCCCCTGCGGGAGCGCGTCCCGCTCTTTTTGCGCCTTTCTCTCCACAAAACGGTGGAGCGTGCACATTTTATAGCG
>CALWRP010000093.1 GCA_944383955.1 uncultured Clostridia bacterium
GGCCCGCAAGGCGCAGCAGGAACCGAGAAAGCGCTCTCAGTAGGCCGCGCTGCCGTCCTGCGCGAAGGAGAAGGAGGACGCCTCCGCCGCCTCGCGCGTCAGGCGGGAATAGACAGTGTATTCCTCCCTGCCGATCGCGTAAAGCGGGACCAGCTCGGCCTGCGCCCCGTCCGCCGTTTCGCAGACGAAGCAGGCCTCCCCCGCCCGGGCGCGGCGCAGAGCCTTCTCCGGGCCCTCCTCGCGCAGAGCGGGCAGAGCCGCCCTGCCCTTCTGAGCAAGAAGCACGTCGCCGCAGAGCACGGCGGCGCGGGTCCCGTCGTCCGGCAGAGGCAGAAGGGAGATCGGAGAGGAGAGCGTGAGGGCGAGCACGTCCCCGTCCTTCCATTCGCGCTCCAGAACGGCAAAGCCCTGCACACAGGTCAGGGCAGCCGGCTCCCCGTTCACCAGGGCGGCGGAGACGCGCTCCGCGCGCAGCAGCAGCCGGAGAGAAGCGGGCCGCTCCGTCCGCACGGTGACGCGGGCCGTATCGCCGTCCGGATAGGCAGTCTCCAGCGTCAGCGTGACGCCGCGCTCCCACAGGCAGGCCCGCGAGGGGATGAAGAGGTTCAAAATCAGGCTGGTCTCGCTCTCGTCCGTCAGCCAGAGGTTCTTCTGCAGCTCGCTCATGGCCTCCACGCCGGAGGCAGTGCAGCACCAGAAGGTGTCGTATGCCCCGCTGAAGCGCTTGCGCACGCCCGCAGCCCGGCAACGACGGCCTGCGTCTGCCTGCGCAGGCGCTCGTCTCCGTCTGCGTAAGCGAAGCGGGCGCAGGCCGAGAGGAAATGGCCGGCGAAGTGGCCGCGCACGCCGCAGTCCGGGCTCTCCCAGCCGCCGAGCGGCTCCGCCTCCGAGGGAAGGCCGGCGTTCAGGCGGAACGAATGGAGCAGCCGGTCTGTGTCGAACGAGGCCAGATACTCCCGCACGAGCTCCCGGCGCCGGCAAAACTCGCCGCCGAGGAGGGAAACATCGCGGATGGACAGACTGTGAAACATCATACACTCCTCCAGAGGCCGCCCTCATGGCGGCCTGTTCCTTTCAGCAGATCAGCATCGCGTCGCCCAACCTCACGGGATATAGGATGGACACTTTGCATAAACACGCATTTCGATTCCGTAAGCCCTTGATTTCAAGGCTTTGGGAGAGTTACGATTTGGCCAGCCTTGATAAGCCTTTATGGGCTCGGGATTTGTTTTTGTGCCTTCATGTGGGAAATGATTGCCAAACTTAAAAGCCCGGTAGAAATCATTTACCGGGCTTTTAAGGCCAGTCTCATCTGGTGATCAGGCGGGTCACCAGAGAGCTGTCGCTCTCAAGCAGATAGAGCAAACGCTGGGCAGCGCCAGAAGGGATGTTCTTCCCTGCTTCCCATGCTTCAACGGTCCTGGTGGACACTCCGAGGGCCGAGGCCAGGCCGCGCTGGGACAGGTTGAGGGCCGCTCGAGCCCTGGCGACATCCGTGGCACCGTACTCCGGCACCGGGATCTCCTTGACGACGGCCCGACAATGTGAGTGCTCTCCGCTTTTGAACGCAACAGCTTCTTCTGCGCCGCTTTTCCGTTCTTCAAAAAAGCTGTTCATGGCATATCTCCTATGTATTCAGCTCCAGGATCTCCTGCTGGTTCATGTAGACGTTCTTCGCCTCGTCGATCTCATGGGTCGCATGGTAGTCCCGGTACGCCCGCAACACATCGGCGAGTTTCACGGCACTCAGCTTATCCTTCTGCCGGCGAAAGCGCTCCAGACCAGAAAAATCTTCCACCTGAAGGGTGTTGTCGAGCTGAACATAGCTATCTTTGTCGATAACTGTCTCCGTTGGGTCCGTGGAGTAAATCACCTTGTTACTCCGGCGGAACGCCTTCCACTCCTTGCCCTTCAGGGAGTCAATCTGGGCAATCTCGACTACCTCCAGGTCTTCTTCAAGGTCCACCACCAGATACGGATGGGCTGACCGTGCAACGTCTCCGTGGTTGTTGAAGCGGACCTTCAGGGCAAGGACCTGCCCGACTTCAATATCACTCTTCATCCGCACATCCGCTCCATCAATCGGAGAACATCGCTGTACTGCACACGGTACTCCTCCGCATACATCAGAGAGTCCATCCGCTGCTCCCGCTTGGAATACCCAGTGTGCTTCTTCACCCACTCGGGGTCTTCGTGCGAAATCTCAATGAGTTCATCAAGCGGAGCATCTTTCAGCATCACATAGAGCTTATCCAGGAAGTCAACAATATCCTCCGGCAACTCCGGCTTCACGGCTTTTGTGAGCAGGATCGCATACTTCTCCTGCACCTCCGGCGCAACCGCACCGTTGTCATAGGCATACAGGTCTTCAGCGAACAGCTTTTCTCCCGTCTTCGCAATATATACATTCTGCGCCATATGCAAAAACTTGTTGAGCTTCGCATTACCTTCGTAGAAGGTCCTTCCATTCATGGTGACGAGCTTCTTATTGAACAGCTCACCATCCTCATCTTTGCTCAAGAAGTATTTTGCAACCTGAATCACATTCAACATCGCAATACCTCCTCATGTTTCGATAAATTCAGTCTTCCTCTTGCACCTTCATTCTATACTATTCAATCGTAGTTTGCAAGTGCACGGACAAAAAAGCCGGGCCCGCAAACGCAAGGCCCGGTCGCTCTTACTGCTCATACTGCTTCCTCTGCTTTTCTGCTTCCTCCTTTGGGCAATATTCCTGCATAATAAATTGTATTTTTTAATCAATATAGGCTCCAAAGTTTCGGCAAGGATGGGCATTTGGAGGCCATTCCAGGCCGCCTCCCCCCTGCTTCTGAAGACCGAACCCCCTTGAAATCAGGGCTTTTTCGGGCTTTTGCTCCGAAACCGGCCTCCTTTAACCAATGAACATCGCGTCGCCGAAGCTGAAGAAGCGGTAGCGCTCCTCGACGGCCACGCGGTAGGCGTTCATGGTGTGGTCGTAGCCGGCAAAGGCGGACACCAGCATGATGAGCGTGCTCTCCGGCAGGTGGAAGTTGGTGATGAGGCCGTCGAGAACCTTGAAGGTGTAGCCGGGATAGAGGAAAATGTCCGTCCAGCCGCTGCTCTCGCGGACACAGCCCTCGCGCGTGCCGATGGTCTCGAGCGTGCGGCAGCTCGTCGTGCCCACGGCGATGACGCGCTTGCCCTCCGCCTTCGCCGCGTTGATGAGGGCGGCGTTCTCCGCCGTGAGGGCGTAGTGCTCGGAGTGCATCCGGTGCTCGGCGATATTCTCCACCTTCACGGGGCGGAAGGTGCCCAGGCCGACGTGCAGCGTCACAAAGGCGATGCGAACGCCCTTTTGGCGGATGCGCTCCAAAAGCTCGGGCGTGAAGTGCAGCCCGGCTGTGGGGGCCGCGGCGGAGCCCCGCTCCCGCGCGTAGACGTTCTGATAGCGCTCCTGGTCCTTGAGCTCCTCGGTGATATAATGCGGCAGCGGCATGGTGCCGACCCTGTCGAGCAGCTCATAGAAATTGCCGCCTTCATACGAGAAGCGCAGCAGGCGGTTGCCGCCCTCGAGGACGTCGAGCACCTCGGCCCGCAGCAGGCCTTCGCCGAAGACAAAGCGGGAGCCGGGCTTCGCGCGGCGGCCCGGCCCGGCCAGCGCCTCCCAGTCGTCGCCCTCGCGGTGCGTGAGCAGAAGGAACTCCACATGCGCCCCCGTGTCCTCCTTGACGCCGAAGAGACGGGCGGGCAGGACGCGGGAATCGTTGAGCACCAGGCAGTCGCCGGGCTCAAGGTAGTCCGCTATTTCATAAAAATGGTGATGGGAGAGCGCGCCCGTGCGCCGGTCCATCACCAGAAGACGGGAGGCGTCGCGCGGCTCTATCGGGGTCTGCGCGATCAGCTCCTGGGGCAGATCGTAGTAGAAATCACTCGTTTTCATTTCCATTTTTAATCAATCTCACCTTATCGCAAATTTCGTTTGACACCTATGGCTTTCCATGATATGATTATGGCAGCATCGCGGACGTTTGGGCGCGGTGCCGCTTGATGCGCTTGAATTGAATATGGAAAGGGTAGAGGTGCGGTTTTCATCAGTACGGTTCCACAGGCCTGCCAAGGCTGCCGAAGGGGACCGGAAAGGGAACGCCGCCGAAGGCGCCGTCCGGCAAACGGCCCTGGTTGTCCGTGTGAACAATGCGGCAACTGTCATCATTTTAGTATGATGGAGCGCTATCCAGACAGCTTCGTTCCACGGAGGGCCTGAATAGTATTTATTATAGTAAATTGATGACCGGTTTTCAACCGGTTTTTTTATTTCCTCTTCGGTTCAAACCGAAAGCGGCTTGCGGGCAGGCCTCCTCTCCGCGCGGAGAGCGGGAGTTTGCCCCGAGACTTGCAGGCCCGCGGGAACGCGGGCTCTTCCCGGCACAAGAAAAAATCCGTCTGAATATTCTGGAAAAGCAGACAACTGGAGGCATGTACAAATGAAATCGTATCGTGTAGGCATCATCGGCGCGACCGGCATGGTCGGCCAGCGCTTCGCCACCCTGCTCGAAAATCACCCCTGGTTCCATGTGGCGGCCCTGGCCGCCAGCGCGCGCTCCGCGGGCAAGACGTACCGCGAGGCGGTGGGCGACCATTGGCTGATGAGCACCCCCATGCCGGCTTCGATGGCCGACATGGTCGTCTTCAATGCGTCCGAGGACGTGGAGAAGGTCGCCTCCCTGTGCGACTTCGTCTTCTGCGCCGTCAACATGAAGAAGGATGAGATCAAGGCCCTCGAGGAGGCCTATGCCAAGGCCGAGTGCCCCGTGATGAGCAACAACAGCGCGCACCGCGGCACCCCGGATGTGCCGATGATCATTCCGGAGATCAACGCCGACCACGCCGCCGTCATCGAGAGCCAGCGCAAGCGTCTCGGCACGAAGCGCGGCTTCATCTCCGTCAAGTCCAACTGCTCGCTGCAGAGCTACGTTCCCGCCATCCATCCGCTGCTCGACCTCAACGTGACGAAGGTGCTCGCCTGCACGTATCAGGCCATCTCCGGCGCGGGCAAGACGTTCGCGACCTGGCCGGAGAGCGTGGACAACGTGATTCCCTTCATCGGCGGCGAGGAGGAGAAGTCTGAGAACGAGCCGATGAAGATCTGGGGCCACGTGGAGAACGGCGTGATTGTGAACGCCTCCTCCCCCGCCGTCACCGCCCAGTGCCTGCGCGTGCCCGTCTCCGACGGCCACACGGCCGCCGTCTTCGCCTCCTTCGAGAAGAAGGCCGCCATGGAGGAGATCATCGAGCGCTGGGAGAGCTTCAAGGGCGCTCCTCAGGAGCTGGGCCTGCCCAGCGCGCCCAAGCAGTTCCTGCACTACTTCCGCGAGGATGACCGCCCGCAGAGCCGCCTCGACCGCAACCTCGAAAACGGCATGGCCGTCTCCATCGGCCGCCTGCGCCCCGACACCCAGTACGACATCAAATTCGTCTGCCTGTCCCACAACACGCTGCGCGGCGCGGCCGGCGGCGCCGTCCTCATGGCGGAGCTGCTCTGCGCCAAGGGATATCTGGACTAATTTTTATGGGGGTTTAAGCTCATGAAACAGCCTTTGTTCACCGGTTCCGGCACGGCGCTCGTGACGCCGTTTCACGCCGACGGATCTGTCAATTACGAGGCGTTTGACCGCCAGCTCGACTTCCAGCTGCAAAACGGCGCCGACGCCCTCTTCGTCTGCGTGACGACGAGCGAGACGCCGACGCTCTCACAGGAGGAATACGAGGCGCTTGTGCGCATGGCGGTCGAAAAGGGCAAGGGCCGCGTTCCCGTTGTGGCGGGAGCGGGCAGCAACAGCACCGCCCATTCCCTCGAGCTGGCCCTGTGCGCGCAGGAGCTCGGCGCTGATGCGGTGCTGCTCGTCACGCCCTACTACAACAAGGCCTCGCAGGCCGGCCTGGTGCAGCACTTCACCTATGTCGTTGACCGCACCGAGGTGCCCGCCCTGCTCTACAATGTGCCGTCGCGCACCGGCTGCACCATCAAGCCCGAAACCTACCGTGAGCTGGCAAACCACCCGAAGATCATCGGCACCAAGGAGGCCGGCGGCGACATCTCCGCCATCGCGGAGACCATCGCCCTGTGCGGCGACGATCTGCCCGTCTTCTCCGGCAACGACAACCAGGTCGTGCCGATCCTCTCCCTCGGCGGCAAGGGCGTCGTCTCCGTCTTCGCCAACATTCTGCCGCAGCAGATGCACGATATCGTGCTCGGCTACCTGGAGGGCGACCAGGAGAAGAGCCGCAGACAGTTCCTCGAGTGGCTCGACCTGATGAACGCGCTCTTCTTCGACGTCAACCCGATCCCCGTCAAGGAGGCCATGAACCTGATGGGAATGGAAGCCGGCCCCTGCCGCCTGCCGCTGACCGCGATGGGCGCGGGCCCGAAGGAGAAGATGGTCGCCGTCATGAAAAAGCACGGCCTGATCTGACAATTTTCCCAAACCGGGAGGATGTATCAAATGAAAACGAAAATCATTCTGAGCGGCTGCGGCGGCAAGATGGGGCACGCCATCGCCGCCCTCGCCGCGGAGCGCACAGACTGCGAAATTGTGGCGGGCGTTGATCTCGTCTCCACCGGCCGCGAGGGCTTTCCCGTCTTCTCCCACATTTCCGGGTTTACGGGCGAGGCCGACGTGCTGATCGACTTCTCTCACCCCTCCGCCCTCGCCTCCCTGCTCGCCTACGGCAGAGAGCGCCGCCTTCCCCTCGTGCTGTGCACCACCGGCTACAGCAAGGAGCAGCAGGAAGCGGTGCGCGCGGCCAGCGCGGAGATCCCCGTCTTCTCCTCCGGCAACATGTCCCTCGGCATCAACCTGCTGATCGAGCTCTCGAAGAAGGCCGCGCAGGTGCTCGGGGAGGGCTTCGACATCGAGATTGTGGAAATGCACCACAACCAGAAGATCGACGCTCCCAGCGGCACCGCCCTGATGCTGGCCGACGCCATCAGCGAGGTGGAGCCCGGGGAGATGCGCTACATGTACGACCGCCACTCCCAGCGCAAAAAGCGCGAGAAGAACGAGATCGGCATCCACTCCGTGCGCGGCGGCACCATCGTCGGCGAGCACGAGGTGATCTTCGCCGGTCACCACGAGGTCATCAGGCTCTCCCACTCCGCCCAGTCGAAGGAGGTCTTTGCCGCGGGAGCGCTGAACGCTGCCGTCTTCCTCAGCGGGAAGGAACCGGGAATGTACCAGATGTCCGATCTTTTGAAATGAAAAGGAGGCTTTTCTCATGACGAAGGTTACCTCTGCAACCGGCATCACGCTCGTTACCCTGCAGAACTGTCCGCCCGATATCGCCTTCTGCGGCAGGGTCTTCACCAAAATCTCCAACCTCGGCGTGGTGGTCGACATGATCTCCCTCGCGCCGAACCACGGCTCGAAGATGGACGTCTCCTTCACCATCAACGACGACGACCTCGGCGAGATTCTCGAGTTCCTCGCCTCCCTGAAGGAAAAGGAGATCAAGCCCATCATCAGCGGCGGCAACTGCAAGATCAACGTCTACGACGAGAAGATGAAGGATACTCCCGGCATGGCGGCCAAGGTCTTCACCGCGGCTTCCTCCACCAGCACGGATATCCGCATCATCACCACCTCCGACGTGGACATTTCCATCCTCGTGACGGAGGCCGACTTCCACGAGGCCTTCACCGCCATCGAGAACGCTTGCCGGGAGTAACCGCTCCCCTTCCCCGCATATTCTGTAAATCAGGAAAGAAAAGTGCCTGCCGGGCTTCCCAAAACGGAAGCCGGCAGGCACTTTTTTGCGCTGCGCGCCGTCAAAGCGCTTATCTTGTGCAGTAGACCACGATCGGGAACACATAGACGCCGAGGAAGACAACGGCCCACAGGACGGCAAAGACAGCCTTCGCCGGAAGCTCGAGGACGCTGAACCACGCGGGGGTCCCCCGGCGCAGCAGAAGCAGGAGCAGAACCAGCACGGCGGCCCCGGCCAGGCAGAGCGCCAGCCCCGTCTTCAGGCCGGGCGGGAAGGCGGTCACCGTCACCGTGTTCTCGCCCTCCGTGAGCCTGACGGCGAGGAAGCAGTCGAAGACCGTCTCCGTCTCCGGCTCCGCCGCCGCGCCGTTCACGGTCACCGTGAGGTTGCCGTCGTCCGGGACGGGGATGAAGAGATAATCTCCCTCCTGCGCCGTGAACGTGCCGGTCAGGCTGCCGTTCTCCTCGCGCAGGCCGTCTCCCGAGACCGTGGACAGAGCGTCGGAGAGCACGCTGAGATCCATCCCGTAGACGCCGAACGAACGGGCGGAGCAGTCGCGCAGAAGCTCAACCTGCACAATCACCGTCTCGTCTGTGAAGGTGCCGAGATCCACCAGCCCGTTGCTGCTCTGGGAGGGATAGTCCTGCTCGACCAGCTCCCCGTTGACAAAGACGTGGAAGGAATCGTTGATAGCCTCGTAGAGATAGCTGTGCAGCTCGTCGAAGCAGTCGAAGTAGAGCGTCTGCGTGCCCTGCACGGGGATCTCATAGTGGAAATAGGCGCGGCCGTCCTCAAGGTGCGGCGTCAGCACCCACTTTTCCCCGCGCTCCGCGGTGAGGTTGACCTCCCGCTGCGGCCGGTACTCGGTGACAAGCTGCGCGTCCGTGTCGAAGACGGACGCGAACAGCCACTGCTGCAGCTCCATGCGGGAGAGCTCCTCCGAAAGGCTCCCGAGCTCCCCCACATCCTGCGGACGGAAGACAAAGCCGAACGGCAGCGCATACGGCTCCTCCGCTATCACATAGGTATCGTTCCAGTAGACGACCTTTGCGTCCTGCGGTGCGTCGCTGTGGCGGAAGACGGTGTAGCGGTTGGCGAGCAGGGCGTCTGTGAGGGCGGTGCCGCCGTTAGAGTTTAGCTCCATCCAATAGGAGGAGTAGCCGAGCTTTTTCAGGGCAAACATGGTGTCCTGCGAGGTGAGCGAGGTGTAGTGGTTGAGCGTCGGATAGCCGAGCCCGCCGAGGAGGTTGGCGTCGAAGTATTTCTTCTCGTTCTTCACGCGGTACAGCGTGTCGTCCGGGATGCGGTCCGCCAGATCGATCTCCTCCTCATAGCCGTCTGCGGGAGAGGCGGCGGAGCCGAGATAGACGCTGAGCTGGAACGGCGCCTCGATGCACAGAAGCAGGCAGAAAAGGATGTTGAACACACGGCGGCTGAGCAGCCGCTCGCGCAGGAAGAGGACGAGCATCCCGCAGGCCAGGGCCGCCGTGAGGAAAAAGCCGAGCAGCTGGGACAGCGACTCATCCGTGCCCCACAGCGTCCGCGTATAGACGGTGATGGAGTCGAACTTGAGATAGAGCAGAATGCAGGAGGCCACAAACGGCAGGGCCACCGCCACCAGGGCCAGAAAGAGCGGCACCGGGGAATTCTGCAGCCGGCTTTCCTCCTGCGGAATCCCCTGCGTCAGCAGGAAGGCCAGGAGAATCAGGCCGAGGAAGGTGGCCATGTAGCCGTAGCGGACAGGAAACGCCTGATAGCTGCCGGTGTGCCACATCTTGTTGATCGGCTCGAGGAGGACGGGAATCACCAGCAGGAGAAAGAGCGCGTAGCAGACGCGGATGCGCGCGCCCGCCCTGCGCCAGTAAAACGGGGTGAACAGCAGCGACACGCCGAGGGCCGCCGTGCTGAACAGGACGGGAAGCGTCGTATTCAGGCGCGTGAACAGGTTTCCAATCCGCAGATTGTCCAGCAGGCTTCCCGTGCGCGCCGAGACGGCGTACTGCAGCAGGGACGGCAGCCAGATGGGGGCGGTGAGCAGGGCTGCCGCGGCGGTGGAGAGGCCGAGGAGGACGAGAGCCCTCCCCCGCTGTTCCTTCGGCATCGTGAAGAGCCACACGCCGCTGGCGAGGACGAGGAAGATCGCCACCATATAGCTCAGATAAAAATGAACCGTGAGCATGGCGCAGAGGGCCAGCACATAGCACAGCGGCTTTCCGCGCTCCGCGAGGCGGAGCAGAGCCAGCAGGAACAGCGGGAACAGCGCCATCACGTCGAGCCAGACGACGTTCTGATAGTAGAACAGCGCGTAGCCGGAGCAGGCATAGAGGACGCCGAGCACCGTGCCGGCCGCGAGGTCAAGGGCGGGGAATCTGCGGCGGAAGAAGGCGAAGGCCGTCACGGAGCAGACCGCCATCTTCAGGGCGACCAGCACGTTGGCCAGGCGGAAAAAGTCCGCCTTGTCCACCACCGCCACGAGGAAGGAGAAGGGGCTCGAGAGGAAAAAGAGGAAGACGCCCCAGAAATTCATGCCGCCCGCGTTCTGCAGGTTCAGAAAGAGCGAGCTCTTCCCCTCCAGAATATCCTTGAGATCCATCAGAAGCGGAAGCACCTGCTGATCCATGTCGCACCAGGACAGCGTGTTGTCTCCGAACGGGAACAGGCCGTAGCTCGCAAAGACAACCGAGAGCAGGGCCAGCACCACCGCGGGCGGCAGCAGATACAGAAGCGCCCTTCCCCCGATTTGCGCCAGCCGGTTTTCCTTTTCCACGGCAGACCTCATCTCCCTTCCTGCAGGCTTGCCCTGCCGCTCCGGCGGCAAAGCAATTTATTATAGCATATTTCCGTGCGCATTTGATAAAATCCATGTAAACAAAATGAAAAACAGGCCGCGCCGGGCATGGACACAGAAGGGCGGCGGCTTCCGCGCATCCCGGAAGCCGCCGCCCGCAGAAAATGCCTGTTATTCGCCGATGGTAATTTTCAGATGAACCTTCTTGCCCTTCTTGACGTGGATGTAGCCCTTCTCAAAGGCGCTGCGATCCACGCGCTCAGCGGCGCTCTCCACCTTGCGGTCGTCGACCATCAGGCCGCCCTGCTCCGCCAGACGGCGTCCCTCGCTCTTGGAGGGAATCAGCTTCGCGGCCAGCAGCACGTCGAGCAGGCCGGCGTCGCCGCCCTCGAAGAGGGAAGCGGGAACAGAGGCCGTGGGCATGTCGTCTGCGCTGACGCCTGCGCCGAAGAGAGCGCGGGCCGCGTTCTGGGCCTTCACGGCCTCGTCCTGGCCGTGGATGAGCTTCGTCACCTCGAAGGCCAGAACCTCCTTGGCGCGGTTGAGCTCGCCGCCCTCCAGCTTCGCGTACTGCTCGATCTCCTCGAGCGGCAGGAAGGTCAGGATCTTCATGCAGCGGATGACGTCGGCGTCGTCGACGTTTCTCCAGTACTGGTAAAACTCGAAGGGGGACGTCTTCTCGGGATCGAGCCACACGGCGCCCTTCTCCGTCTTGCCCATCTTCTTGCCCTCGCTCGTCGTCAGGAGCGTGAAGGTCATGCCGTAGACCTCCTTGCCCTCCTTCTTGCGCAGCAGCTCCACGCCGCCGATGATGTTGCTCCACTGATCGTCGCCGCCGAGCTCCATCGTGCAGCCGAAGCGGCGGTTGAGCTCGAGGAAGTCGTAGCTCTGCATGAGCATGTAGTTGAGCTCGAAGAAAGACAGGCCGCGCTCGAGGCGCTGCTTGTAGCACTCAAACGTCAGCATGCGGTTGACGGAGAAATGCACGCCCACCTCGCGCAGGAAGTCGATGTAATTGAGGTTGAGCAGCCAGTCTCCGTTGTTCGCCATGATGGCCTTGCCGTCCGAGAAGTCGATGAGGCGCGCCATCTGCTTCTGGAAGCACTCGATGTTGTGGGCGATCGTCTCGCGGGTGAGCATCTTGCGCATATCGGTCTTGCCGGAGGGGTCGCCGATCATGCCGGTGCCGCCGCCGAAGAGGGCGATCGGCAGGTGGCCGGCGCGCTGCATGTGCGCCATCACCATGATCTGCACAAAGTGGCCCACATGCAGGCTGTCGGCCGTCGGGTCGAAGCCGATGTAGAAGGTCACCTTCTCGTTGTTGAGAAGATCGCGGATCTTCTCCTCGTTCGTGAGCTGGGCAATCAGGCCTCTGGCCTTGAGCTCGTCATACACTCCCATTGTCTTTCTGCCTCCATCTGTTTTTTCTTGCGGGGGCAAAAGAAAACGCCCCCTGCCTTGTGCTGCAGAGGGCGGAAATTCCGCGGTACCACCTCAGTTCACCGCAGCCTCACGGCGGCGGCCTCACGGGTACGTTCATACCCTTGCGCTGTAACGGGCGCACACGGCCGAATCTACTGACAATCGCGTTCCATCCGGCGGCTCCGGGAGGTATTTCGTCCGGCTCCCCTGCCCGCTTGCACCAACCGCGGGCTCTCTGCAAGGAGAGGATCGGAGTACTTCATCCCTTCTCAGCCATTGAAAATTATTATACCCGAGATTTTGAAAAAGTCAAGAGCCGCGGAAATAATTTTCTCCGCCTGCGCGCCTGCCGGAGAGCGCCCCCAGCCGGCGCGCAGGCGCTAGGCGTTCTCCCTCGCCAGGCGCAGCATCTCGCCCGCGTTCTGCAGCGTCAGCTCCGTCACGTCCGCGCCGCCGATCATGCGCGCCACCTCCTCGCGCCGCTCGTCCATCGAGAGCGGGCGCACCTCGGTGAAGGTTCTGCCGCCGGAAACGCTCTTCTCAATCCTGAAATGCGTTCCCGCCATAGCCGCGATCTGCGCCGAATGCGTGACGCAGAGCACCTGGCGGCTGCGGGACACCTCCAGCAGCTTTCTGCCAACCTTGCCCGCCGCGCTGCCGCCGATGCCCGCGTCGACCTCGTCGAAGATCATGGTGCCCACCACGTCCTGGCCGGCCAGCACGGTTTTCAGGGCCAGCATGATGCGAGAGAGCTCGCCGCCGGAGGCAATCTTGGCCATCGGCTTCGGCGGCTCGCCGGGGTTGGTGGAGACAAGGAACTGCAGCTTGTCCGCGCCCGTGGGGCCGAGCTCGCACGGCGTCTGCTCCGCCTCGAAGCGCACGTTCGGCATATCGAGGAAGCGAAGCTCCTCCTGCACGCGGACGGAAAGCTGCGCCGCCGCCCTCTGCCGCTTTTCCGTGAGCGCTGCCGCGTATTCCCCGGCGCGCTTCTTTGCCGCCTTGTAGCCGGCGGCAAAGCGGGCGGCGTTCTCCTCGGAGAGGCTGATGGTTTCCAGCTCGGCGCGGCACTCCTCAAGGTAAGCCAGCATGCGCTCCTCCGTGCCGCCGTATTTCAGGCCCAGCCGGTAGAGCTGATCGAGGCGCTCCTCAATCTGCTCGAGCTGCTCCGGGTCATAATCGAGCTGAGCGGCGGCGTCGCGCAGCGTCTCGCGGCAGTCCTGCAGCTCATAGGAGATGGAGCTCAGGCGCTCCGCCGTCTCCTGCAGGGCGGGCAAAAAGCGCGCCGCCTCCAGCAGGGCCGCGGCGGCGGTCTGCACCCCGGAGAGGGCGCCTCCGCTCTCATCCCCGCCCTCCAGGCAGGCGCGCGCCTCGCCCAGGGCGGCCGACACCTTCTCGCTGTTGCTGAAAAGGGTGCGCTGGGCCGCGAGCTCCTCCTGCTCGCCGGGACGGATGGCCGCGCTCTCGAGCTCCTGAATCTGATATTCGAGCAGATCGATGCGGCGGGCCTTGTTCGTCTCGTCGAGCTGCAGCTTTTCCCACTCGCGGCGGCAGCGCTCCATCTCGCGGTATTCCGCGCGGTAGCGCTCGAGAAGCCCCTCTGCTCCCGCCATCCGATCGACATAGGCCAGATGCAGCTCCGGAGAGAGCAGCTCATACGTGTCGTGCTGGCCGTGGATCGAGAGCAGCAGCCGCCCCAGCTCGCGCAGGGCGGAAACGGAGGCCGGACGGCCGTTGACGCGGCAGGCGTTCTTGCCCTCCGCGGAGATGGTTCTCTGCAGGAGCAGCGCGCCCTCCTCCGGCTCAAAGCCGAGCTCCTGCGCCTTTTCGAGCACAGCCTCAGGCAGCGCGTCGAAGGAAGCGCTCACAAAGGCGGATTTCGCCCCGGTGCGCACGAGCTCGCGCGAGGTGCGCTCGCCGAGGACGGCGTGGATCGAATCGATGACGATCGATTTGCCCGCGCCCGTCTCGCCGGTGAGGACGTTGAGCCCCTCCCCGAAGCGGATGTTCGCCTTCTCTATGACGGCGATGTTCTCAATGTAAAGCTCAGAAAGCATGAACGCTCACCCCATCATCCGGCGCAGCTCCTCGGTGAAGCGGCGCGCGCAGTCCTCGTCCTTCGTCACCACAAAGATGGTGTCGTCTCCCGCCAGGGTGCCGACGATGCCGTCCCAGTGCAGGGAATCCATCGCGGCGCACACCGCCTGGGCCATTCCCGTCAGGCTCTTGATCACCACCATGTTGCAGGCGCTCTGCACGGAGACGGTGTTTTCCGAGAAGAGGGAGAAAAAGCGGGAAGAGATGTCGCGGACGCCCTCCTTGGGCGCGGTGTACCGGTATTTCCCGGTTCCCGTCTGCGTCTTGACAAGGCGCAGCTCCTTGATATCGCGGGAGACGGTGGCCTGCGTCACATCGAAGCCCTCCTCGCGCAGCAGGCGAAGAAGCTCCTCCTGCGTATCGACGGTATTGCTGCTGATAATCTGCAGGATTGTTTCATGACGTCTTTTCTTCATTCAGCTTCTCCTTTCCGCCAGTTTATGGTTGACCACCTCATAAAAATTGATATCCTTGAGCTTGATGAGCTTCGCCGTGCGCGACGCCGCCCGGCAGCGGACGGGCTCGTCATTTTTCAGGGGGACGGAGATCTGACCGTCCACCGTGAGGTAGCAGTTGACGCCCTGCTCGCTCGAGCCTGCCTGGATCTGCAGAAGCGAGTCCTCGCCGAAGACGACGGGGCGCGTAAACAGCGAATGCGGACAGATCGGCGAGAGCAGCAGGCAGCGCAGCGCCGGATCGATCACCGGGCCGCCGGCGGAGAGCGAGTACGCCGTCGAGCCGGTGGGCGTGGAGACGATCAGCCCGTCCGCGCGGTAGTCGCCGACATTGCTCTCGTTGAGCAGCACGCGGAAATCGAGAATTTTCGAGAGCGCGCCGCGCGCGAGCACCGCGTCGTTGAGCGCGTAGTAGGACAGCTCCCTGCCCTCCCGGCACAGCGTGACCTCGAGCATCATGCGCTCGTCGACGAGATAATCCCCGGCGATCAGACGCCCGAGCCGGTCGAGCTCGTCCGTCTCCAGGCCGGCCACAAAGCCGAGCCGCCCGACGTTGACGCCGAGCACCGGCTTGCCGAAGGCCGCCGCCTCCTTGGCCGAGTGGATGATGGTGCCGTCTCCGCCCACGGCGATCACCATGTCGCAGGCGGCCAGCCCGTCCTCCGGCCGGCGGCAGAAGGAGACGGGCAGCGCCCCGCAGGCGGAGCGGTACTGCTCCTCGAGCACACAGGGGACGCCGAGCTCCGCAAGACGGCGCACGACGCGCTCTGTGTGCAGCAGGGCATCGCGCTTTGTGAGATTGGGGACAACGAGCACCCTCATGCGCCTTCACCGCCGTTCAGCACCCGGTGGGACTCCTCCACCAGCGCGGCAATATCGGGCAGCTCGCCCATCTGCGGCGTTTCCTCGCGGCGCAGATAGAGCAGATATTCGATGTTGCCCTCCGGCCCCTTGACGGGCGAATACGTGAGCCCCAGCGGCGAGTAGCCTCCGGAAAAGGCCAGGGCCACCACCTTCTCAATCACCTCGCGGTGCACGGCCTTGTCGCGCACCACGCCCTTTTTGCCCACCTTCTCACGCCCCGCCTCGAACTGCGGCTTGATAAGGCAGACCGCCTCGCCGCCCTCCCGCAGGAAGGGACGCGCCGCGGGCAAAACAAGCGCGAGGGAGATGAAGGAGACGTCCACGCTGAAGAAATCCACCGGCTCGGGCACCTGCTCCGCCGTGAGATAGCGCACATTCGTGCGCTCGAGGTTGACGACCCGTTCGTCGCTGCGCAGCTTCCACGCCAGCTGGCCGTAGCCGACGTCGACGGCGTAGACCTTCACGGCTCCGTTTTGCAGCATACAGTCGGTAAAGCCGCCCGTCGAGGCGCCGATGTCCATCGTCACCCTGCCCTCGAGCGTGATGGGGAACCGGCGCATCGCCTTCTCGAGCTTGAGGCCGCCGCGGCTGACATAGGCCAGCCCCTTCCCCCGCACCTCAATCGGCGCGTCCGCCGGAACGGTCTCGCCCGGCTTGTCGGACTTCTGATTGTTCACATAGACAAGGCCCTCCATGATGAGCGCCTTGGCGCGCTCCCGGCTCTGGGCCAGGCCCTTCTCAAAGAGCAGCGTGTCTAATCGTTTTTTCTCTGCCACAGCTTGCACTCCGATCCAACAAATTCAGCCATCCCATACTCGTCGAGGCCGAGCTTCTGCAGCGTCTTGAGCATGGGGGCGTGCTTGACAAAGCCGGTGATTCCCTTCAAATGGAAATTCCCGTGCCATCCGGAGCGGTACAGCAGCGTGGCGAAGTGCTCGCCCACGCCGCCCTGTTCCGTTCCCTCCTCGAAGAAGAAAATATCCTTTGCAAAGGAAATAGCCTTTACAGCTTCCGCAGTGATGGGAAGAACCGGATCGAGCCGCAGCACCGACGCCGGGATCCCGCGCTCCCGCAAAAGCTCGCACGCTCTGCGTGTAAAGGAAAACAGCCTGCCATAGGTGACGAGTACCGTCCCGGCGGCCTTTCCCTCGCCGCCCCAGTGGTAAAGGCTCTGCGAGGGCAGGTAGTCGTGCGGGCGGAAGAGCTGCCGCCCTCTCGGATAGCGCACCACCGCCACCCCGTCGCACTCATAGATGGCCTTTTTCAGGTCGGCGCGCAGATCGTCGTAGTAGACCGGGGAAAAGACGGTCACGTTGGGGATGGTGTTGAGGAAGGCGGCGTCGAAGATGCCCTGATGCGTCTCACCGTCCTCGCCCACGATGCCCGCCCGGTCCACAGCCAGCACGAGATGGGTGTTCTGCAGCACGGCGTCGTGCAGGATCTGATCGTAGCTGCGCTGCAAAAACGTGGAATAGACGGCGCAGACGGGCCTCTGGCCGCTGATCGCCAGCCCCGCGGAGAAGGTGACGGCGTGCTCCTCGGCGATTCCCACATCGAAAAAGCGATCGGGGAATTTCTGCGCGAAGCCGGACAGGCCCGTCCCGAGCTCCATGGCCGCCGTCACCGCGCAGATGCGCGAATCCTTCTCGGCCAGCTCGCAGAGGCAGCTGCCGAACACGGAGGAAAAGCTGTCGGCGGCCGCCGGCGTCTCCCCCGTCTCCACATCGAAGGGAGAGACGCCGTGGAAGGCGTCGGGGCTCTGCTCGGCAAACGAGTAGCCCTTGCCCTTTTCGGTCATGACGTGGATCAGAATGGGATGGGGAATGCTCCTGGTGTTCTCGAAGACCTCGATCAGCTTGTCGATGTTGTGGCCGTCGAAGGGGCCGTAGTAGAAAAAGCCCATGTCTTCGAAGAGCGTGCCCTTGTACATCATGTGCTTAACCATCGACTTTGCCCGGGAAATACCGCGGTGCAGCGGTTCGCCCACAACGGGCAGATGGTCGAGCGTGCGCTCGACATGGCTCTTGGCGCGCAGATAGCCCGGCTTCGTGCGGATGCTCGCCAGATATCCGGCGATGGAGCCCACGTTCTCGGAGATCGACATCGTATTGTCGTTGAGCACCACGATGAGATTTCCCGGGAAACGGCCCGCGTTGTTCAGGCCCTCATAGGCCATGCCGCCCGTCAGCGCGCCGTCGCCGATCACCGCCACCACGTTGCCCGGCTCCCCGGCCAGCCGCTTGCCCTGGGCAAGACCCAGGGCCGCGGAGATCGAGGTGCTGGCATGGCCGACAGTGAAGGGATCGTAGGGGCTCTCCGCGCGGTTCGGGAAGCCGGAGAGGCCTCCCTCCCGGCGGATGGTCGAGATGCTCTCCCGGCGCCCTGTGAGGATCTTGTGCGTGTAGGACTGGTGGCCCACATCCCAGACGATCCTGTCGCTCAGGGAGGGAAAAACATAGTGCAGCGCTATAGTCAGCTCCACCGCGCCGAGATTGGAGGCCAGATGCCCGCCGTTCTCCGAGACGGTCTGAATGAGGAGAGAGCGGATTTCCGCGCTGAGCTGCCTGAGCTCCGTCCGGCTGAGTTCCCTCAGGTCCTTCGGGCTGCGAATCTTTTGCAATACCTTGCTCAATCTTCCTTCATCCTCTTGCAAAGCGCCGCGCGCGAAGTCAGCCCTCCAAACCGGCCTGCAGCTTCGCGGCGGTGATGGTATTTTTCAGCAGCATCGCAATCGTCATCGGGCCCACGCCGCCGGGCACCGGGGTGATGTAGCCCGCCTTCGGCTCCACGTGGGCGAAATCAACGTCGCCGCAGAGCTTGCCGTTCTCGTCGCGGTCCATGCCGACGTCGATCACAACCGCTCCGGGCTTGACCATGTCCTCGGCGACAAACTTCGGCTTGCCGACGGCCGCCACCAGGATATCGGCCTCACGGCAGATTTCCGCGAGATTTTTCGTCCTGCTGTGGCAGATGGTCACCGTGCCGTTGTTGTGCAGAAGCAGCATCGCCATCGGCTTGCCGACGATGTTGCTGCGGCCGATGACCACGCAGCGTTTCCCCGCGATCTCAATGCCCTGCGAGCGAATAAGCTCGATGACGCCCGCGGGCGTGCAGGGCAGGAAGTGGAAATTGCCGATCATGATGCGGCCCACATTCTGCGGGTGGAAGGCGTCGACGTCCTTTTTCGGATTGATGGCCTCAATCACGGCCTCCTCGTCGAGGCCGTCCGGCAGCGGGGACTGCACAAGAATGCCGTGGATGTCCGGCTTTTCGTTGAGCGTCCTCACCAGGTCGAGCAGCTCCTCCTGCGTTGTGGAAGCGGGCAGAGCGTACTCCTCGGAGTAGATGCCCGTCTCCGCGCAGGCCTTCTTCTTGTTGTTCACATACGTGCGGGAGGCCGGATCGTCTCCCACAATCACCACCGCCAGGCCGGGGCAGACGCCCTTTTTCTTGAGGCTGCTCACCTCCCCGGCCACCTGGGCGCGCACAGAGGCGGAAACCGCCTTGCCGTCAATCAGCTTTGCCATTGTTCTGTTCCTCCTTCTCCTCTTTCTCTTTTTCGTCCTCCTGCGCATCGTCCTGCGCGGCGGGTTCCGGTTCGCCGTCCTGTGCCGGCTTCTCCGCCTGGGCGGGGGCCGTCTCGTCCGCAGCCTTGCCGGAGGCGCTCGTGTCGGTGATCAGCTCCTCAAACTGGAGATCGCCGAAGATGGTGCTCTTTCCGTCCTCCTCGTCCTCCTTCTTCTCCTGGTCGGGAATGTCGTCGACAACCGCGTTGAGCGCCATGACGTCCTTCGCGCCGCAGCCGGAGAGAGAGGTTCTCTCACGGAAGACAATCAGCAGGACGACGGCCGCGAGCACGGAGACGAGGGCCACCACCTGCGACACGCGCAGAGCCGTGCCGGGGATGATCAGGCTGTCCTGGCGCAGGCCCTCGATGAAGAAGCGGCCCAGGCCGTACCACACGACATAGAGCAGGAAGGTCTGGCCGTCGTAGCGGCGCAGCTTCCGCGTGAAGAGGTGCAGCAGCACAAAGCCGAGAAGGCACCAGAGCGACTCATAGAGGAAGCACGGATGAACCGGGCTGTTCGGGACGACGGCCTGCGTGGCGGAGCTCACCATGCCCCAGGGCAGGTCGGTCGCGCCGCCGAAGGCCTCCTGGTTGATGAAGTTGCCCCAGCGGCCGATGCCCTGGCCGATCAAAAAGCCAATCGAGGCCACGTCGAGCACGGCGCCCACCTTCATCTTGCAGATCTTCGCCGTGATGGCGCCGGCAGCCAGAGCGGCGATGATGCCGCCGTAGATGCCGAGACCGCCCTCGTGAATGTTAAAAATCTCCAGGGGATTGTTGATGTACTTATCGCCGGGATAGAAGATCACATAGTACAGGCGCGCGCCGATCATGCCGAAGATCACGCCGGCAATCACGCAGTTGATAAGCTTGTCCTCGTTGATGCGCATCTTCTTGCAGCTCAGGCTCGCATAGAGGAAGGCGAGGATCAGGCCGGCCGCGATGATGATACCGTACCAGTAGACCGTGCCGAAGGTAAAGGGACCGATCTGGATGGGCCCGAACTGGAAGGCGACAGGGTTCACCGTAAACTCCAGCCCGAGGCCGGGGAATTGAACGTCATACATGAGCATCTCCACCGTTTCTCCGCAGAAGGTGATGGATAAAGGGCGAGCCGCCCGCCTGCGGCGCAGGCGGCCCTCCCGCTGGTTACTGGGGAAGGATGACGGAAAGGGCGCTGTACTCCGGGCGGAGCTGCACGCTGAGCCGCCCGAGCACGTCCTCCTTCGTCAGCTGCGCCACGCAGTCGAGATAGGCAAACAGATCCCGGCCGCTGAAGGCCATCGAGGCCATCCCGTTCGCGATGTTCTCCACGCTGTTGAGGGAGGCCACGCTGCGCCCGTAGATCGATTTGCGCGCGCGCTCGAAGGCCTCGTCGGAGAGACCGTTTTCACGCACCTGCGCGATCTCCTTCCGGATCTCCTCCGCCACGCGGTCCGGGTCGCGCGAATCGCCGGAGAAGATGACGGAGGCATAGCCGGTTCCCTCGAAGTACTCGAAGCCGAAGGTCGTCTCGTTGACGAGGCCCTCGTCGAGCAGGCGGCGGAAGAGGGGCGAAGCGTCGGAGGCGATGGCCTCGAGCAGGACGTCGCTGGCGGCGGCATCCCTGTCCGAAAGGCGCTCCGGCCCGGCGGGCTCCTTGAAGCCGAGCTGGAACAGCGGCATGGCCACCGAGAGCTTCTGCTCCACACGGGGCCGCACCACGTCGAGCGGCTCCTCCTCGAAGATGCGCTCGATCTTCTGGGGCTTACTGGGAATCAGCAGCCTGTCGCAGACGGCGAGCACCCGGTCCACGTCCATCCTGCCCGCCACGCACAGCACCATGTTGTGCAGATTATAGAAGGTGCGGTAGCAGCGGTACAGATAGTCCGGGGTAATTTCAGCGATGCTCTCCACCGTGCCGGCGATGTCGATGCGCACGGGGTGGCGGTGGTAGAGCGCGGTCAGCAGGTTGAACATCACGCGCCACTGCGGGTCGTCGTCATACATGCGGATCTCCTGGCCGATGATCCCCTGCTCCTTGCGCACCGTCTCCTCCGTGAAGTACGGCTTCTGCACAAAGTCGAGCAGAATTTCCAGCGACTCGTAGAAATGGTCGGCGCAGGAGAACAGGTAGCACGTGCTGTCAAAGGAGGTGTAGGCGTTCGCCGCGGCCCCCGTCTTCGCGTAGCGCGAGAAGGCGTCCCCGTCCTCGCTCTCGAACAGCTTGTGCTCAAGATAGTGGGCGATGCCCTCCGGAACGGTGCAGGCCTCCTCCCCGTCCACGCGGAAGGTTGTGTCCACCGAGCCGTAGCGCGTGCCGAACACGGCATACGTGGAATTGTTCTCGTTCTTGGGATACAGCAGGATCCGCAGGCCGGAGGGATGCCGCACCTCGTAATAGCGGTCGCCGGCGCGCTCGCTGTAAACCTCTCTCATCTGAGCGCTCATGCCTTCTCCTCCCTTCCCGTCAGGCTGTAGACCGTGTCGAGCGTGATGCGGTTCGCCGCCTGCACCAGCTCCTCGCGCGTGACGGCGGCGATCGCCGCGGCGGCCTCCTCCAGCGTCTGCGGGCGGCCCGTGATCGCCTGGGAGAGATACCAGCCGGAGAGCGCGCCGAGCGAATCGGAGGTGGAGCGGTAGGAGTTGAGGATGCTCAGCCGGGCGGCCTCGATCTCCTCCTGCGTAAAGTCGCCGCGCTTCATGGCCTCAAGCTGCACGAGGATCTCGGCGCGGGCCTTTTCCAGATTCTGCTCCTCCACCCCGCTCTGGATCAGCATGATACCCTTCATGCTGTTATAGGAGGCGCTGCAGTAATAGCAGAGGCTCTGCTTTTCCCGCACGTTGAGGAAGAGCTTCGAGCTCGGCGTGCCGCCGAGCATGGCCACCGCCAGGCGCATGGCCGGCACCTCGTCCTGCGGCTGGCAGACGGCGGTGCGGAAGCCCATCACCAGCTTTGCCTGCGCCACGTCGAGCGTCTCGCGCACCTCGCGCACCGAGGCGGCGCTCTCCACATTTTTCGTCTCGCAGGCAAACAGTTCGCCGCGCTCGAGGGCGGCGAAGGAGCTGCGAAAGCGCTCGTAGAGGGGGGCGAGCTCGCAGTTGCCGAGCACCAGCACCTGCACGCGGCTGTGGCGCAGCACGCGGCGCCACGTCTCGGTCAGCTGCGGGCGCTCCAGAGCGGCCACCGCCTCGCAGGTGCCGTAGCGGCCCAGACCGTAGGGCTCCCCTGCGCACATGGCGGCTTCACAGCGCTGCCTGGCATACACGCGCTTGTCGTTGAGCTCCGTCTCAATCAGCTCGATGGTCTGGCGCTTCTCCTGCTCGAAGCCGTCCGCCGGGAACATGCCGTCCTCGAACGGCGGATCGAAGAGAACGCCGCACAGCAGCTCCGCCAGGCTCTCCGAAATCTTCTCGCCCGCGAGGGCATACCGATCGGCAAGGCCGGACGCCGCCACGGAGAGCACCTGCAGATCGCCGATCTTGTCGACGTCCGCGTTGAGGCTCGCCCCGTAGAGCTCCGCCAAACGCTGGCCGAGCTTTGTGTAGTCCGGGTAAGCGCGGCTCGCCCTGCTCAGCAGAAACGGCAGCAGCGCATTGGCCGAGGCCTCCTCCTCCCGCATGGGCAGAAGAAAGTGGACGGACATGCGCGCCGTCTTGAATTTCGGATCCTGAACGCCAAGAAACTCCACGCCCTCGCAGATGCTTCGACATTCTATCCCTGTCATGGTTCTTCATCTCCAATATCTGCGAAAATCACGCCGGGCAGCGCTTCGCCCGGCCGAAAGCCAGAAGGCGGCTCCCGCTTTCTGACATACAGGAGTATTATAGCACATTCTCAAAATGAATAAAAGAATGAATATTCTGAATATTGTATGAACTTGCAGGAACACTGAAAGCCCGCTCTGCACATTCGGATGAGCGGGACGGAGGAAACGGAAGCGGGAATTGTCATTGCGCACAAAAATCACAAAAAATTTACAAGATTCAGTCGCACAATTCCATTTCATGATGTATACTGGTTTCAGAAGGAGTGATGCACATGTCTTCCCTGCTGGAAAATCCGCTCTGCCGCCCGTTTTTCATCGAGGGCTCGCAGGAGCACGGGATTCTGCTGATCCACGGCTTCACCGCCACCCCCGGCACCATGAACCCGCTGGGGCACGCGCTCGCCGAACGAACGGGCTACACCGTCTCCGCCCCTCTGCTGCCCGGCCACGGCCGCACGCCGGAGGAGATGGCGAAAACGCGCTGGCACGACTGGCTGCGGGCCGTGCAGCACGAGTTCGACAAGCTCTCGCGCCGCTGCAGGGACGTGAGCGTGGTGGGCCTCTCGATGGGCGGAACGCTGACGCTGCTTCTGGCGGAATCGAGACCGGTGCGCCGCGCCGTCCCCATCGCCGCCGCCCTCTCCGTCTATAATGAAAAGATCATCTTCTCCCACGCTCTGTGGCCCTTCATCCCCTTCTTCACCGAGCGGAACAAGGCCCCGCAGATCATCCCCGATTTTCTCGACGAATACAACGACACCTACAAAAAGACGCCGGTGCACTGCCTCTCCGATCTGAGCCATCTGATGCTGCTGGCGCGGCGCGGCCTGCCCCGCATCCACTGCCCGATCCTGAATGTGCGCGCCGGGCTCGACCGCACCGTCCACCCGCGCAGCTCAGACTGGATTCTGGCGGAGGTCTCCTCCCGCAAGAAAATTCAGCTGGAGCTGCCGAGGAGCCCGCACGTCTGCACGCTCGGCCCGGAGCGCGGGCTGCTCTTCGACGAGACGGCGCGCTTCCTGCTCGAGGAGTAACCGTCCCCCGGCCATCCCCGCGCCGGAGAGAGCGGAGAAGGGCGGTTTCCGTCCTGCGGTCCGCTCCCGCGTCCGAGGCGCGGGAAACAAACGATTTTGTCCTGATTTCGGGGCGCAAAAAAGGATGGTTCCCAACAACGGGAGCCATCCTTTTGTTTATGGAATAACCGGAAACGCCTGCGGGAGAGCGAGGATTAGACCTTCTCCAGCGCCTGGGCGATATCCTCGATGATATCGGCGACGTTCTCGATGCCGACGGACATGCGGATGAGATCCGAGCTGATGCCGGCCTCCTGGAGCTGCTCGTCGGACATCTGGCGGTGCGTCGTGCTCGCGGGGTGCAGCACGCAGGTGCGCAGATCCGCCACATGGGTGACGACGGAGGCCATCTTCAGGGAATCCATGAAGCGCATGGCCGCCTCTCTGCCACCCTTGACGCCGAAGGAAATGACGCCGCAGGTGCCGTTGGGCATATATTTGCGCGCGAGCTCATAGTACCGGCTGCCGGCCAGGCCGGGATAGTTGATCCAGCTGATCCGCTCGTCGTTCTGCAGGAATTCCGCCACCTGCAGCGCGTTGGAGCAGTGGCGCTCCATGCGCAGAGCCAGCGTCTCCAGGCCGAGGTTGAGCAGGAAGGCGTTCATCGGGCTGGCCTGGGCGCCCAGGTCGCGCATGAGGTGCGTGCGGGCCTTCGTGATGTAGGCGGCCTTGCCGAACTGCTTTGTGTAGGTGATGCCGTGATAGGACTCGTCGGGCTCGGTGAGCATCGGGAACTTGCCGTTATCCCAGTCGAAGCTGCCGCCGTCGACGATGCAGCCGCCGACCTGCACGGCGTGGCCGTCCATGTACTTTGTCGTGGAATGCGTGACGATATCGGCGCCGAACTGCAGCGGACGGCAGTTGATCGGCGTCGGGAAGGTGTTGTCAACGATCAGCGGCACGCCGTGGGCGTGGGCAGCCTTCGCGAACAGCTCGAGATCCGTCACCACCAGAGAGGGGTTCGCGAGCGTCTCGGCGAAGACGCAGCGGGTGTTCTCGCGGAACGCGGCGTTGAGCTCCTCCTCCGAGCAGTCCGGATTGACGAAGGTACAATCGATGCCCATCTCGTGCAGCGTCTTATAGAACAGGTTGAAGGTGCCGCCGTAAATGGCGCTGGAGCTGACGACATGGCCGCCGGCATGGCAGATATTGAGCACGGCGATCATCGAGGCCGCCTGGCCGGAGGAGGTCAGCATCGCGCCGACGCCGCCCTCGAGGGCCGCAATCTTCTGCTCGACGGCGTCGAGCGTCGGATTCCCCAGGCGGGTATAGAAAAAGCCGGGATCCTCGAGGTCGAACAGACGGCCCATCGCCTCCGAGGTTTCATACCGGAACGTGGTGCTCTGGACAATCGGCACGACGCGCGGCTCTCCGTTGCCCGGATGATACCCCGCGTGAATGCACTGTGTATCAATACGATACTCGCTCATTTTCAACACTCCCTTGTATTTCGCAGCCGGCTCCTCCCCGCGGGAAGGCCGGTCTTGAGCGGCGCCGCACCGCCCGGATAGGCAAAAGCGTGCCGGGATTCCGGCGCGAGAGACTCCGAAGGACGCGGACAATCCTTTGCCGGATTGACGCGCGTGACGGAAAACTCCCGGAAAATCTCGGCGCGATATGCCTCCTGAGCCGTCAGGCCCGGATGGCGGGAAGCCGCCCTTGTTTTTTATCATACCATTTTCCCGCCCCAGTGACAAGAGCCGCGCGCAGAAAACTGCAGATCAGCCCGCAATTAAGCCCCTGCGCACAGCACGGGCTGCAGCTGGCGGCCCTTGAGGGCGGCCTCCACGGCCGGAAGCAGAAGCTCGAAGTCGGAGACGGCGGAGGTGGGCTTTTGCTCGGGATCGTCCTGGCGCAGCGGCACGAAGTAGACGTTCTTCGTGTTCATCAGCCTGCCGATGTTCTGCGCCGAGGCCGCGAGCGCGTCGTTTGTCGCCGCGCAGAGCACCACGGGCAGGCCGATCCGCAGGCAGGACTTCGCCGCCATGGTGACCGGCGTGTCGGTGATGCCGTGGGCGAGCTTGGCAAGCGTATTGCCCGTGCAGGGAGCGATGACGAGCGCGTCGATCATCCGCTTGGGGCCGAGCGGCTCCGCCCCGGCGATGGTGTGGATCACCTTTCTGCCGCAGATGTCCTCCGCCTCCCAGATGAAATCGCTCGCCCGGCCGAAGCGCGTGTCCGTTCCGTAGGCATTGTCCGACATGATGGGCACGAGCTGATACCCTGCCGCGGCGGTGCGGCGCAGCTGCTCAAACGCCTTCTCAAAGGTGCAGAACGAGCCGCACATGGCAAAGCCCAACGTCAATTCTCTCATACCTCTCACTCCTCCATCATATTGTAAATGGTATTCTTGATGATCTCCGCCGCGGCGCGGGGCGCCGTCTTGCCCGGCAGCGACAGGGCCTGCACGGCGTGGACGCCGAGCTCTCTTGCGGCCTCAAAGTCGACGCCTCCCGGCTTCGACGCCAGATCGATCAGCACGCAGCCGGGCTTGAGCTGAGCGAGCACGCGGCGCGGAAAGATCAGGGCCGGCACCGTGTTGAAGATGACGTCGTAGTGCTCCCGGCTGTGACCGATGGAGTCTGTGGGCACGGCATGGCAGCCGCCGAGCTCGATCCAGGCGAAGTCGCGCGGGCGGCGGGCGCTCACCGTCACCTGCGCCCCCATGCCGCGCAGCAGGTGCGCGAGCGCCCGGCCGATCCTACCGTAGCCCACGACAAGGCAGCGGCTGCCGAGCAGAGAGCCCTCGAACTCCTTGACGGCCACGGCGACCGCCCCCTCCGCCGTGACGCCGGCGTTGCGCACGGCAAACTCCTCGCGCGTGTAGTAGTCGTAGGCGTCGATCTGCTCCCATTTGTCGCTCGTGGCGAGCACGGGGGCCATCCTGCCGCCGTAGACCTCCTTGTGCAGCATATGGGAGGCGAACTCGTCGTCAAGGGCGATGGCGCGGTCGGCGTAGGGAGCGTTCACCGTGCGACCGTCCGCCGTGGCGGGCAGCGGGAGAATCACCGCCGCGCACGTTTCGTAGATCTCCTCCGGCGTGCAGCGGCGCACCTTCGGATCGAGCGGCAGTCCGTCGAGACCCCAGACGCAGACGGCGCAGCCGTCGCGCGCCAGCGCGTCGGCGAGAGCGGCCTGCCGCCTGTCTCCCCCCAGAAGACCAAAGCTGTTTATGTCAATCATTCTCAATCAAACCCTTCTTCTGCCGCAAAACGCGGGACGGCGGGAACGGGCCCTTTCCCCTCTCCCGCCAATCCCGCAGCGCCTTGCAGCGATCATTCTTTTATGCCATAGTATGGAAAACGGAAAAGACTTGTGCGGGAGCGGGCGGATTTTCTCTTTGCGGGAATTCCGCCTTGCAAAATGCGGAAAGAATGGGTATGATAGAGGGTAGACCGGAGCGCTCCCCGCGCGGCGCGGAGCCTCCCTCATCTGTAATTATGGAAAGGGCGCGTCATCTATGGAACAGACGGAACTTCTCTCCCGTGTCAAAAGAATTCATTTTGTGGGCATCGGCGGCTCGGGCATGTGCCCGATTGCGGAGATCCTGTTTCACGAGGGCTATGAGCTGACCGGCTCCGACCGCAGCGAGTCCGATACTCTCGATCGCATCAAGGGATACGGCATCCCTGTTTTTATGGAGCACAGAGCGGAAAACGTGGAGGGCGCGGAGCTCGTCGTCTACAGCGCCGCCGTGCCGAAGGAGAACCCGGAGCTCGTGGCGGCCCGGGAGAAGGGCATCCCCACCGTGGAGCGCTCCGTGATGCTCGGCATGGTCACCAGGCGCTATCCGCGCTCCATGGCCGTCTCCGGCACGCACGGCAAGACGACGACCACGGCCCTGCTCACTCAGATCCTGATCATGGGCGGCGCCGATCCGTCGGCCATCATCGGCGGCAAGCTGCCCTACATCGGCGGCAACGGCCGCGTCGGCAAGTCGGACGCCATCGTCTGCGAGGCGTGCGAGTATGTCGACACCTTCCTGCAGCTCACCCCCTATCTCTCCGTGATCCTCAACATCGACGCCGACCACCTCGACTACTTCGGCACGCTCGACAATATCATTCGCTCCTTCCACCAGTTCGCCCTGCAGACAAGCGGCGTCATTGTGGCAAACGGAGACGACCCTAACGTGCGCAAGGCCCTCGAAGGCGTCACGAACGCGGAGATCATCACCTTCGGTCTCGGCGCGGAGAACGACTATGCCGCCGCCGACGTGCGCGACGAGCAGAAGGCCTGCGAGGACTTCACCGTCCTGCGCCGCGGCGTGCCGCTGTGCGAGGCGAGGCTGAGCATTCCCGGGCGGCACAACATCCTCAACGCCCTGGCCGCCGCCGCCGTGGCCGACCGCATGGGCATTGCCCCCGACGCGATCGCCGCCGGCCTGCACGAGTTCCGCGGCGTCCACCGCCGGTTTGAGGTGCTCGGCCAGTTCGAGGGCGTGACGGTGGCCGACGACTTCGCCCACCACCCCACCGAGCTGACAGCCACCCTCTCGGCCGCCATGCGCATGGGCTACCGCGAGGTGTGGGCTCTCTTCCAGCCGCACACCTACTCGCGCACCTACCTGCTGCTCGACGACTTCGCCAAGGCCCTCTCCATCCCCGACCACGCCGTGCTCTCGGAGATTCTGGCCGTGCGCGAGACAAACACCTACAACATCTACGCCAAGGACCTGGCGGAAAAGATTCCCGGCAGCGTGTGGTTCCCCACCTTCGAGGAGATGGCGGACTACACCATGGCCCGCGTCCAGCCAGGCGACCTGATCCTCACGCTCGGCGGCGGCGACGTCTACAAGTGCGCCAATCTGATTGTGGAGAAATACCGCAAGCGGCAGTGAGCGCAGGCCCGCCTCCCTCCCCCGCGCCTGCCCTAAAGCCGGGTTTTCCGGCGGCGAATAAGCAGAAAGAAACGCCCCTCTGCGCTCTGCAGGGATGGTCCGTACGGAGCGCAGAGGGGCGTTTTATGTTCCGGCGAGGGCAGCGTCAAAAGAGAGAGGTCTGGTCCACGCGGTCGCTGGCATATGTTTTCTCCGTGACGGCGTCCGTGGGCAGCAGCTCGTCGCAGAGAAGAGGGCTTTCCGGCCGGTAGCGCGCGAGGCTCCGGCGCAGCAGGTCGGGGCTGTAATCCGCGTAGCAGTAGACGCAGCCGTTCGGGCAGGTGTTGTAGGCGCCGAGGTCGACGCTTTTGCAGCAGCCGCAGCGCTCCCGCTGGCCTGCGTCCCGCGTCAGGCGCAGCGGCGCGCCGGCGATCTCCTGCAGCCGCTCCGCGTCGATGCAGGCGGCGGGCAGGATGCCGAAGCGGGAGTAATCCCCCTGCTCGCTGCAGGCGCGGATTTGCAGGCCGGCCGCGGCAGCCGTCTTCCCCGCAAAGGCCGCGAAGCGCTCCGCCTCCTGCGCCGTGGGGGCGCGCAGGCCGCTTCGCCGCATGCCGCGGTATTCGTCGAGAAAGCTGATCGTCACCTGGTCGGTGAGCGGCGCCATCTCGCGGCACAGAGAGGAAAAGGCGCGCTCGTGCCAGGCGGGCGTGTACGCCGGGGTGAAGAAAACGGGGTCGTAGCGCCACACGAGGCCGCGCCGGCCCACCCGCTCTCCAAGGCGGCGGACGTCCGCGAGGATCTCCCGCTTGCCGCGCAGGCCGGGCTCGATCTCCCGCCCGTAGGGCGTCAGCGTGAGCTGAAAACAGAAGCGAAAGCCGCGCGCTTCGAGCTCATCGAGGTACGGCAGAAGCGGGCCCGGATCCTTTGTCCAGAAGACGATGGCGTCCACGCAGCCGGGCGTGAGGGGAATCCGGCTCACCTGCGAGGGGCGGCGCGGGTTGCGGCAGAGCGCAAACCCCTCGCGCACGCGCCCGATGAACCATTCCGCGTAGCGGCACGGGATATCGGTGCGGCGGGAGACGGACAGGATCATACGATTCCCTCCTCATAAAACAGGCGTCCCCGCGGGGGACGCCTGCAGGACACGATGATTGCGGACCACGCCGCGGAAAAACTCAGTAGGCGGCGCTCAGCGGGTTGAGCGTGCCGTACTCCTTCTTGTCAATATCGTCGATGAAGCGGATCGCCTTTCCCGCGCCGAGGGCCACGCAGTCCTCCGGCGACTCGGCCAGGCGGATCGGCATCTTGGCCTTGCGGCTGAGCAGCTGCGGGAAGCCGAAGATGTGCGAGGAGCCGCCCGTGAGAACGCCGCCGTCCTCATAGACGTCGCCGACGAGCTCCGGGGGCGTGCGCTCAAGCAGGTCCTGCAGGGCGCGCACAATCTGCATGGCGGGCTCAATCATCGCCTCGAGCATCTCGTCGCTCGTGATATCGGCCCACTGGGGCAGGCCGGTCATCGCGTTGCGGCCCTTGACGCGGTGGGTGAGCAGCTCGCGGCGCGGATAAACGCAGCCGATGGCGATTTTGGCCTCCTCCGCCATGCGCTTGCCGATGATGAGATTATATTTGCGGCGGATATACTTGATGATGCAGTCGTCGAACAGATTGCCCGCCGTCTTGATCGAGGTCGAGATGGAGATACCGCTCAGCGAGAGGACGGCCATATCCGTGGTGCCGCCGCCCACGTCGATGACAAGCGAGCCATGCGGGGCGGAGATGTCGATCCCGGCTCCCAGGGCGGCCGCGACCGGCTCCTCAATCAAGCAGATCTTGCGCACGCTCGAGGAGCTGATGGAATCGACGACGGCGCGCTTCTCCACCTCTGTGATTTCACACGGGACGCTGACGACCACGCGCGGCATGAACACCTTGCTGCCGCTGATCTCGCGCAGGTAGTGCGTCACCAGATGGCGGGCCAAATCGAAATCGGAAATGACGCCGTTGAAGAGCGGATACACCACGCTGATCCGCTCGGAGGTGCGGCCAATCATCTCATACGCTTCGCGGCCCACGGCCACCACGGTCTCTGTATCCTGATTGACGGCGACGACGGACGGCTCCCGCAGGACAATCCCCTTCCCGTCAAGATAAATTTTGATAAATGAAGTTCCCAGATCGATCGCGATATCTGTTCCCAGCAATTCCTCACATCCTTCTTCCTTCTCATCCTTCGATTATTATACAGGACTTCCCGCCGCTCTTCATGAAGAAAATGTTACGGATTTCCACTTTCTTCGCCTGTCTTTTCCCTTCTGTGGGGATTCGCCGCCAGCGCCGCACAGCAGCGGACGCGCAGGCCCGCTTGCTCGAGGGCGGAGACGCACGCCGCGAGCGTGAAGCCGGTGGTGACGATGTCGTCGAGCAAAATGATCTCCTTCTGCATAGCCTTCCCCTTTTTCACGCGATAAACATGCCGCACGTTCCTCTCGCGCTGCGAGCGGGAAAGGGTGTGCTGCGTCTCGTTTTCGGCATATTTTTCGAGCAGATCGACGCAGGGCAGGCCGAGCTCCTCCGCCGCGGCGCGGGCAAGCAGCAGAGACTGGTTATACCCGCGCTCCCGCAGGCGGCGGCGCGAGATGGGGACGGGCGCAAGCACCGCTCCGGCGGGATCGATTCGCCCCCGCAGCTCGCGGGCAATCTGCCGCCCGAACCACGGCGCATAGTCGCGCCTGCCGCGGAACTTGAAGCGAAGCACAGCCCGGCGCACTGCTCCCGCGTAGCGAAACGGCGCATAGCACAGGCAGCCTCCGGAGCCCGGCAGGACCCGCGGCTCCCCGGGCTCGAGATTCCGATCGGCGCACTGCCCGCACAGCCCGCCGCCGGGCGTGAGAGCGTCGCAGAGAGGGCAATGCTCGGGAAAAACAAGGGCCAGCAGGAAGCGTCCCCAGTCGCACAGGCTCATGCCTCGACGCCCTCCCCGAGCAGCAGCCGGCACAGCGCGGAATAGCGCCTGGTGCGGCGGTTGTTCTCCACCATAGCGGCAAGCGCCTGCCGCGTGCCGGCCAGGATCAGCAGCTCCCTGGCGCGGGTGACGGCGGTGTAGAGCAGATTGCGGTACATCAGCTGTGAGGGACCGGGATAAACGGGCATCACCACAGCGGGGAACTCGTTGCCCTGGCTCTTGTGCACCGTCATCGCGTAGGCCAGCTCGAGCTCAGCCGCCGTCTCGAGCTCATAGAGCACGAGACGATCGTCCATCTGCACGGTGAGCGTCGAGGCCTTGCGGTCGATCTCGCAGAGAATGCCGAGATCGCCGTTGAAGACGCCCTCTCCCGTCGTGCCGTCGAACTTCGTCCAGCCGAGATGATAATCGTTCTTCACCTGCATCACCTTGTCCCCCTCGCGGAAGAGGACGCCGCGCACCGTGATCTCCTTCTTCCCCTTCTCCGGCGGGTTGAGGGCCTCCTGCAGGCGGCGGTTGAGCTCCCCCGTGCCGAGCTCGCCCTTGCGGCCCGGCGTGAGCACCTGGATATCCGTCATCGCGGAGTAGCCATAGCTGTTCGGAAGACGGCGGCGGCACAGATCGGCCACCAGCTCGGAGAGCTCCTGCGGATCGCCGCAGGGCAGGAAGAAAAAGTCGCTCGAGTGATTCCTGAGCTCCGGCATTTCGCCCGCCACAATGCGGTGCGCGCTCGTCACAATCAAGCTTTGCATCGACTGGCGGAAGATCTCGTTGAGCTGGACAACCGGCACCTTGCCGGAGGCGATCAGGTCGCCGAGCACGTTGCCGGGGCCGACGCTCGGCAGCTGGTCGCAGTCTCCCACCATAATCAGGCGGCAGCCCAGCGGCAGAGCCCGCAGCAGGGCGTCGAAGAGGAGGACGTCGACCATCGAGAGCTCGTCCAGAATCAGGGCGTCGCAGTCGAGCAGATTTTTCTCGTTCTTCGCGA
This sequence comes from uncultured Clostridia bacterium, assembly GCA_944383955.1. GTDB lineage: Bacteria > Bacillota > Clostridia > Oscillospirales > Acutalibacteraceae > Caccousia. Next base: position 32,529 of record CALWRP010000093.1, read on the forward strand.
AGCTCTGGCGATCGTTCTCATCCCACTCCACCTGCAGCAGGCGGTGGATGGTCTTGGCCTCCTCGCCCGTGAGCTCGCTCATCCGCTTGGCCGCGCGGCCCGTCGGCGCGCCGAGCAGCACCTTCTCCCCGCTTGCCTTGAGCAGGCGGATGATGGCGTTGAGCGTCGTCGTCTTGCCGGTGCCGGGGCCGCCCGTCAGAATCAGAAGGCCCTTGTCGAGCGCCTCGCGGATCGCCTCCTTCTGGCGGTCCGCATACTGCATGCCCGTCTCCTCCTCGATGCGGGCGATCGACTGCGCCGCCCCAGGGATAGGCTGGGCCGGGAAGCGCAGCATGGTGAGAATGCGGCTGGCGGCGTAGACCTCCGCGCGGAACAAGCGCGGCAGAAAAACGAAGCTTCTGCCGTCGATCTCCCGCTGCACCAGGGTGTCGTCGCCCACCAGTTCTTCGAGCGACGCCTGCGCAAGATCCAGCGGCACGCCGAGCATCCCGGCCGCGGCGGCGGCAAGCTTGTCGGCGGGAATGCAGGTGTGGCCGTTGTTCAGGTTGTGGCGCAGCACATACTCCACCCCGGCGCGCACCCTCCATGCGTCGTCCTGCGGGCGCTCCAGCGAGGCGGCAATGCCATCCGCCTTTTCAAACGGGATGCCGGTGCCCTCCTCGCACATGCAGTACGGGTTCTCGCGGATCAGATCGATGCAGGAGGGGCCGATCACCCGCCACACCCGCAGCGCCTCCTCCGGCGTGAGGCCGTAGCCGCACAGCGACTCCATCGCGTCCCGCACGCCGTGCGTCTGGCGGAACTCCTCGCCGATTTTGCGGGCCTTCTCCTTCGTGATGCCCTTGAGAACGCTCAGCCGCTCCGGCTCCTCCTCGAGCACGCGCAGCGTGTTGTCCCCGAAGGCCTCGACAATCTTCGCCGCCGTGCTCGGGCCGATGCCCTTCACCGCGCCCGAGGAGAGATATTTGAGCATCGCGGAGGCCGTCTCCGGCTTGCGGCGCTCGAAGGCCTCCGCCTTGAACTGCACGCCGAACGTCGGGTGCTTCGTCCACCTGCCCACCACGCGCAGCACCTCGCCGACGCTGACCCACGGCAGGCTCCCGACGACGGTGACAAGCTCCTCCCCGTTGTTCATCTCCAGAATCGTATATCCGTTTTTATCGTTGCGGAAAACGACTTCCTCGACGCTTCCCGACATTTCCAGCATCTGTTCCTCGTCCATACTTCTCCCCGTTTCAAGCCGGAAGCCCGGCCTTCCTTCTCTCTTCACGCAACGGTTTCCAGGCGGCGCCGCACAATTTCAGGAGGGCGCCGCGCGCCAAAAATGGCCCGTGAGGCTCTCCAAAAGGCGCAGGCGAGCCTTGCCGGATCGGCGATCGCTTTGGGAGCAGCCACGGAAAAATGAGGCGCGGCCCACGTGGCGCGCCTCACCGTCTGAGCCGTCCGGCGTGCATTGCGCGGTGATGTTTTTAGTATAATACAATCCTCAGGGATTTGCAAACCGCACTTCCCCGTTTTTCGCGGCGTCGCGAATCTCGATGATGCCGTATTGCTCCGCCATGCGCTCGCAGACCTCGCGCGTCTCCTCGTCCATGCCGCAGTCGAGGCAGAGAATCTGCTTTTCCTCCCGCCCGCCGAGCCATTTGAGCTTCTGCACGGCGTCCCGCAGGGCGAGCTCCGCCTCCTCGTCGTGGCCGCGGAAGGTGAGCAGCAGATAAATCTTCCCCGCCCTCTTCGTGCGCAGCAGCGCCCGGAGCAGCATGCGGATCGCCTCGACCGCGCCGAGAATCAGAAGCAGAGACAGGCACAGCTTTTCCAGAAACACCAGCATAAAAAATCACCTCACTGTCAGGGTATGACAGCGAGGTGATTTCTGTTCAGAAAAGAAGCGTCAGGCGAGAGCCGCCAGCAAAGCGTCGGCGCGGTCCGTGCGCTCCCAGGAGACGTTCAGATCCTCGCGGCCCATGTGGCCGTAGGCGGCCAGGCGGCGGTAGATCGGGCGGCGCAGGTCGAGCTCGCGGATGATGGCGGCCGGACGCAGATCAAACACCTTCTGCACGGCGGCGGCAAGCTGCTCGTTCGTGTAGCGGGAGGTGCCGAAGGCGTCCACCATCACGGACACGGGGTGCGCCACGCCGATGGCGTAGGCCAGCTGCACCTCGCATTTTTTCGCCAGGCCCGCCGCCACGATGTTCTTCGCCACATAGCGGGCGGCGTAAGCGGCGGAGCGATCCACCTTCGTCGGATCCTTGCCGGAGAAGGCGCCGCCGCCGTGGCGTCCGTAGCCGCCGTAGGTGTCCACGATGATCTTGCGGCCCGTCAGGCCGGAGTCACCCACCGGCCCGCCGATGACGAAGCGGCCGGTCGGGTTAACGAAATACTTCGTGTTCTCGTCGAGCCACTTGGCCGGAATCACCGGGCGAATGACATATTTGAGCATGTCCTCGCGGATCTGCTCGAGGGATACCTCCGGGTCGTGCTGCGTGGAGACGACCACGGTGTCGACCCTCGAGGGCACGCCGTCGACATACTCCACCGTCACCTGGGTCTTGCCGTCGGGACGCAGATAGTAGAGCTCGCCTGTCTTGCGAACCTCCGCGAGCTTGCGGGACAGCTTGTGGGCCAGGGAGATGGCAAGCGGCATGAGCTCGGGCGTCTCGTCGCAGGCATAGCCGAACATCATGCCCTGGTCGCCTGCTCCGGTGCGGTCGTCCTCATCCTCGGCGCCGTTCTGCGCCTCGTAGGACTCGTTGACGCCCATCGCGATATCGGGAGACTGCATGTCGATGGAGGTCAGCACGCCGCAGGTCTGGCCGTTGAAGCCGAAGGCCGGGTTGTTGTAACCGATGCCGCAGACGACGTCGCGCACGATAGCGGGAATATCGACATAGCACTCGGTGGAGATTTCGCCCATCACATGCACAACGCCCGTGGTGGCCGTCACCTCGCACGCCACGTGAGCCTGCGGGTCCTTCTCGAGAATCGCGTCGAGCACGGCGTCGGAGATCTGGTCGCAGATTTTGTCCGGATGACCTTCCGTTACGGACTCTGAGGTGAATAAGAATTTTTCCATTTTAATACCTGCCTTTCTGCATACAGGCGGGTTTCCCCGCCGCATCCAGCCCCTTCGCCGTCTGGCGTCAATGCGGAAACATCGGAAAATAGAGAAAGCCGCTCGGGCAGTCCGAACGGCTTTCTGAAAACCTCATCTTTCGGTTACCCGCAGGAATTAGCACCTTGCAAATGCAGGTTGCCGGACATCACAGGGCCTGTTCCCTCCGTCACTCTTGATAAGGGGCTATTCATTTTTCAACGGGAATCAGTATAGCACAGGTGCGCCGGGAAATATGTGAACAATCTGTAAATTATTTTCCCGAGCCTGCCCGGCGTTCCGCAGGCTTCCTTCTCCTGCGCGCACGGGACATTCGGCGCACACTCCGCGCGGTCGCGGCTTACGCCCTCGCCTTGCCCTTGAGAATCGGAGAGAGATGCTTGTAGAGCAGGAAGGTGAGAACGGAATCGAGAATGCCCTTGCCCAGCGTCAGCGGCACGTTGAAGACGAGGATGCCCTTCCAGATCTCGTCGGCCCACGGCACGAGGATAGAATACATGTCGACGATCGCCTGCTCGGGCATGATCAGCATGTAGGCCGGATAGACGATGAAGAGGTTGACGAAGAAGCTGCAGAAGGCCATCACCAGCGTGCCGGCAACCATGCCGATCAGCGCAGTTTTTCTGGTCTGCTTTCTGCGGTAGAGAATGCCGGCCGGCAGCACAAACAGGGCGCCGAGCAGGAAGTTGCACAGCTCGCCGACGCCGCCGGTGGTGGTGGCGGGCAGATTAAAGAGATTCTTGATCAGGCAGACCGCGACGCCGTAGGCGGGCCCGAGGGCGAAGGAGGCCAGCAGGGCCGGCAGCTCAGAAAAATCGACCTTCAGATAGGACGGCAGGATCGGCAGGCCAAAGCTGATGAACATCAGAATGGTCGCCATCGCGCTCATCAGGGCGCAGACGGCGATCTTGCGCACGCTGATTCTGCGCGCCTCGGCAGGACTGGATACGGATGTGTTTGTCATGTGTCATTCCTCCAATGTGTTATTTTGCAGTCTTTCACCGCGTGCGGTTCAGGAGGAAGAAAAAGCGCCCCTTCATCGCAGTGAAGCGATAAAGGGGCGCGCAAAAATACCTTCTGATACCCGCTTCTTTCATCCGGACTGTACCGTTGGCTCTGGATTCACACCAGGATCAGCTTGCGCTCGCGGGCTTATCGGCAAACGCCGCATCACCGCCAGTGGGGAATTGCACCCCGCCCCGAAGACAGCTATTTAAATGACGGTATTAGCATAGCACTCTGTGAAGGTTTTGTCAACCTATATTTCCAGTTTGAGACGCTTTCCCTCTGTCCTCCAGCGGGACAGGAAGCAGATCGACAAGGACAAGCTCCGGCGGATTGCAGACGCGCGGCAGGCTGTTTCGCGCGAGACCGCGGCTGACCACCATCGCAGTGCCCGCCTTTCGGTAAAAGCCGCCCGCATAACGCGGCAGAAAACCCTGATTCGGCGCATAGAGCCCGTTCACGAGGCCGGGAATGCGCACCTGTCCGCCGTGGGCATGGCCGCACAATGCCAAATCAAAGCCGCAGGAGGCATAGAGAGGCAGCTTCTCCGGCCTGTGGCTGAGCAGCACGCTGAAAACGCCCTCCTCCCGATCCCGTTCGCAGCGATAGAGCTGGCCCATCCACCCCTCTCTGCGGGAATAAAAATCTGCCTGCGGGTCGTCCACGCCGCCAATGGAGATTTTTTCCTCTCCCTTGTGCAGAAGGATGGTGGTTCCCTCGAGCACAAAGACGCCAAAGGCGCGCATGAGTTCCTTCACAGCCTCCTCCCGGCCATAGCGCAGCTCATGATTCCCGCTGACATAGAAGAGGGGCCACCGGCCGCACAGAGAGAGCAGAAGCTCCTGCAGGCCGTCGAGCGGATCTCTGTCCGGCGCCATGTCGCCCGCCATCAGCACGGCATCCGGCCTGGCGGCAGCAAGCTTGCGCAGCAGCTCCGACTGCCCGCAGCCATAGCTGGCGCTGTGCAGATCGCTGAGCAGAGCAAGACGGAAAGGAACCGTCGTCTTCCGCGTCAGGACACGATAGCGGCGAACCCGCAGCCCGGACCACAGCAGCGCCGCGCCTGCCACGGCGACTGCCAGTCCTCTCTTCATCAGGCCAAAACGGCCGGTTCTCTTGTACATATCACGCATCATTCCTGTTCCAGCAGTAATGAAAAGCGTCCCTCTCCTCCGGGATAAGAATAAGCAGAACGGCAAAAGGACACTTTTTCTAATGGTATCACACTCCACGCAAAAAGAAAAGACCCATCATACGGCGGTATGGTTCCCAAAAAGAAAGCGGCCAAACTGTCCCCCTGAAAAAAGAATGAAATCATAAAAAACAGCGTCCAGTAAAAATGGATTTGCCGGATAGGTTTTCACAGAGAAGAAGCATGAAAACCGTGCGGGAAAGAAGCGGCAGAGCGCTCCCGGAAGACAAAAGAAAAGACCCCGCCCTTTCGGACGAGGTCTTCTGAAAGACGAAATTACTCGTTGATGCCGATAACAACACCGGAACCGACGGTACGGCCGCCCTCACGGATAGCGAAGCGGAGGCCCTCCTCGATAGCGATGGGGGTGATCAGCTCGACGTCCATCTCGACGTTATCGCCAGGCATGCACATCTCGGTGCCCTCGGGCAGGGAGATGACGCCGGTCACGTCGGTGGTTCTGAAATAGAACTGAGGACGATAGTTGTTGAAGAAGGGGGTATGACGGCCGCCCTCGTCCTTGGTCAGGACGTAAACCTGGCCGCGGAACTTGGTGTGCGGATGAATCGTGCCGGGCTTGCAGAGAACCTGGCCGCGCTCGATCTCGTTTCTCTGAACGCCGCGGAGCAGAACGCCGACGTTGTCGCCAGCCTCGGCGAAGTCCAGCGTCTTGCGGAACATCTCAAGGCCCGTGATAACGGACTTTCTGCGCTCGTCGGTGAGGCCGATGATCTCGACTTCCTCGCCAACCTTCGCCATGCCGCGCTCCACACGACCGGTGGCAACGGTGCCGCGGCCGGTGATCGTGAAGACGTCCTCAACAGGCATCAGGAAGGGCAGGTCGGACTTGCGCTCCGGGGTCGGGATATAGCTGTCGACAGCGTCCATGAGCTCATGGATGCAGGCATACTCGGGAGCGTTCGGGTCGGTGGAGGTGGACTCCAGGACCTTCAGGCCGGAACCGCGGATGATGGGGGTGTCGTCGCCCGGGAACTCGTACTCGCTCAGCAGGTCGCGAATCTCCATCTCGACGAGATCGAGGAGCTCCTCGTCGTCGACCTGGTCGACCTTATTCATGAACACGACGATGTACGGCACGCCGACCTGACGGGCGAGCAGGATGTGCTCACGGGTCTGGGGCATCGGGCCGTCCGCAGCGGAAACAACCAGGATAGCGCCGTCCATCTGAGCAGCACCGGTGATCATGTTCTTGACATAGTCAGCATGGCCGGGGCAGTCAACGTGGGCATAGTGGCGGGTCTTGGTGTGATACTCAACGTGAGCGGTGTTGATGGTAATGCCGCGCTCTCTCTCCTCAGGAGCCTTATCAATGTTGGCGTAGTCCATATACTCGGCCTCGCCGTCCAGAGCCAGCACCTTCGTGATAGCAGCGGTCAGAGTGGTCTTGCCATGGTCAACGTGACCAATGGTACCAATGTTTACGTGGGGAAGGGATCTGTCAAACTTTTCCTTGGCCATTGGAATTTCCTCCTTTTTATGGTGAAACCTTAATGAAATGCAGCCCGACTATACTCATCATTCTAGCAAAAACATGCGTAAAAATCAAGCATAATCCCGCATTATTTTGGAAGTTATTCGCTCTTCTTTCCGCGCTCGGAAATGATGTTGTCAGAGACGAATTTCGGAACCTCAGCATAGTGATCGGGCTCCATGGTATACTGGCCGCGGCCCTGCGTCTTGGAACGCATGTCGGTGGCATAACCGAACATCTCGGACAGCGGAACCATGGCGTTGATCTGCTGGGCGCCGGAGACAGCCTCCATGCCGGAGATCAGGCCGCGGCGGGAGTTCAGGTCGCCGATAACGTCGCCCATATACTCCTCGGGAACCGTGACGACAACCTTCATGATAGGCTCAAGAATGACCGGATCCGCCTTGCGCGCGGCCTCCTTGAAGGCCATCGAGCCGGCGATCTTAAACGCCATTTCGGAGGAGTCAACCTCATGATAGGAGCCGTCGTAGAGGGTAACCTTCACGTCAACCACGTTGTAGCCGGCCAGGACGCCGGAGAGCATGGCTCCCTGGATACCCTGATCAACCGCAGGAATATACTCCTTCGGGATCGCGCCGCCGACAACGGCGTTGACAAACTCGTAGCCCTTCTCGGGGTTGGGCTCGATCTTAATCTTAACGTGACCATACTGGCCTTTACCGCCGGACTGTCTGGCGTACTTGGTATCGACGTCAGCCATCTTGCGGATGGTCTCCTTGTACGCAACCTGGGGCTTACCGACGTTCGCCTCCACCTTGAACTCACGGAGCAGACGGTCGACGATAATCTCCAGATGCAGCTCGCCCATGCCGGCGATGATGGTCTGGCCGGTTTCCTGATCCGTGTAGGCCTTGAAGGTCGGGTCCTCCTCCGCCAGCTTGGCGAGAGCGATGCCCATCTTCTCCTGGCCGGCCTTCGTCTTGGGCTCGATGGCGACGCGGATAACAGGCTCCGGGAACTCCATGGACTCGAGGATAATCGGATGCTTCTCATCGCAGAAGGTGTCGCCGGTGGTGGTGTTCTTCACACCGATGGCGGCGGCGATATCGCCCGCGTACACGATGTCCAGATCCTGGCGGTGGTTCGCGTGCATCTGCAGAATGCGGCCGATGCGCTCGTTGGCGTCCTTGGTGGAGTTGTAAACGGTGGCGCCGGCAGAAAGGGTGCCGGAGTACACACGGAAATAGCAAAGCTTGCCGACAAAGGGATCCGCCGCAATCTTGAACGCGAGCGCGGAGAACGGCTCGCTGTCGGAAGCATGGCGGTCCTCTTCCTCACCGGTCTCGGGGTTGGTGCCCTTGATGGCGGGAATATCGGTCGGGGCGGGCATGAAGGCGACAATGGCGTCGAGAAGCTTCTGAACGCCCTTGTTGCGGTAGGAGGTGCCGCAGACAACCGGAACCATCTTGTTGGCGATGGTGGCCTTGCGGATGGTGGCGATGATCTCCTCCTTGGTGATCTCCTCGCCGCCGAGATACTTCTCCATAAGGTCGTCATCCTGCTCGGCGACAGCCTCGATCAGAGCGGTATGGTACTCGTCCGCCTTGTCCTTCATCTCCTCGGGGATGTCCTCCACGCGCATGTCCTTGCCCATGTCGTCGTAGTAGACGTCCGCCTTCATCTCCACCAGGTCGATGATACCGCGGAAGGTATCCTCGCTGCCGATGGGGAGCTGAATCGGCACGGCATTGCAGTGCAGGCGATCCTTCATCATCTGCACAACATGGTAGAAGTCGGCGCCCATGATGTCCATCTTATTGATGTACGCCATGCGCGGAACGCCGTACTCCTCCGCCTGACGCCACACGGTCTCGGACTGAGGCTCAACGCCGCCCTTGGCGCAGAAGACGGTCACGGAGCCGTCGAGCACACGCAGGGAGCGCTCAACCTCAACCGTGAAGTCCACGTGGCCGGGGGTGTCGATGATGTTGATGCGATGGGGCTCATACTGCTTGTTGGAACCGCTCCAGAAGCAGGTGGTAGCAGCGGAGGTGATGGTGATGCCTCTCTCCTGCTCCTGCGCCATCCAGTCCATCGTCGCAGCGCCGTCATGCGTCTCGCCGATCTTGTGATTGACGCCCGTGTAGTAAAGAATACGCTCGGTCGTCGTCGTCTTACCGGCATCGATGTGAGCCATGATGCCGATGTTGCGGGTCATTTCAAGTGATACCTGCCTAGGCATAGTTTCCTCCTTTTACTCTGAAAACGGTTCTGTGGGCATTACCAGCGGTAATGCGCGAACGCCTTGTTGGCCTCTGCCATCTTGTGCGTATCGTCACGCTTCTTGGCAGCGCCACCGGCACCGTTAACAGCATCCAGGATCTCGCCGGCAAGTCTCTCCTTCATGGTCTTCTCGGAACGGGCTCTGGAATACGTCGTGATCCAGCGCAGGCCCAGCGTCTCGCGGCGCTCGGGGCGAACCTCCATCGGGACCTGGTAGGTGGCGCCGCCCACACGGCGGGCCTTAACCTCCAGAGAAGGCATCACGTTCTCCATCGCCTGCTCGAAAACCTCAAGGGGATTCTTTCCCGTCTTCTCGCTGATAATATCAAAAGCACCGTAAACGATCTTCTGGGCGA
>CALWRP010000094.1 GCA_944383955.1 uncultured Clostridia bacterium
AATTACTTTGCCCTTGCGACAGGATGGAAAGCTTGATGTAGGCGGTGCGGTAGGGCACAATGGCCTGCTGGGTGTCATCCGGGTTTATGGGGAAGGGCAGCCCTATATTGGTCAGGTGGAGCTGCAATCCGGCGAGATTGCAGAGGATTTGACATATTATTATGGAGTCAGTGAGCAGATTCCCACCATTTGCGCGCTGGGCGTTCTGGTGGACAAAACGGATGCTTCCCATGTGCTGGCGGGAGGAATGCTGATTCAGGTGCTTCCAGGCGCTTCGGAAGAAGCAATTGCCCGTTTGGAGCAAAATGCCGCTTCGCTGCCTCCGGTGACAACTATGCTCGCACAGGGGCTTACCATTGAAGAAATGTGCCAAAAGGCTCTGAATGACTTTGAGATGGAGATTCTGGATGAGTTTCAGGTGCACTATGCCTGCCCTTGCAGCCGTGAGCGTGTGCAGAGGGCTTTTCTCACGCTTCCCAAGGATGAACTGCTCTCTCTGCCTGATGAAGCAACAGGGCTTGCAGAGGCCAAATGTCAGTATTGCGGACGCACCTACACCTTTACAAAAGAGGAGCTGGAATTGCTGGCAAAAAAAATATAAAAATTTTTCATTTACCTGTTGACAACCAAAGAGTTTTGTAGTAAGATATAACACGTCGCTGAGAGAGACGGCGGCGACAACGGGAGCATAGCTCAGCTGGTTAGAGCACCTGCCTTACAAGCAGGGGGTCATAGGTTCGAGTCCTATTGTTCCCACCAAAAAGTGGCCCGGTAGTTCAGTTGGTTAGAACGCTAGCCTGTCACGCTAGAGGTCGACGGTTCGAGCCCGTTCCGGGTCGCCACTTATGCCTCTGTAGCTCAGTTGGTAGAGCAGGGGACTGAAAATCCCCGTGTCGGTGGTTCGATTCCGCCCGGAGGCACCAACAATGCGAACGTAGCTCATCTGGTAGAGCGCCACCTTGCCAAGGTGGAGGTAGCGAGTTCGAGCCTCGTCGTTCGCTCCATATGGCGACATAGCCAAGTGGTAAGGCATGGGTCTGCAAAACCCTGACTCCCCAGTTCGAATCTGGGTGTCGCCTCCAAAAAATCCCGATCGCGCTTGCGGTCGGGATTTTTTCGTAGCGCTCGCTGAAAGAGCACACGCTGCAAAGCGGCCTGGGCTGGCTCTGCCCTTGGGGAAAGCGAGGCGGGCCTGTTCCGCGGTCTTTCACGGGAACCGTGCGATAAGCCGCAGAACGCTGCACAGAGGGCTGGAAACAGACGGGCGGGGGGGGAAAAGTACGCCTCCGGGAAGCCGCGTCTCAGAGGCCGCGGGAGGGCTGCGCAGGCACCCCCGGCGTGAGAGAGCCATTCCTGATGAAAGAGAAAAGGAGAGGATTCGCATGAAAGCAAACGTCCCGCAGCTCGGAGAGCTGGTTTTGCTGTACGGTCTGGAGGAAGAGCGCGGCCGCGCGCTGCGGCAGCTTCTCGCCGGGCTGAAGGTGCCGGTGAAGACGGTCACGGCGGACATGCTGGGCCAGACGGTGGGCTGGTGCGCGCAGTTTCCCGGCTTCGCGCGAAAGGAGGACGCCGGCGCCGCGCAAAAGCCGGAGGCCGGAGAGGCCATGGTGCTGAGCGGGATGACGAGAAAGCGCCTCGACCAGCTGCTCCTCGCCATGCGCGACAAGGGGATCAACGTGCCCCTCAAGGCGGTGGTGACGGCACACAACATGAGCTGGACCTTTGGCGAGCTGCTGACGGAGCTGCAGAGGGAGCGCGACGCCATCCGCGCGCAGGCGAAGAAGTGAGCGCACAGCGAAGCCCGGACGGCGGGCGGTGCGCGCGGCACATTGGCCGCAGCGGAGCCGGCGTTTTTTCGACGAGAACGGTGAAGACTTCGTGAGAAGGAAGTGAGAAGGAAAACCCCTTTACAGCAATAAACAGCATAGCAGCGCCGTTTGTTGCGTATGACAAGGAAACAACTTTACAGGAAGCAGAGGACAGGTGGAACATGGAACCAGGGCGCGACAAATCGTTTTACCGCAGCTTTTTTCAGCTGACAGGTACAATCGCTTTACAGAATCTTGTCGTTTTCAGCGTCAATTTGGCGGACAACGTGATGCTTGGCGCGTATCAGGAGACCTCCCTTTCCGGGGTGGCGCTCGTCAATCAGATTCAGTTTCTGCTGCAGATGCTCACCATGGGCGTCGGCGAGGGCGTGGTGGTGCTGGCGGCCCAGTATTGGGGCAAGCGGGACACGGCCAGCATCAAGCGCATCCTGAGCGGCGCCCTGCGCGTGGGGATGGCGATCGCCGTGCTGCTGTGGGCGGTGGTGTTCTTCTTTCCGCACGCGGTGCTCTCCCTCTTCACCGGGGACGAGGCCGTCATCGCGGAGGGAATGCAGTATCTGGCGATCATCTGCTTTTCCTATTTCTTCTTCTCCTACACCAACATTCTGCTCTGCGCCCTGCGCAGCGTGGAAACGGTGCGGGTGGGCATTGTCGTGTCGCTGTCCACCCTGTGCATCAACGTCTGCCTCAACTCCCTTCTGATCTTCGGCAACCTCGGCGCGCCGCGCATGGGAGCGGCGGGAGCCGCCGTCGCCACGCTGGCGGCCCGCGTGGTCGAGTCTGTGATTGTGACGCTCTATCTGTTCCGCATGGACCGCAAGCTTTGCCTGCGCCCGGCGGACTTCGCCGTCTTCGACCGCGCGCTCTTCCGCGATTACGCGCGCTGCGGCTTTCCCGTTCTGGCGTCGAACGCCATCTGGGGCCTTGCGATGGCGATTCAGACGGCGATTCTCGGCCACCTGGGCTCGGCGGCCATCGCGGCCAACAGCATTGCCACCACCGTCTTTCAGATCTTCAGCGTGGTGGCGTACGGCTCGGCCAGCGCCTCAGGCGTGATCATCGGCAAGACGATCGGGGAGGGCAGGCTGCCGGATGTGCGGCGGTACGCCAAGCGGCTGCAGCTGCTCTTCCTCGCCATCGGCCTGCTGACGGGCCTGGGCCTCTTTCTGGTGCGCGGGGCCGTGCTGTCGCTCTACGCCATCTCCGAGGAGAGCCGCGCCCTGGCCGATCAGTTCCTGCTGATTCTCAGCGTGACGTGCGTCGGCACCGCCTACCAGATGCCGGCCCTCACCGGCATCGTGCGCGGCGGCGGGGATACCTCCTTCGTCTTCGTCAACGACACCATCTTCATGTGGTGCCTGGTGCTGCCGGCCTCCGCCGCGGCGGCGTTTGCGCTGCAGCTTCCGCCGGCGGCCGTGTTCGTCTGCCTGAAATCCGATCAGATCCTCAAGTGCTTCGTGGCGGTTGTGAAGGTCAACCGCTTCCGCTGGATCCGCTCGCTGGCTCGCTGGCGCGCTGATGCGCCGCCGCCCGCATAAAGACCGGCCCGCCCCTCGTATATATGGATGGGGTGATGAAGCTTGAAGCGTCGGTATGCGGCTCCCATTGCGGTTCTTGTGCTGAGCTGTCTGCTCTTTCTGCTGCTGTCCTATCTCTCCTGCGAGACGATCAGCCGCATGGCCTCCTCGCTGGCGGACAGCGCCGCGCCGGTGATCTATCTCGATCCCGGCCACGGCGGCGAGGACGGCGGCACGCAGTCGCAGGACGGCCTGCTCGAGAAGGACGTGAACCTCTCGATCGCCCTCACGCTGCGCGACCTGCTGGAATCGGCCGGCTACCGCGTGAAGATGACGCGCGAGGAGGACGTCTCGATCGGCGACAACACGCTGGCCACCGTGCGGGAGCGCAAGGTCAGCGACATTCACAGCCGCCTCTCTCTGGTGGAGGAGGAGCGAAGCTGTGTTCTCATCAGCATCCACCAGAATTATTTTGAGCAGAGCCGCTACAGCGGCGCGCAGATGTTCTATTCTCCCAACAACGAGGAGAGCGGGGCGCTCGCGGAGTCCATCCGCCAGAGCGTCGTCTCCCTGCTGCAGCCGGAGAACACGCGGCAGAACAAGGAGGCCACAGACTCCATCTATCTGCTCTGGAATACGCAGGCGCCCGCCGTCCTGGTGGAGTGCGGCTTCCTCTCCAACGCGGAGGAGGCCGCACTGCTGGGGCAGGAGGCGTACCGGGCGCAGATGGCCTTCTGCATTTACGACGGCCTGACGCGCTGGCTGGCGGAAAACGGCGCGCCGGCCGGATGACAAACATAATCCCCCGGCCACTTCTCCGGGGGCGAAAGGAGACGGTGAAAGCGATGGCCGGAAAAAGCAAGACGGTCTATGTCTGTTCCGAATGCGGCTTTGAGACCGCAAAGTGGGCGGGGAAATGCCCCGGCTGCGGGCAGTGGAACACCATGCAGGAGGAGGTGCGCGGCCCCGCCCCGGCGCGCGCCGCGGTCCCCGCGAGCCGCACGGACGCGGTGCGCCCTCTGCGGATCGGCGAGATCGACACCGACGAGGAGGCCCGCTACCACACCGGCCTCACAGAGCTCGACCGCGTGCTCGGCGGCGGCATCGTCAAGGGCTCGCTGATTCTTGTCAGCGGCGAGCCGGGCATCGGCAAGTCCACCATCCTGCTGCAAATCTGCGACTTTCTCGGGCAGTCGCTGCGCATCCTCTATGTATCGGGAGAGGAATCCGCCCGGCAGATCAAGCTGCGCGCGGAGCGTCTTGGCGTGTGCAGCGAGAACCTGTTCATCCTCACGGAGACGGACGTGCAGGCTGTGGTGGAGCATATGCGCCAGAGCAAGCCGGACCTCGTGATGATCGACTCCATCCAGACGATGAACATGGCGGAGCTCTCCTCCTCGCCCGGCAGCGTGACGCAGGTGCGCGAGTGCACGAACGCCATCATGCGCGCCTCCAAGCTGCTGGAAATTCCGGCGATCGTCGTCGGCCTCGTGAACAAGGACGGGGCCATCGCGGGCCCGAAGGTGCTCGAGCACATCGTCGACGCCGTGCTCTACTTCGAGGGCGACCGCCAGATGTCCTACCGCATCCTGCGCGCCGTCAAGAACCGCTACGGCTCCACGAACGAGATCGGCGTCTTCGACATGGGAGACCACGGCCTGCGCCAGGTGGAGAACCCCTCGCAGGCCATGCTGGAGGGCAGGCCGAAGAACGTCTCCGGCACCTGCGTCACCTGCGTGATGGAGGGCTCGCGCCCGATCCTGGCCGAAATTCAGGGGCTTGCCACCGCCAGCGGCTTCGGCAACCCGCGCCGCATGGCTACCGGCTTCGATTACAACCGCATGGCGCTGCTGCTGGCCGTGCTCGAGAAGCGCGCTGGCTACTATTTCGCGAACCTCGACGCCTACCTCAACGTGGTGGGCGGCCTGCGCCTGGACGAGCCCGCGGTCGACCTGGCCGTGGCGATGGCGCTCGTCTCGAGCCTCAAGGATACGCCGGTGCGCGACGACGCGATTGTCTTCGGGGAGATTGGCCTGGCCGGGGAGCTGCGCTCCGTCACCCACGCGGAGGCGCGCGTGACAGAGGCGGCCCGGCTCGGCTTTCGCCGCTGCGTGCTGCCGGCTCACTGCCTGCGGCAGCTTGCGGAGCCGCCGCAGGGCATCGAGCTGTGCGGCGTCAAAAATGTGCGGGAGGCCTTTGCTGCTCTGACGGAGTGAAGGGGGTGATTCCCTCCTCATACTCCCTGCGCTCAATGACGCGGATGCAGTGCACGCAGCCGTTCCCGGTGTAGTTCGTCACCGCGGAGGGCATGTCCAGGGAGCAGTAGCCGTCCTGCTGGTACACGCAGTCCACGTCGCATTGAATCATGCTCATTTCCCATCACCTCACACGGTTATTTTGTTCCGCGGGCGCCTTCGTTTATGCACGGGGCCCCGCGATTTTTTCCTCCCGCGCGGCTCATATTTTGCGGATCGGGCTCAAAGAATAAGCCGGAGAAACGAAATGGGGGAATGATCTTGAACAAATATCTTTTGTTGTCCGGCCTCTCCCTGGCCGCGGCAATTTCCGTGTTTGGGGCGGGAAAATGGTATCAGGCGTCGATCCCGCGCGTGAGCTATACGCAGGTCACGGCCGTCTCCGCAGAGGATTTCGTCTCCTGCATGGGAAAGGTGGAACGCACGGGCTCGAGCAATGTCTCCGCCGAGCGCGCGGGAATGGCCTCGTCTGTGACGGTGGCGCCGGGGGACAGGGTGAGCGCGGGCCAGACGCTCGGGCAGGTTACCATGCTGCCCGCCGGCAGCTCGCAGCAGGACGCCGTGGAGGCCTATGCCGCTTTTCTGGACGGGCAGACGCCGCAGGTGCAGCTGGAGACCAGGGAGCGCGGCTCTCCGATTGACGGGACGGTCACCTCCGTCGCCATCGAGCAGGACGGCTATGTGCGCGCCGGGCAGACGGCCGTCGTCGTCTCCAGCGGGAACGGCCTGCAGCTGCGCCTGACGGTCGGCGAATCGCAGATTGCGGACCTGCGCGTGGGCCAGCGGGCGGAGATCACCGGCGTGGGCTTCCGCGATTCCGTCTACACCGGCGTTATCACGGAGATCGCCGACGAGGCCACGCAGACGCTCTCCGGCACCACGCAGGAGACGGTGGTGGAGGTGCTGGCCTCCGTTGAGGATCCGGGGGACGACATCAAGCCCGGCTTTTCCGTGAAGGCGCGGATTGTGACGCAGGAGAAGGAGAACGTGCTGATTGCGCCCTACGAGACCGTGGGAGCCGACGCGGACGGGAGCGAGTATGTGTTCGTCTACCGCGACGGCAGGGCCGTGCGGGCCGATGTGGAGACAGGGGAGGAGTACGACAGCGGCTTCGAGATTGTCTCCGGCATCCGGGAGGGCGACATCCTGCTCTGCGAGCCGGAGCGGCTCTCCGACGGGGCGCGCGTGCTCCTGGCGGAGCGGAAGGAGGCGGCGTGATGCGCTATCTGCTGCAGTCGGCCCTGCGCAGCCTGCGCCGCAAGCGCAGCCGCACGGCCCTGACAACGCTCGGAATCGCCATCGGCGTGGCCTCCGTCACGCTGGTGAGCAGCATCGCGCAGTACGGCACCTCCGCCGTGAGCCGCGAGCTGGAGAGCCTGGGCCTGAGCGGGCTGACCGTCTCGGCCTCTGCGGATTCCGGCGCGGCGCTGCGGGAGGAGGAGCTCGCCGTCATCGCCTCCTGCGGGGGCGTGGACGCGGTGACGCCCGTGCTGGTGGAGACGGCGGAGCTGTCCACCCGGCGGTATGAGACGCAGGCCCTCGTCTGGGGCATCGACACCAGCGCGGACGAGATCATCTCCCTCGAGGTGCTCTACGGACGTATGTTCGACAGAGCCGACCTCAAGGGCCGGGAGAACGTCTGCCTGGTGGATGAGTCGTTCGCCCGCAGCGCCTATGCCCGCGCCAACATCGTCGGCAAATGCGTCTCGCTGGTGTGCGGCGGGGCGGAGCAGGAGTTCGAGGTGATCGGCATCGTGAAGACGGGCAGCGGCCTTCTGCAGAACATGATGGGCAGCTACATCCCGACGTTCGTCTACCTGCCGTACACCACCTTTCAGTCGAGCACGGGGAAGACGAGCTTCGATCAGATTGCCGTCAAGGTAGCGGACGCCGCAGCGGTGGCCGAGACGGGCCGCGCGATTCTTGCCAGCCTCGGCCGTCTGGGCGGCGACCCGGACCGCTACACGGCCAACGATATCGCCAAGCAGCGCGAGACGCTCGATTCCATGCTCGGCATCGTGACGCTCGTCCTCTCGGCCGTGGGCGCCGTCTCGCTCCTGGTGGCAAGCCTGAGCATCATGACGGTGATGCTGGTGTCCGTGAGCGAGCGCACGCGGGAGATCGGCGTGAAAAAATCGCTGGGAGCCACCAAGGGGACCATCCTTCTGGAATTTTTGTTCGAGGCTCTGTTCCTCTCGCTGTTCGGCTGCGTCTGCGGCCTGGCGGCCGGCTGCCTGCTCTCGTTCGCGGGGGCGGCCCTGCTGCAGACGTCCTTCGCCGTGCGGGGGGACGTCGTGGCGCTGAGCCTGCTGTTCTCCGCGGCCTCCGGCGTCGTCTTCGGCGTCTATCCCGCCTCAAAGGCGGCGCGCCTGAACCCGGTGGACGCCCTGCGCCAGATTTGAGAGAGAGCAGCAGGGGAGGCGCTGAGAGAGAAGGCAGCCGCCGCTTTGTTCGAAGCCACGGCTTTTTCCGCCCACTCTGTCTTCAGGGCGGCGCGCTGTGATAACCGCAACTTTGTTCGAAAACGAGAGAAAAGGGGGAAGAGAGGATGGGCGAAGCCTGCATCAGAGAACCGAATCTGCCGCGCGGGCGCGTCACGCTCGCCGCTGTCTCCTCTCTTGCCGCGGAGACCATCGCCGCGCTGGAGCGCTGCGGCGTGGCCTGCCTTCCGGTAGAGCCCTGCCCGGCGCTGGCCGTGCCGGTGCAGGCGCATGCGGACATGGTCTGCCATCCGCTCGGGGGCAGGAGGGTGCTCGCCGCGCGGGGCTGCGAACATTTGCTCGCTTCTCTGCGGGCGGAGGGCTTTCTGCCCGAGGAGACGCAGCGCGCCCCGGCGGCCCGCTATCCGGGGGACGTCCTGCTCAACGCGGCGCGCATCGGGCCGCTGTGCCTGGGAAGCGCGCACTGCGACGAGACGCTGCTGCGCTTCTGCGAGGAGGAGAACATCCGTTTTGTTCCGGTGCGCCAGGGCTACGCGAAGTGCTCGACCGTCATAGTCAGCAGGGAGGCCGTGGTGACGGCGGATCCCTCGATCGCGGCGGCTACCGAAGGGTGCGGCCTCGACGTGCTGCGCATCCGTCCGGGCTTTGTGGAGCTGCCGGGGTACAGCTGCGGCTTTCCCGGCGGAGCCTGCGGCAAGCTCGACAAAGCCACGCTGGCCTTTGCCGGCGATCTCTCCACGCATCCGGACGGCGCGGCGATTGCCGCCTTTCTCCGCAGCCACGGCGTTTTCCCGCTCTCGCTGCACGCGGGGCCGCTGCGGGATGTGGGCGGCATTCTTCCACTGCGGGAAACGGATTAGGAAAAACATGTCCCGCCGCGTTTCCCAAACTGAGTGCGCTGAGCGCCGCAGGCACAGCGAAAAACAGAACGCCGTCCTTCGTCCTTTGGAGCCTGACGGCCGCAGCTCTCTTCACAACGACGCGGGAGGGGGGGCAAAATGGGGGCTTGCAAAAGCCCCGCTTTTCTGGTATTCTAATTATACAAAATGAATATTTTGTATAATTGAGGGAGGGAGAAAAAGCTTGTCAGATTGCTTTGGCGGTGCTACACTGGTAACCGGGTTCCGCAGGCGCGCTGCCGCTGTATTACTGTATTAGCTGTATTGTCAGATATCCCGCGGGACCTTCGCGGTTCACTCCGCAGCATTTTTCTTTTGCGGCCTGCTGCGGTGGCGCCTGCGTTTGCGAGCTTCTGAGTAACCGGGTTCCACGCTCGCGCTGTTGCTGGATTAGCTGTATTGTCGGATATCCCGCAGGAACTGCGCGGTTCACTCCGCGTTATTTTTCTTTTGCGGCATGCTGCGGTGGCGCCTGCATTTGCGGGTTCCTTGCGTTTTTGCGCTGTGTGAGCTTCCGCGTGCTGTGTGTTGGATCGATGGCCGCCTGTGCGCTGCGCCGTGCGGCGTTTCCTGCGCGCGCGGCGTTGATTCATTTCCGGCCGCCGTAATTTTGTTTTGCCGTGTGTCTTCGATTGCCGCGTGTCTGCTGTGCGCCTTCGACGCCGTGCCCGTATTCTGAGGCGTTATCCCGAACGCACAGCCGCAGGCCGCTCCGGAGGCTCGCCGAACGCAGGTTCATGCGAAGCCGGCCGGTTCGGCGGCCTGCAAGCTCCACGGGACGGCTGACGGCGCATGCGGACCGGAGCGCGCGAATGGTTCTGTCGAGACAAGGCACGCCTGGCCGGGCGTTCCTGCGGAACAGTGCGCCGTTGCGTTTGCCGGAGCCGCGGCAACGATTTCACCTGCGCCGCGCTCGCTCGTCCGTATGTTCGATTTCCGTTCGAGCCCTCCTTGCGGCTCCGTCTTCCCCGGCCATCGCGGATCAAAACAACATATGTTCGAAAAAGAGGCGCCCGCCGTTCCCTGCCGCGGCCGCCTGTCTTCGAAATTCCAGAAAAAAAGACGGTGATGTTCCATGAAACCACAGGCCAAATTACAGGAGGAGCTCGCGGGCGCGCCGGAGCTTCTTCGCCAGTATCTCGGCTATCTGCAAACCATCAAGGGCAAGTCTGTGCTGACGGTTCTCGAATACTACACGGACCTGCGCACATTTTTCCGCTATCTCAAGCGGCACAATCACCTCGTCGCGCCGGACGTGCCGTTTGAGCAGATCGACATCAGCGACGTCGATCTGGACCTCATCCGCAGCGTCACGCTGACGACGGTCTACGAGTATATGAACTATCTCGGCGTGGAGCGCGGCAACAGCGCGGCCACCCGCTCGCGCAAGGTTTCCAGCCTGCGCACGTTCTTCAAATATCTCACGAACAAGGTCAACAAGCTCGAGGTCAACCCCATCGAGGAGCTGGAGACGCCCAAGCTCAAAAAATCCCTGCCCAAGTATCTCTCCCTGGAGCAGTCGCTCGAGCTGCTCTCGAAGGTCGACGGGCCGTATGCGGAGCGGGACTACTGCATCCTCACGCTCTTCCTCAACTGCGGCATGCGTCTGTCAGAGCTGGTGGGCATCAATCTCTCGGACGTCAGGAACGGCTCTGAGACGCTCAGAATCGTGGGCAAGGGAAACAAGGAGCGCATAATTTATCTCAACGAGGCCTGCCGTGAGGCGATTGCGCGCTATCTGGCGGTGCGCCCGCACGACGGCCTGCGCGCAGAGGACCGCAACGCGCTCTTCATCAGCCGGCAGAACAGGCGCATCAGCCCCAAAACGGTGCAGCACCTTGTCAAAAAATACCTGGGTGAGATCGATCTGGCCGCCGAGGGCTACTCCGTGCACAAGCTGCGCCACACGGCCGCCACGCTGATGTATCAGCACGGCAATGTCGACATCCGGGTGCTCAAGGACATCCTGGGCCACGAGAATCTCGGCACCACGGAGATCTACACCCACCTGTCGAATCAGCAGATCTCCGACGCCATGCAGGCGAACCCGCTGGCAAAGGTGAAAAACCGCAAAAAGAACGCTGCCAAAGAGCAAACATGAAAGTTTCGCCCGCCTTTTTCCCATCCAGCCGCTTTCCGCACCGAGCCGCTGAAGCGTCGGTTTCCGGTGCCGTGCACCGCAAACCGATGCTTCAGACGCTGCATCCGGATCGAGCCGCTGAAGCACCGAAATCAATCAATAATAGTAAAAAGCCCCTGCACCGGTACCATCCGATGCAGGGGCTTTTGCTGTCTTTCGAGGGGTCCGCCGGAGCGGACAGGGCACGCGAGACGGGATAGAGCGGAGCCTCAATAGAGAGAATCCTGGAAATCGGGCTCGTCCTCCTCCTCGGCAGGCTTGCCCTCGGGATTGTTCTTCTCCTCCTGCTCTCTCTCGTAGGGCTTGATGATGTACTTGACTACCATCGGATAGACGGCAAAGTTGATGAGGAAGCCGAAGAAGCCGAACACCCAGAACACGCCGAGAACGATGAAGACCAGCACGGCCAGCGGAGGCAGCACGAGGAAAAAGATGACCGCGGCCAGAATGAACACGCCGAGGATGACAAGGAGCATCAGGTTGCGCCACAGGCCGATGATGGCGAAGATCAGGGCGTTCTTGTAAATCTTCGAGAGGCCGAGATCGAAGGTGATGATCATCACCGGCACGTAGAACTGCGCGCAGACAAAGAGGAACGAGAGAATGAAGCAGATCGCGAGGGGCAGATAGAGAATCGAGTTCGTCTGCACCTGCGAGGAGTAAAAGTTGATGGCGATGGACATGAGAATGAAGAAGACGTAGCAGACCAGGCCGTTGACGAGGAACTGCTTCCAGTTGTTCTTCACCGCGTCCACGAAATCGGAGAGAATGAAGGCGTGCTCCTCCCTCGCGTAATTGCGGCAGACGAAGGTCAGGCCGGCGACAAAGGGCGAGAGCAGCACGCTCGGCAGCAGGCCGAGGAACGAGAGAGCCGGGTTGACGCCGGAAAGAAAGGAGCTGAACAGGAGAATCAGGGCGATGACGACGGCAGTCGGCACGGCGAAGAGCATGTTCACCTTGATCAGATCAAAGAACTTTCTGAAATAAACCTCCCAAAACCGGAAAAACGGCTTTTTGACCGGCGCGTCCTTCGAAACGCCGGGGCCCGGCTTGTTGTAGTTGATGGAAAAGAGACCCAAAACAATCACTCCTACTTCTTTTTTTACCGCATGCTCCCGGCAAGCTATCCAAGCTTTGCACGGGGATGACAATTATTATATACCTCTTTGAAGTGATCGTTCAATAGGTGAACGTAAATTTGTGTCGAAGAAATATCGGCATGTCCCAGCATGAGCTGGATATCCTTCAAATCGGCTCCGTTTTCAAGCAGATGCAGGGCGAACGAGTGGCGCAGCGTGTGCGGCGTGATTTCCTTGACGATCCCCGCCTGCTCCGCGTAGCCCTTCACAATCTTCCAGAAGCCCTGGCGCGTCAGCCGGCGGCCGTTGAGGTTCGTGAACAGGGCCTGTCCGCCGTCCGGCGAGAGAATGGCGGAGCGCACGCGGCACACATAGTCTGAGACGGCGGTGATGGCCGTGGCGTGAACCGGAATCCGCCTCTCCCCGCTCTTGCCGCGCCCGCACACCAGAATGTTCGAGCGCAGATCGATGTCTCCCACATTGAGCTCCACCAGCTCCGAGGAGCGGATGCCCGTGGCATAGAGCAGCTCGAGCATGGCCTTGTCGCGGCAGCCCTTGGGCTCCTTGGGGTTGGGCTGGCTCAGCAGGAGCTCAATCTCCTTGCCGGAGAGAATCTGCGGCAGCTTTTTTTCCGGCTTTTCCAGCTTCACGGCCCGGGCGGGATTCTCAGACGCGCAGCCCTCGGCGATCAGATACTGATAAAAGCCGCGAATGGAGGCGATGCTTCTCGTCACCGTCGCGCTGCTCTTGTTCAGAGAGGCCAGGTGCGCCACATACGCCTCGATCTCCGCCGCGCCCACGCGGGAGGGCTCCTCCACCCCGGTCTCCTGCAGGTAGTCGAGGAAGTGGTCCACGTCTCTGCGGTAGGAGTCGAGCGTGTTGTTCGACACGTGCTTTTCCTGCTCCAGATACTGTTCAAAGCCTTTTCGATAATCCATCATCATGTTGTTTTACCCTATCCTCTTTTTCCTCTCTCAACACGCTTCGGGCAGTCTGTCAGGAAAAAGAGAAAAATCCTGAAAAGCAGACAGAGGTCACGACGTCCAGGACAGCCGCGCCAAACGCCAGGGAGAGCGTGAATCCGAACCGTGTCACATAACTTCTCAAATCGAGGCGGCCCGTGCGGGCCAGGGCCCTGGACGCACGGAAGGCCTCTCTGCCGGAAAAGAGCAGAGCCAGACTGATGAAGACGACGCCCGGCAGCAAAACCAGCAGATGAAAAAGCGCGCCTGTCCAGCGGTAGCAATAGCAGAGAAAGCCGGCCGTCAGCCCCACCCCGTAGCCGCGAAAAAAGACGATGGCGGGAACAAACAGAAAGCCCCACATGGAAAGGCCGCACAGAAAGCACAAAACGAGAAACAGGAAGGACGAGGCAAACGACGCGAAGAAGAGCGAATAGACAGGCTCCGAGATGCGCAGGGAGGCGCTCGTCTGGAAGAGAAAATCAAACCGCCGCAGCACCTGCTCGCCTGAGCTCACCGAGGCGGCGGTGCCCAGCGCGGTTCCCGCCAACAGGCAGAGCGAGAAAAAATAGAGCGCCAGATGGGTCCGGCACAGCAGGCCGGAAGAGCGCGCATGCGCGGCGGCCGGGCTGCGTCCGGGTCTCATGTTTGTCCTCATAAGCCTCATATCCCACACCTCCAGAGGTTCCCCGCCGGACAGATGTAGGGAAAAAGGCGATAAAATGCAGCGAACATGGTTCATTCCTGTACCATTTCTACTATAATACATCTTCCCGAGGAACGCAATACAAAAATATACAGTTATGCAGAGAAAGTGTATGATCGAATATTATGTAAACTCACCAAAACACATTATGTGAACAGCTGTATAATATTCATTTCCTATTCATTTGCGCTTGATGCCGCCATACCCTCCCAGCGCGCCGCCGAGCGCCATCACAAGCAGACGGGTGAGCAGGGCGGCCCAGGAGGACACCGCACCCTCCGCAGCGCCCGCGGCGGCGAAGAGCAGAAACAGCAGCAGCCCCGCGCACGCCCCGAGCGGAAGTCCGCGCCTGCCTGAGAGCCGCGCCGTGAGAAAGCCGCTCAGAAGCGAGCCGAGGGCGGACACCGCCAGCACAACCGCCGGAACCGCGGCCTGCGGGATCTGCTTCATGGAGACAAAGGCGTAGGAGACGGCGAGCAGCAGCAAAAAGACGGCGGCGCTCCCCCCTGCCGTTCCCAGCAACACAGCGCGAAGGGCCGCCGTCCATTCCCGCTTTTCCGCTCCCCTGCTTCTGCGCATAAAAAATCCCCCTCACATATCATTTGTCCAAATGATATGTGAGGGGGAGCGCCGTTATGTCTCTTCCGGAGGCAGACGGGCGGAGAGGGAATTACTCCGCGTCGTCGTGGATGGTGTCCACGCTGCCGATTGCCCATCTCTTGATGCGGATCTTGCTGCGGTCCGTGCCGGTCTCGATGACGAGCGTCTCGTTCTCTTCCTTAATGCTGACAATGCGGCCCACCACGCCGCCGATGGTGGTAATCTCGTCGCCGATCTGCGCGCCCTTGCGCATGGCCTCTTCCTTCTTCCGCTTCTTGGACTGCGGGCGGATCATGATGAAGTAGAGCGCCACGATGATCAGCGCGTAGGGAAGCAGCATCAGCAGCATGCTGCCGATTCCCATGTCGGCAGTGGTGCCGGTCGTGGAGGCTGCGGCGTCGAGCAACAGGAATTGATTCATTTTAAACATACCCCTTATTTTTTGATTTGGTGCGGAACATGCAACAGATATAGTATAGCAAGATTTCCTGCCGCATGCAAGCGCAATTTAGATTCTCACGCCCAAAACAGGCACATATTTTGCGTAGAATTCCTCGAAAGCGTCCTCGTCGAGCGCCTGGCGGATTCTCTCGAGCAGCGTGTTGTAGAAATAGATGTTGTGCATCACGCAAAGACGCATGGCGAGCATTTCGCCGCTCTTGAAGAGGTGGTGCAGATACGCCCGCGTAAACGATCGGCACACAGGGCAGCCGCACGCCTGGTCGAGCGGGGATTCGTCGAGCGCGTACTTCGCGTTCATCATGTTGCGCACGCCCTCCCAGGTGAAGGCATGGCCGTGGCGCGCGTTGCGCGTGGGCATCACGCAGTCAAAGAGATCGACGCCGCGGCGCACCGCCTCCAGGATATTGACGGGCGTGCCCACGCCCATCAGATAGCGGGGCTTGTCCGCGGGCATCTCCGGCTCCACGGCCTCGATGATGCGGTACATCTCCTCCGCGCTCTCCCCCACCGCAAGCCCGCCGATGGCGTAGCCGTCCAAATCCAGCTTGCGGATTTGCCGCATGTGCGCGACGCGCAGATCCTCATAGGTGCTGCCCTGGTTGATGCCGAACAGCATCTGCCGCGGGTTGATGGTATCCGGCAGCGCGTTGAGGCGGTCGAGCTCCGCCTTGCAGCGGTAAAGCCAGCGGGCCGTCCGCTCGCAGGAGTTCTTCACATAGCGGTATTCCGCCGGGTTTTCGATGCACTCGTCGAAGGCCATGGCGATGGTCGAGCCGAGGTGCGACTGGATTCGCATGCTCTCCTCGGGGCCCATGAAAATCTTGTGGCCGTCGATGTGGGAGGCGAAGGTGACACCCTCCTCCCTGATGTTGCGCAGCTTCGCCAGCGAAAAGACCTGGAAGCCGCCGCTGTCCGTCAGGATCGGCCCGTCCCAGCGGGTGAAGCGGTGCAGGCCGCCCAGCCTGTGAACCGTCTCGTCGCCGGGGCGCAGGTGCAGGTGATAGGTGTTGCACAGCTGCACCTGGCATTTGAGGTTCTTCAGGTCGAGGGCGGAGACGGCCCCCTTGATGGCCCCCGCCGTGGCGACGTTCATAAAGGCCGGCATCTGAATCACGCCGTGGGGCGTGGGGAATTCGCCTCTGCGCGCCGCGCCGCATTTCTTCTTGAGCTGATACAAATATGACACCTCTGCTTTGTTTTAGGCAACTCCGCACAATCTGGAATGATGCGGTGTTGCCTTTCCTGTGTTCGCGCAGGCTCTAGCCCTGCTGCCTGGAAACGTATTCGGCGTATTCCTCCAGGCACATGGAGAGCTGGCGCATCTTTTCCGCGTTCTGCGTGCCCACATAGCGGTAGCGCGTGGGGTCGCAGTCTCTTCCCGTCTCGTCCTCGCTGCCAGAGGGAAAGCGCAGAATGAAGCCGTAGAGAATGGAGTTTTTGGTGAGCCAGCGGGAGGCCTCGCTGGAGGCGAAATCGCCCTCCCCGCTGGAAAACGCCACGGTCATTCCCGTCTGGCTCTCGCTGTAGCCGCCGCGCCCGAAGGAGCTCTGCACGGAGTCCTCCGCGCGCACGCGCGTATAGCCGTTTGCCATCAGCTCCTCCACCTGCCTGCTGAACTCCGCGTCCTGGTCCTCTGCGCTGAGATAGCCGCTCTCAACCGTCAGCGTCACGCCGGCGGCCGCGGCGTCCTCCAGCATGCGCTCGAGCGCCGGGACGATTCTCTCGTCGACCGTGACGCCCTGAAACTCCGTCAGCTGCGGCTCAAAGGAATCCGGGAGCGCCTGCTGGGAATTGGCGAGCACGAGATTGAAGCTGTTGTCGTAGGTGGGAAGCCCCTCCTCCTCGGGCGCGGCGGAGGAGGAGACGAGCGGGATCGACGAGGCCGGCTCCGCCTCCCCGAAGGGATCGTAGATCTCCACCACGGCCAGGAAAATCCCCGCCGCCACAGAGAGAAAAATGGCGATGGAGAGGAAGGTCATCATCAGGTGCAGGCGGTTGACCTGGCTGCGCTTCTTCCAGTTTACCTTGCTTTTGACAATGCGCTCCGGCTTTCGGTTTCGCATGCGCGGCTCGCCTCCTCTCGCGATTGCTGACGCTCTGCCCGCACTGAGCAGGATCCTGTTTCATTGTACCGCCGAAGCGGGCCGAATGCAATGAAAAAAGCGTAAATTTCACTCCAGCCTTGCATTTTTCCCCTTTTGATGTTAGCATATATAAAAGGTTATCCGGTCAAAGGCGGGCTTTTGTCAATTCCGGCGGACAGGCCGTCTTTTTCCATGACCTCTCGGGAAACCGGGCGCTCTGGCGCCGCCGCTCCCGGATGCTGCTCTATGGCATTCTTTTCTCTTTTCGTCATTCAAAAAACAGAAGGGATGGAACACTATGAGAAGAACAAAAATCATTTGCACCCTCGGCCCCTCCACAGACAAGGGGGACGTCCTGCGCCAGCTGATGATTTCCGGCATGGACGTTGCCCGCCTGAATTTCTCCCACCAGACGCACGAGGAACAGAAGGTTCGCGCGGACCAGGTCAAGAAGCTCAGAGAAGAGCTCGGCCGCCCGGTCGCCCTGCTGCTCGACACCAAGGGCCCGGAGATCCGCCTGAAGAAGTTCAAGGAGCCGAAGGTGTTTCTTGAGAAGGACGCTCCCTTTACGCTGACAACCCGCGACATCGAGGGCGACAACACGATTGCCGCCATCACCTTCGCCGACCTGCCCAAGGAGGTCTATCCCGGCACCCGTATCCTGATCGACGATGGCCTGATTGAGCTGCGCGTCAACTCCGCCACTGAGACGGATATCCTTTGCACCGTCGTCAACGGCGGCCCCGTCTCCGCCCGCAAGAGCATCAACGTGCCCGGCATCAAGCTCTCCCTGCCCTTCCTCAGCGAGCAGGACAAGGCGGATATCGCCTTCGCCGTGCGCGAGGATTTCGATTTCATCGCCGCCTCCTTCACCAGAACGGCCCAGGATATTCTCGACATGAGAGCGGAGCTCGAACGCCACGACTGCCACAACATCCGCATCATCGCCAAGATTGAGAACTCCGACGGCGTCGAGAACATCGACGAGATCATCCGCGTCTCCGACGGCATCATGGTGGCCCGCGGCGACCTCGGTGTCGAGATTGCCCTCGAGGAGATCCCGATCATTCAGAAGGAGCTGATCCAGAAGGCCTACAACGCCGGTCTGCAGGTCATCACCGCCACCCAGATGCTCGATTCCATGATGAAGAATCCACGCCCCACCCGCGCCGAATCGACCGACGTCGCCAACGCCAGCTACGACGGCACCAGCGCCATCATGCTCAGCGGCGAGACGGCTGCCGGCGAATATCCTGTGCTGGCCCTCACCACCATGTCCCGCATTGCCGAGCGCACCGAGCAGGACATCGACTACAAGGCCCGCTTCAGCCACCGCGAGGTCAAGGAGCTGCCGAACGTCACCTCCGCCATCTCGCACGCCACCTGCACCACCGCCCACGACCTCGGCGCCGCGGCCATCATGACGGTGACGAAATCCGGCGCGACGGCCCGCATGATCTCCAAATACCGCCCCGTCTGCCCCATCATCAGCGGCACCACCGAGCCGAAGGTGCAGCGCCAGATGAACCTCTCCTGGGGCGTCATCCCGATCATGGTGGAGGAGAAGGAGAACACCGACGATCTCTTCGACCATGTGGTCAACGTGGCCCGCGATTCCAACCTCGTGAAGGATGGCGACCTGTGCGTCATCACCGCCGGCGTCCCGCTGGGCATTTCCGGCACCACGAACCTTCTGAAGGTGCAGCTTGTCGGCGACGTCCTCGTCTCCGGCACGGGCATCGGCAAGGGCTGCGTCTCCGGCAATCTCTCCATCGTCAGCGGCCCCGACGACGAGAAGGCGATCCGCGACTTTAAACCCGGCGACATTCTCGTCACCCCGAAGACGGACAACAGCATGCTCGCCCTCATCAAGTCGTGCTCCGGCATTGTCACGGAGCAGGGCGGCGAGAACTCGCACGCTGCCGTTGTCGGCCTCGCCCTCGACAAGCCCGTCATCGTGAGCGCGAAATCCGCCACGCACCTTCTCAGAAGCGGCACGACCGTCACGGTCGACGCGGCGCGCGGCATTGTCTTCAACGGCGCGAACCACAAGTGCTTCGGGGGCTGACGCCCCCTTCCCCGCGCGCGGGATGAGCGAATCATAAGGAATACAAAGGAAGCGCCCGAATCAGCCTGTTCGGGCGCTTTTCCTTGTCTTTGAGAAACGGAGGTATTTCATGAAAACCGTCACGCTGTGCGGCAGCATGAAATTTGAGAGAGAAATGCAGCGGATCGCCTTTCTGCTGGAAACCAAGCGGCGCTGGAACGTCCTGCAATGTGTCTACAATGTCGGCGGGCTTGCCCTCTCCGGCGAGGATCGCGACGCGCTCGAGCAGGCCCATTTGAGGAAAATTGAACTCTCCGATGCGGTCTACGTCGTCGACGTGGGCGGGTATATCGGCGACCAGGTCAAAAAGGAGATGGCGTTTGCCGGGAGCCTCGGGAAGGAAATCCTTTTCCATTCCCGGGAAGGCGCAGGCTGACAGGCCGCTCTGCTCCGGCAGCGCAATCAGAAAAGAAGCTCAGGCGCCCGAACGGTTCGGATGCCTGAGCTTCTTTTATGGGATACCCCTTTACTTGTTCTCGAAGAAGGCGAGGAACGCCTTGTAGGTCATGTAGAGGTCGAGCTTGGAGATGATCTCGAACGGGGCGTGCATCGAGAGCACGGGCACGCCGATATCCACCACGTCGACGTTCAGGTTCGCGATGTACATCGCGACCGTTCCGCCGCCGCCGCCGTCGACCTTGCCGAGCTCGCCGGTCTGCCAGAGCACGTCGTTCTTCTCCAGCAGGGCGCGCGTCTCGCCCATGAACTCCGCGGAGGCCTCGCTCGTGCCGCTCTTGCCGCGGGAGCCCGTGTACTTCGTCACGCAGACGCCGCCGTTGAGATAGCAGGAGTTGGTGGCCTCGTAGGCGGAGGCGTAGGTCGGGTCAAAGGCCGCGTTCACGTCGGCGGAGAAGCACTTGGAGCGGCTGAGCACATGGCGCGGCTCCATGCCCTCCATCTGCGCCAGGTCGGCGATGAAGTAGCGCATGAACTCGGAGTTGAGGCCGGTGTTGCCGTCGCTGCCCACCTCCTCGCGGTCCGCCAGGACGGCCAGGCAGGTCTCCTCGGGCTCAGAGGCGGCAAAGGCGGCCATCACCGCGGGATAGGCGCAGACGCGGTCGTCGTGGCCGTAGGCGCCGATCATGCTGCGGTCAAAGCCGACGTCCGCCGCCTTGAAGGCGGGCACAAACTCGATGTCGGCGGAGACGAAGTCCTCCTCGGTGATGCCGTATTTCTCGTTGAGCAGGCGCATCACGTTGAGCTTGACGAGGTTGTCCCCCTCGTCGCAGTCGAGCGGCTGGCTGCCGATGAGGATGTTGAGGTTCTCGCCCTCGATGGCCTTGGCCAGCGTCTTCGTCATCTGCTCGGCGCTCAGGTGCGGCAGCAGGTCGGTCACGCAGAACTGCGGGTCTCCGGCCTCCTCGCCCACGTTGATCTCCACCGTGGAGCCGTCCTTCTTCACCAAAAAGCCGTGCATGGAGAGCGGAATCGCCGTCCACTGATACTTCTTGATGCCGCCGTAATAGTGGGATTTGAACATCGCCAGCTCGTTCTGCTCATAGAGCGGATGGGGCTTGAGGTCGAGGCGGGGCGAGTCGATGTGGGCCGCGGCGATGCGCACGCCGTTCTTACAGCCGTTTTTGCCGATGACGGCCAGAATCAGGGCCTTGCCGCGGTTGTTGCAGTAAACCTTGTCGCCGGCCTTGTAGGTCTTGGCCGCGTCAAAGGGGACAAAGCCCTCCTTCTCCGCCAGGGCGACGGCCGTCTTCACGGCCTCGCGCTCCGTCTTCGAGCGGTCCAGGAACTTCTTGTAGCCCTCGCCGAAGGACTCGGCCTTCGCGAGCACCTTCTCCGTGGTCTTGCCGAGGCCGCTGCGGCGAGGAATCAGGAGCTCCTCCGCCAGCTTCTTGGCATCGTATTTCTTCTCATTTTTTTTGGACATGCAATGTGCCTCCGTTCCAGTCAAATTGATATAAATCCCGGTAGACGCCGCAATTATCCATCACGGCGGCCACATAGTTTTCCGTTTCCGGAAACGGGATGGTGTGCAGTGTCACGCCGTCCGAGGAGTATGCCTCGTCGGCCAGCCATTCGCCCACGCGGCCCATGCCGGCGTTGTAGGCGCACAGGGCGGTCTCTGTGGAGCTGTATTGCCCCAGCAGGATGGACAGCAGCTTGCAGCCGTAGCGGATGTTGATTTCCGGCCGGTAGAGATCCTCCACCGTGTACGTGCCGCCGTCGTCCATCTTCGTTTGCAGCCACTCGAAGGTGGGCTCTGTAATCTGCATGAGGCCGTAGGCGCCCTTGCCGGAAACGGCCTCCGGGCGGAATCTGCTCTCTGCGCGGATGACGGAGAAGACGAGGACGGGGTCGAGGTTGTATTTGCCCGCCTCCTCCCCCACGATCTCCTCATAGCGGATCGGGTACATGGCCTCCAGAAAGAGGCGGTAGCCCGCGCCAATCAGCGTTTTGCCGCCCCAGAGCACCAGGCAGACGAGGGCAAGAGCCAGAAGACGTTTCCATAGCTTGCGCATTTATTCCTCCAGAAGCCGTTGATACAGAAGCCGCGTCTGCTCCCTCAGGCCCTCCGCCTCGCCGCTGCCGTCGAGGAGGAAGGCGGAGCGCTGCCGGTAAAAATCGCCGTCCTTCTGCGCGCGCATGCGCGCCTGCGCCTGCTCGCGGGTGATGCCGTCGCGGCGCATGATCCGCTCCAGGCGAATCTCCGGCGCGGCCAGCACCGAAACGCAGACCGTGCACGCCGCGTCCGCCCCGCTCTCGAAGAGCAGGGCCGCGTCGATGACGACGGCGGGCGCGCCCTGCGCGAAAAAGAGGCGGGTGCGCTCGTTCATCTCCCGCAGAATCAGCGGGTGGGTGATGGCGTTGAGGCGCGCGGAGGCCCCCGGCGCGGCGAAGGCCCGCTCCGCCAGCCTCGGCCGGGAGACGGTCCCGTCCGCGGAGAGGATCTCCTCCCCGTAAGCCTCGCAGAGCTGCGCCCGGCAGTCCGGCGTGTCGAGGATCTCCTGGCCGAGGCGGTCGCAGTCGATCACCTGCGCGCCGAGGGCGGCGAACTCCCGGGCGGCGGTCGATTTGCCCGCCCCCGTCGGCCCTGTCAGGCCGATGACAAGCTGCTTCATAGCGTAATCACCTCAAAACCGGCGGCGCGGATCAGACGGTTGTATACCGCCAGGCCGACGCCGCTCGTCTCCGGCAGGCGGGCGTACACGGTGGAGACGCCCAGCTCGTCGAGGCGGCGCAGGGCGTCGAAGAGCTCCTGCGCCTGCTCGGCCGGGTTCTCCTCGCTGCCGTAGCAGACGGTGGGCACGCGCAGCGCCTCCTCGTCCCCGGCATAGCAGAGGGCGCCCGCCCCCTCTGTGTGGCTGTTGACATAGGAGAGATAGGCTTCCCGCGTGCCGTCGAGCAGAATCACGCTGGCCTTCGGGGCGTAGTGCTTATACTTCATCCCCGGAGAGGCGGCCTGCGCGCCCGCGGCCAGCGGGTTGAGCACCGCCGGGTCGAGCACGACCTCCCCCAGGGCGGCACGCAGCTGCTCGAGCGTGACGCCGCCGGGCCGCAGCAGCCGCGGCGGCCGGCAGGCCAGGGTGACGACGGTGGACTCCAGCCCCACGGAGCAGGGGCCCCCGTCGAGGACGGCGTCGATCTTCCCGCCCAGGTCGTGCAGAACGTGCTGCGCCGTGGTGGGGCTCGGCCGCCCGGAAAGGTTCGCCGAGGGAGCCGCCAGCGGCAGCCCGCTCTCGCGGATGACGGCCTGCGCCGCCGGGTGCGAGGGGAAGCGCACGGCCACCGTGTCGAGCCCCGCGCTCACCTCGTCCGGAATGCAGTCCGCCTTCGGCAGAATGATGGTGAGCGGGCCGGGCCAGTAGAGGGAGGCCAGACGCTCGGCCTCCTGCGGCACGTCACGCACTAAAGTATAGAGCTGCTTTATGTCGCTGATATGAACAATCAGGGGATTATCCGCCGGGCGGCCCTTGGCCGCAAAGATGGCGGCGCAGGCCTTCCCGTCCAGGGCGTTGGCGGCCAGGCCGTACACCGTCTCCGTGGGGATGCCGACAAGCCCGCCCTCCCGCAGAATGCGGGCCGCCGTCCGGATGTCCTCCGGCCGCGAGGCGCTGAGAAGTTCGGTTTGCTTCAACACATGGTTCCTCTTTTCATGCTGGGTTTTCCGCCGCCTCCTCGAGCCGGCGGGCGCGGTCGTGCGCGATGAGGGCGTCGAGGATCTCGTCGAGGTTCCCGTTGAGGAAGTCCTCGAGGCGGTAGATGGTCAGGCCGATGCGGTGGTCCGTCACGCGGCCCTGCGGATAGTTGTAGGTGCGGATGCGCTCGGAGCGGTCGCCGGTGCCCACCTGGGAGCGGCGGCGGTCCGCCACCTCGGCGTCGCGCGCGGCCTGCTCCTTCTCGTAGAGCCGCGAGCGCAGCACGCGCATGGCCTTGTCCTTGTTCTTATACTGGCTGCGTTCATCCTGGCACTCCACCACCATGCCGGTGGGCAGGTGGGTGATGCGGATGGCGGAGGACGTCTTGTTGATGTGCTGGCCGCCCGCCCCGCTGGAGCGGAAGGTGTCGATTTTGAGATCCTTCGGGTCGATGGCGATCTCCACCTCGTCCACCTCCGGCAGCACGGCCACGGTGGCGGTGGAGGTGTGGATCCGGCCCTGCGTCTCCGTCTCCGGCACGCGCTGCACGCGGTGTACGCCGCTCTCATACTTGAGGCGGGAATACGCGCCCGCCCCGGCGACGGTGAAGGAGATCTCCTTGTAGCCGCCGAGCTCCGTCTCGTTGGCGCCCAGCAGCTCGATCTGCCAGCCCCTCTGCTGCGCGTACATCGAATACATGCGGAAGAGCACGGAGGAGAAGAGGGCGGCCTCCTCGCCGCCCGCCCCGCCGCGGATCTCGACGATGACGTTCTTCTCGTCGTTCGGATCCTTCGGCAGCAGCAGGAGCTTGAGCTCCTCGGCCAGCGCCTCGCAGGCGGAGCCCGCCTCCTCATATTCGGCGGCGGCCAGCTCCCGCAGCTCGCGCTCCGTGCCGGGGGCGTTCATCAGCTCCTTCGCGCCGTCGCGGTCCTGCGCGGCCCTGCGGTAGCGCGCATACGTCTCCACAAGGGGGGTGATCTCCCGGAACTCCTTCATCAGGGCGGCGTACTGCTGCGGGTCTGAGGAGACGGCGGGGTCGGCGAGCTTGAGCGTCAGCTCGTCGTAGCGCCGGGAAAAAGCGTCTAAGGTGTCAAACATGGCGTTCGGTTTCCTTTCCTGTCAATTCTGTCTTCTGCAATAAAGGAAGCCGCGCTACGTCTCCTTCTCCCCGTCCTCGCGGAGGATCTTTTTGATATTCTTCTCGCATTTGAGCCGGGGAAGCATAATCTCATGGCCGCAGGACGTGCAGCGGATCTTGAAATCCATCCCCGAGCGCAGGACGAGAAACGTCTTGCTGCCGCAGGGATGCGGCTTTTTCATCAGCAGAATATCTCCCGGACGGACATCCACAGCCCTCACCTCCTCCTGTGCCGCGACAAGCGCCCATATGGAATATAGTATAGCACGAAACGCGGCGCGCAACAATATTTTTTTATCCGCTTGCCGCGGTTCGCAAAATCCGATATAATGAAGTTCAGCCTCCTTCCGTTTTCCCGCGCCGCGCGCCCGGGAGCGCGGAAGGCTCTCCGGCCCCGCGGAACGGGCTGCCGGAGGAGAACGGGAAAACGCTGGGCGCTCCTCCCCTTCGGGGAAAGCGGGCGCGGGAAAGGGATGGGACAGGATGTCAGCAAAGAACGAGCTGCTCGCCCTTCTGCGGCAGAGCGAGGGCTTTGTCTCGGGAGAGGAGCTGAGCCGCCGGCTCGGCGTCACGCGGGCCGCAATCTGGAAGAACATCGAGCTGCTGCGGGCGGAGGGCTACACCGTGGAGTCCGTGACCCGCCGGGGCTACCGCCTGCGGGACGTGCCGGACAGCATTTCGGAGGCGGAGATCCGCGCCAATCTCTGCGGGCACGGCTCCTTCGGCTGCCGCGTCGTCTCTCTGCCCTCGGTCGATTCCACGAACGAGGAGGCCAAGCGCCAGGGGGACGCGGGCGCGCCGCACGGCAGCGTCTTTGTGGCAGACGAGCAGACGGGCGGCAAGGGCCGTCTCGGCCGCCGCTGGATCTCCCCGCCCGGCAGCGGGCTCTGGTTTTCGATCCTGCTGCGCCCCGACGTGCTGCCGAACGAGGTGACGGGCGTGACGCTGCTCTCGGCCGTCGCCGTCTGCCGCGGCATCCGCGCCCTGACGGGCTGCGAGGCGAAAATCAAGTGGCCCAACGACGTTGTCATCGGCACGAAGAAGGTCTGCGGCATCCTCACGGAGCTCTCCGCGGAGATGGAGCACATCCACTATCTGATTCCCGGCATCGGGGTGAACACGGGCACCGAATCCTTCCCGCCGGAGCTCGCCGACCGCGCCACCTCGCTGCTGCTGGAGACGGGCAGGCCCGTGCGCCGCGCCGCCCTGCTGGGCAAAATTCTGGAGGAGTTCGAGCTCCTCTACGACCGCTACGGCGTCTCCTCCTTCCCGGAGGAATACCGTTCGCTCTGCGTCACCGTGGGCCGCACCGTCAGCCTCCGGCGGGCAGGCCGGCAGCTGGTGGGCACGGCCTGCGGCGTGGCGGACGACGGCTCCCTGCTCGTGAAGACGCGAAGCGGCGAGACCCTCACCGTGAGCTCCGGCGAGGTGCTCGTGCAGGGCTTCTACGGCGAGCACATCGAGGGCGCGTGAGGCCCGACCACAGCAAAACCGCCCCTCCCGATGGGCGCGCCCGCAGCGGCGCGGCTCCCCGGGAGGGGCGGTTTTTGTGTCCGTCTTTATTTCGTCTTTTTAAAGCTCTCCTTGAGGGAGACGGAGCGGTTGAAGACGAGGTGCTCCGGGGCGCTGTCCACGCTGTCGGCGCAGAAATAGCCCTGGCGCATGAACTGGAACGATTCGCCCGGTTTGGCCTCGCCGAGGATGGGCTCGACCTTGCAGCCGCTGAGAACCTTCAGCGATTCGGGGTTGAGCACCTCGAGATAATCGTGGGCGTCCGGGTCCGGCACGGTGAACAGGCTGTCGTAGAGGCGCACCTCGGCGTCGAGGGCGGAGCCGGCCTCCACCCAGTGGATGGTGCCCTTCACCTTGCGGCCGTCCGGCGTGTTGCCGCCGCGCGTGGCGGGGTCATACTCGGCGAACACCTCCACGACGTTTCCGGCCTCGTCCTTCCGGCAGCCGGTGCAGCGCACGACATAGGCCGTCTTCAGGCGCACCTCGTTGCCGGGGAACAGGCGGAAGTAGCCCTTGATGGGCTCCTCGAGGAAGTCGCCCTTCTCGATCCACAGGCTGCGGGAGAAGGTGACCTTGTGCGTGCCGTCCTGCGGGCGGTTGGGGTTGTTCTCCACGTCGAACTCCTCGGTCTGCCCCTCCGGATAGTTGGTGATCGTCAGGCGCACGGGCTCGAGGACGGCCATCACGCGGGCCGCGTTCTCGTTGAGGTCCTCGCGCAGGCAGTGCTCGAGGAAGCTGTATTCGATGGTGCTGTTCACCTTGGCCACGCCGACGCGCTCGCAGAAATTGCGGATGGAGGCGGGCGTGTAGCCGCGGCGGCGCAGGCCGCAGAGCGTGGGCATGCGCGGGTCGTCCCAGCCGGAGACATAGCCGTTCTCCACCAGATAGCGCAGCTTGCGCTTGCTCATCACCGTGTTGTTGATGCCCAGGCGGGCAAACTCAATCTGCCGCGGCTTCGAGGGCGTGTTCACATGGGCGATCACCCAGTCGTACAGCGGGCGGTGATCCTCGAACTCCAGGCTGCACAGCGAGTGCGTGATGCCCTCCAGGGCGTCCTCGAGCGGGTGGGCGAAATCATACATCGGGTAAATGCACCACTCGCTGCCGGTGCGGTGGTGGCGCAGGTGGTTGATGCGGTAGATGACCGGGTCGCGCATATTGAAGTTGCCGGAGGCCAGGTCGATCTTCGCGCGCAGCGTCATCGCGCCGTCCTCAAACTCGCCGGCCTTCATGCGGGCGAAGAGGTCGAGGCTCTCCTCCACGGGGCGGTCGCGGTAGGGGCTGACGGCGGGCGTGGAGAGGTCGCCGCGGTTCTCGCGCATCTGCTCGGGCGTCAGCTCGCAGACATAGGCGTCGCCCTGCCGGATGAGCTGCACGGCGAATTCGTACATCTGCGGGAAATAGTCGGAGGCGTAGTAGAAACGGTCCTCCCAGTCGAAGCCGAGCCAGCGGATGTCGCTCTGGATGTTCTCGACATACTCGACGTCCTCCTTGGTGGGGTTGGTGTCGTCCATGCGCAGGTTGCACAGGCCGCCGAATTTCTCGGCGGTGCCGAAGTCGATGCAGATGGCCTTGGCGTGGCCGATGTGCAGATAGCCGTTCGGCTCCGGCGGGAAGCGGGTGTGCACGCGCATCCCGGCGAAGCGGCCGCCCTCGGCGATATCCTCCTTGATAAACTCATGGATAAAATTGCTGCTCTCCGCGGCAGCGTCCTCAGTCCGCTTGATTTCGTCGCTCATCGGGCAGACCTCCTCATTTCAGTTTTTCCAGGCCCACGCGCAGGCGGCGCAGGGCCTCTTCTTTTCCGAGAATCGTCAGGATCTCCATCGCGCCGCCGGGGGTCACCTGCACGCCGGCCGCGGCGATGCGCACCGGCCACAGCAGCGTGCCGTTCTTCACGCCCAGCCGTCCCGCCAGGGCGATCAGCGCCTCGTGGATCGCGTCGAGCTTCCACTCGCCGAGCTGCCCGAGCTCCGCGATGGCGGCCTCGAGCATGGGGCCGGCGTTCTCCAGGGTGGCCTTGCTCTTCTTGTTGACGAAGAACTCGGCCGGGTAGTCCGGCAGCTCGCGGAAGAAGCCGATCATCTCCGGGATCTGCGTGAGCTGCACCACGCGCGGCTGGAGAATCGAGGCGAGCACCTGCCAGTCGCACTCCTTATCGCCGAAGACCTGGCGGAAGTACGGCATGGCCAGCGAGAGAAAGCGCTCCTGATCCATGGCGCGGATGTACTCGCCGTTGAACCAGCGCAGCTTGTCGTAGTCAAAGACGGCGGGCGACTTGCTGATGCCGTCGATCGAGAAGTTCTCCGCCAGCTCGGCGAGCGTGAAGAGCTCGCGGTTGTCCTTCGGGCACCAGCCGAGCAGGGCGATATAGTTGTCGATCGTCTCCGGCAGATAACCCTCGGCCACGAGGTCGGCAAAGCCGGTGGAGCCGTGGCGCTTGGAGAGCTTGGAGACGCTGCCGTCCTCATTTTTGCCCATGATGAGCGGCAGGTGCACATACGTCGGCACCTCCCAGCCGAAGGCCTCATAGAGCAGGTTGTACTTCGGCGTGGAGGTCAGATACTCGCAGCCGCGCACCACGTGGGTGATGTGCATGAGGTGATCGTCGATGACGTTGGCGAAATTATAGGTGGGATAGCCGTCTGATTTCAGGAGCACCTGATCCTCGAGCTCCTTGTTCTCGATGGTGATGTCGCCGTAGACGGCGTCGTGGAAGGTGGTGCAGCCCTCGAGCGGCATCTTCTGCCGGATGACGTAGGGCGTGCCCGCGTCGAGCAGGGCCTGCACCTCGGCGGCGGGCAGGTCGCGGCAGTGGCGGTCGTAGCCGCCGCCCTCCTTCTCCGCGTGCAGAGACTCGAGCCTCTCCTTCGTGCAGAAGCAGTAGTAGGCCTTTCCGTCGCGCACGAGCTGCTCCGCATAGGGGCGGTACAGCTCCTTTCTCTCACTCTGGACATAGGGGCCGTATTCTCCGCCGACGTCGGGGCCTTCGTCGTGGCTGAGGCCCACCTCCCCGAGCGTGCGGTAGATCACCTGCACCGCGCCTTCCACGAAGCGCTCCTGATCGGTGTCCTCGATGCGCAGCACAAAGCTGCCGCCCTGCGACCTGGCGATCAGGTATTCGTATAAGGCCGTGCGCAGATTTCCCACGTGCATGAAGCCGGTCGGACTGGGAGCGAATCTCGTCCGAACTACCCGTTTGTCCATAGTATCCCTCATTTTTCTTCAAAATTCGCCCCAGCGGGCGGGCGGAGCCGCGGTTCGAGCCCCTCCCGGTGCAGGCGATTACCCATTATTATACCAAAAAATCAGATAAATTCAATCGTTTGCGGCGGGAAAAAGAAGAATTTGCCGCGACCGCCTCATCCGCGCGCCGCCTGCTCGTCGAGGTAGGCGACATACTCCTCCAGGCAGAGGTTGAGCAGGCGCATCTTCTCCGCGTGCTCACGGCCCACATAGCGGTAGTGCCACGGCTCGAAGCGGATGCCGGTGAGCTCCGTCTTGTCCTCCGGGTAGCGCAGGACAAAGCCGTACTCGTAGGCGTGGCGCTGCAGCCAGCGGTATTCCGCCGTCTCGTCGAAGGTTTCGAGCACGCCGTTGAGATCGACGGCCAGGCCCGTGTTGTGCTCGCTGTAGCCGGCGCGCGCCACAGACTCGGCGGCCACCATGTCCGCCATCTGCAGGCTCATGCCCAGGGAGAGGTTGTCCTGCACCGCCTGCTCAAAGAGCTCGCCCTGGCGCTCCTCGCTGCGGTAGCCGGAGGAGA
This sequence comes from uncultured Clostridia bacterium, assembly GCA_944383955.1. Classification (GTDB taxonomy): domain Bacteria; phylum Bacillota; class Clostridia; order Oscillospirales; family Acutalibacteraceae; genus Caccousia. The sequence goes on from CALWRP010000094.1 coordinate 29,589, forward strand.
GGGTGAGCGTCAGGCCCTCCTGCGCCGCGTCGCCGATCATGCGCTCCAAATCCTCCACGATGCGCTCGTCCACCTGCACCGTGCCGACGGTCTCGAGCACGGGATCGTTCCCGGCGGGGACGGGGATCTCGAAGTTGACGAGCACCAGCCGCCAGTCGTCCGGCTGGCCGGTGAACTCCCACGTGCTCAGCGGGCCCTCCTCTTCCTCGGCGGCGGAGGAGGAGGAGGCGGGCTCCCCGGCGGCCGGGGACGCCTGCGGCGCGGCGCTGCCGAGAGCGTAAAAGAACACGGCCGTGGTGGCGGTCAGCAGGCCTGTCACACCGGCGGCGGCCAGCAGGCCGAAGAGGATTTTTTTCCATACTGCGAGGCGGTTTTCCATGAGCTTCTCCCCCGTTTGCTTTCTCTGCCGAAAAAAATGAAAAAATTTTGATGATAGGGCTTGCATTTTCAAATAAACTGTGCTAGAATATATCACGTTGTCAACCGGGTGTGGCGCAGTTGGTAGCTCGCTTGACTGGGGGTCAAGAGGCCGTGAGTTCAAGTCTCGCCACTCGGACCAGCCTGAGACGGAACGCAGTTTGCGGGCCGTCTTTTTTTGTTCCCGCGCACGCCGTTCTCCCCCGTGCCTGTCCCCTTCTCAGTATAGCCCCTCTCCCCCGTCAATTATGTAAAAAAGCGCCGGCAGACGAAAAGAAACGTCTGCCGGCGCTGTTTGCTGCCCCTTGCTGCCCCTTGCTGCCGCCCGGGAGGCTTACATCGTCTCGGGGCTGAAGAACTTGTTGTGGATGGCGATCACCGCACGGTCCGCGTCCGCCCTGTCGATGAGGACGGAGATCTTGATTTCGCTCGTGGAAATCATGCGGATGTTGATGTTCGCCTCGAACAGGGCCTCGAACATCTCCGCGGCCACGCCGGGATGGCTCTCCATGCCCGCGCCGACGATGGACACCTTGGCGACGTTCTCGTCGTGCACGATGCTCGCCGCGCCGATCTGCTCGATGTACGGGCTCAGGGCGTCAAGCGCGTCGCGCAGGTTCGACTTGCCCACGGTGAAGCTGATATCCTTGGTGCCGTTGCGGCCAATGGACTGAAGAATGATGTCGACGTTGATGTTTTTCGAGCTCAGCTTCGAGAAGATCTTGAACGCCAGGCCGGGACGGTCCGGCACCCCGATAATCGAAATTCGGGCGACATCCTCGTCCTTCGCCACACCGCTGATCAACATTTTCTCCATTTTCTTGGCCTCCTTCACAATTGTACCCCGCTTGCGGGTAAGGCTGGAGAGCACCTCCAGCTCAATATTATATTTCTTCGCCATCTCGACGGAACGGTTGTTGAGCACCTGCGCGCCCAGGGTGGCGAGCTCGAGCATCTCGTTGTAGGAGATATAGTTGAGCTTATGCGCGCCCGGCACCTTGCGCGGGTCGGCCGTGTAGACGCCGTCCACATCGGTGAAAATCTGGCACAGATCGGCGTTCATCACGGCGGCAATCGCCACGGCGCTGGTATCCGAGCCGCCGCGGCCGAGCGTCGTCATGTCGTTATAGCGGTTGATGCCCTGAAAGCCCGTGACGATGACGATGTTCTTCTTGTCGAGCTCCTTCTTGATGCGGTCCGGCACCACGCGCTTGATGCGGGCCGAGCCGTAGGCGGAGGTCGTCAGGAAGCCGGCCTGCCAGCCGAGCAGCGAGACCACCGGGAAGCCGAGCTTCTCGATCGCCATCGCCAGCAGAGAGGCGGACATCTGCTCGCCGGCCGTCATCAGCATATCCATCTCGCGCTTGGAGGCGTTCGGGTTGATCTCGTTGGCCTTGGCAATCAGATCGTCCGTCGTGTCGCCCTGCGCGGAGACGACCACGACCACGTCGTTGCCCTCCCGGTAGGTGCCGGTGATGATGTCGGCGACATTGTAGATGCGCTCGGCATTGGCGACGGAGCTGCCGCCGAATTTCTGTACAATCAGACTCATAGATGTTCCCCCATTACAAAAGTTCTCGATGATTGGGCGGTTCCCGGCTGCGCCGGACGGCGGCCCGCCGTCAGTCCACGAAGATCCGGGCGCCCTGGGAATCCACGCTCAAAAAGCGGATATCCCAGCCGTTGATGCCCTTCTCCTTCATGTGGTTCTCCGCATGGGCGATGAAGGTGTCCATGCTGTCGGTCGGCACCATGGCGATGATGGTGGGGCCGGAGCCGCTGATATAGGTGCCGAGGCTGCCGAGCTCATAGCTCATGCGGAACACGTTGTCGAAATTCTCGATGAGGCCCGAGCGGTACGGCTGGTGGATGCGGTCGCCCACCGCCACGCGCAGGTTCTCGAGCTTGCCGGAGAAGAGCGAGGCCGTCATCAGCGCCGAGCGGGAGAGGTTATACACCACGTCCGCGCGGGAGTAGGTCTCCGGCAGCACGGAACGCGCCATCTCCGTTTTGAGCTCGAACGGCGGGATGAAGACGGCAAACTGCAGCTTGTCGGAAACCGGCACGCTCACGCTGTAGATGCGCCCGCCCTCCATGGCGGAGGTGACGAGGCCTCCCTCAATCGCGGGGGAGGTGTTGTCCGGGTGGCCCTCAATCTTCGCCGCAAGGTTGATGAGGTCCGAGCGCGAGAAGGGGTTGCCGAGAAGGCGGTTGGCCCCCAGAATGCCGGCCACGATGCAGGCAGAGCTGCTGCCGAGACCGCGCGCGAGGGGAATGTTGTTTTCCTGAATCAGCCGCAGGCCCGGCAGCTTTCTGCCGCACTCCTGATACAGCTGCTTGACGGCCCAGTAGATCAGGTTGCTCTCGTCCTTCGGCACGACGACGGAGTCCTTGCAGGAGATTTCGAGCTTGTCGTCCTCCTCCATCCACACCTGATTGTACAGAGTCAGCGCGATGCCCAGGGAGTCAAAGCCCGAGCCGAGGTTCGCGCTGGTTGCCGGAACCTGGATACGTATCATGTTCTGCACCTGCCATATTTCTTTAACTTTATTTTAAAAGGCGCGCCCTGAACAGCAATGGCAGGGGGCCTTAAAAATCGCTCAGACGGATGGTGTTGAGAATCTCGGCGCCCTGCGCCTCGAGGGCGGGAAGCTTCGCGCGGATCTCGCGCTCGGCGAGGACGGGGGTGATGATGGCGGCCTCGTCCGGCTCCGCGTCCCTGCGCAGCAGGCGGGTGATTTCCCCGAACTCCTTCTCCGCGGCGCGGCAGAGCTCGTCCGGATTCGCCGCTTTGAAGCGGATGTACATGGCGACCTCGTTGTCCAGGTAGTCGGCGACATACTCCTTGCTGCCGTCCTCCCAGAAGAGGTATTTGCGCGCCTTGAGATGCTTGACGCAGTCGATCACATCGGCGACCACGGCGCTGGCGGTGGGCAGCTTGCCCGCGCCCTTGCCGTAGAAGACGACGTCGCCGGTGGCGTCGCCGCGCACCATGATGCCGTTGAAGACGTCGTCGACGTTGGCCAGCTGGCTGTCGCGCGGAATCAGCATCGGGCAGACGATGCTCTGCAGGCGGCCGTCGGACGTCTTGCTCACCTGGCCGATGAGCTTGATGACGCCGCCCCAGGCGTCGGCATACTTGACGTCCGAGAGGGTGATGTTGGTGATGCCCTCGGTGTGGACCTGGTCGGGATAGACGTGCTTGCCGTAGGCCAGCGAGGCCAGGATGCAGATCTTGCGGCAGGCGTCGTGGCCCTCGATGTCCGCGGCGGGGTTGCGCTCGGCGTAGCCGAGCTTTTGCGCGAGCGCGAGGGCGTCCTCGAAGGACATATCCTCGTTGATCATCTTGGTGAGGATGAAGTTCGTGGTGCCGTTGAGAATGCCGGCCACCTCAATCACATCGTTCGCGGCCAGGCACTGGCTCATCGGGCGGATGATGGGGATGCCGCCGCCCACGCTGGCCTCGAAGAGGAAGTTGACGTTCTTCTCCTGGGCGATCCTGAGCAGCTCCGCGCCCTTGGCGGCTACGAGCTCCTTGTTGGAGGTGACGACGCTCTTGCCGCTCTCCAGGCACTGCTTGACATAGTCGTATGCCGGGTGCAGGCCGCCCATGACCTCCACCACGACGAGAATCTCCGGATCGTTGAGAATCACATCGAAGGATTTGGTAAAGCGGTCGGCAAGAGGGCTGTCGGGGAAGTCCCTCAGATCGAGAATATACTGAATGCGGATCTCCTCGTTGGCCCGCTTGGTGATGCTCGACACATGCGTGGTGAGAACCTCCACCACACCGGAGCCGACGGTTCCGTGACCCATGATTGCGATTTTTACCATAATATGAATCCCTCGTTTCTCTTGTTCTTTTTCAGAACACTTTGATTCTATGCTTATCCGGCGAGAGTGCCGGGCGCGCTGGGCTCTTCATAGAGGCCGCCGTCCTCCCCGTCGTCGTCAGACGGAGGCGGGCCGATGGGGATGGGCTCCTGCGAGGAGGCCGATGAGCCGCTTTCCGCCGAGGAGGAGGGAATGTCCTCCCAGGAGGAGGCGGAGGGGTCGATATAATCCGGCACCGAGGGGAACCAGAAGTTCTCGTCCTCGGAGGAGGCCGGCGCAGAGGAGGCCTCAGAGGATGCGGGAGGCTCGGAGGACGGCGCTTCGGACGGCGCCTCGGAGGAGGCCGCTTCCGAGGAGACGGCCGAGGAGGCGGCTTCGTGCGCCCCGTCGCAGTAGCCGGGCACGTTGTCGCTCGTATACCAGCCCGTCAGCGTCTTCGTGCACACGCCGGGCAGGGCGAGCTTGCCGGTCTCCGCGCAGTAGCTGGCGGAGAAAACGGCGGGATCGTCGGAGAAGGAGCGGCTCTCCTTGTTGGCGAGATACTCCGTCATAATCTGGCTCCAGAGCGTCTTGTGGCGGTTGTCGGTGTCGTTCATGGCCTCGTCATAGTCGGGATAGCCCGCCCAGATGGCGGCCACGGCATAGGGCGAGCCGCCCACGAACCACAGGTCCATCATCGAGTTCGTGGTGCCGGTCTTGCCGTAGATCTGCCAGCCCGCGACGTCCGCCGCCTGGCCGGTGGCCGGATACGGACCGATAACCTCCTCGAGGAGCTTGCGCATGATGGTGGCGTTCTCCGAGGAGATCGCCTCGCTGCCGACGTTGCTGCGGTTGTCGAGGATGACGTTGCCGTCGCTGTCCTCCACATAATAGTAGGTATAGGGCTCGTAATACTTGCCGCCGTTGCCGAACACCTGGAAGCCCGCGGCCATCTCGCGCACCGTCACGCCCATGCTGCCGCCGATGCCCATGGAGAGCACCATGTCGGACTGGGCGATCGGGTCGAAGCCGAGGCGGTCCACCAGGAAGGCGGCCGCGGCCTGCGGGGTGAGCTGCTGCAGCAGCCGCACGGCGGGCGGGTTGAGCGATTTGATGAGGGCGTAGCGCGTCGTGACCTCCCCCTCAAAGCCGGGGGAATAGTTGCTCGGGCCGGCGCGCCCGTCGTCGAAGTAGTTCTCGATCGGCTCGTCGAGCAGGATGGACGAATAGTTGATGAGGTTCTGCTCAAAGGCGGGGGCGTAGTCGACAAGCGGCTTGAGCGAGGAGCCCGGCTGGCGCTTGGCCATGGTGGCGTTGTTGCTCAGGCGGTTGCCGCTCTTTTCGCCGATGTTGCCCACCACGGCCAGCACGCGGCCGGTGTAGTCCATCGCGATATAGCCCGCCTCCGCGCCGGAGTTGAGCGGATCGAAGACGGTGGGATCGGAGAGGATGCGCTCGGCAATCTCCTGGTATTCGGTATCCTGCGCCGAATAGATTTTCAGGCCGTCGTGGTAGATCATGCTCACGGCCTGGTCGGCGGAGATGTTGTAGAGCTCCATCAGGTCGTTCTTCACGTCCTCGAAGAGCGTCTCCACATACCAGTTCCACACGGGGATGACGGTATCGTCATCGTCGTCGTCGTCGTCGCGGCTGCCGACGAACGTCATGTGCTCGGATTTCTCCATCGCCTGCTCGTATTCCTGCTTGGTGATGGCGCCCTGGTCGTACATCTCCGTCAGCACGGTCTGCTGGCGCTCCTTGTTGGCCTCGGGATGCAGCAGGGGCGTATATTTGTATGGATTCTGCGTGATGCCTGCGATGGCCGCGCACTCGGCCAGGTCGCAATCCTGAATGTCCTTGCCGAAATAGAGGTTGGCCGCCGCCTGCACGCCGTTGCAGCCGCTGCCGAAGTTGACGACGTTCAGATAGGCGCAGAGGATCTCGTCCTTTGTGTACTTCTTTTCGAGGTTCAGCGCGCGGAAGATCTCCTTGACCTTTCTCGTCAGGCTGACGTCGCTGTCCCCCGTCAGGTTTTTGATGAGCTGCTGCGTTAAAGTGGAACCGCCGTACATGCTGTCCCCGCTTCCGGTGAAGAGGTTCAGAACGGCCCCGCCGGTGCGGATCCAGTCCACGCCCTTGTGCTCCTCGAAGCGCTTGTCCTCAATGCAGATGATGGCCTTTTTCATATATTCGGGGATATCGCCGAAGTCGACCCACACGCGGTTCTCCCCGCTGTAGAGCGCCTGGGATTCAACCGGGTTGTCCGGGTCGTCCCCCTCCCCGTTCACATAGATGAAGGTGGTGTAGTTGAGCTTGAGCTTGTGCAGATCGTAGTCGATCGACTCGTCCTTCATGCTGTAGATGAAGGAGAGCACGGAGATCGCCACGATGACGCCCGTAATCATACACACGGTGAACACGGTGAGCAGCGTCTTGCGCACGATTCTGCCGATAAACTGCAGAGCGCCGATCGCCGTGTCGCCGGCCGTGCTCTGCTCGCGCTTCGCGAAACGGTTGATGTCTGTCTTTCTCACTAAGCCGTCTGTCTCCTTTCCTCCGCCATGTCCGCACAGTCTCTCCCCGCAAAAAACCACTCCGGCAGCCGCATAAATTACCAGTTTTTTCAAAGACTAGTGCCGAGGTGATTGGTATGAAGAAAATGCTTATAACGCTCAGCTGTGCGGCCGTCCTCTTTCTGGCCGTCCTGCTCCTCGCGGGGCGGCAGAAGCCGGAATCCGACGTTCCAGAGCCTCCCGGTTCAAATATACTGTCTTATTCTACTGCAAACGAAAACTCAAGTCAAGAAAACATTCGAATTTCGGGATCTTCCTCAGTTTCTCTCAGTCAAACCCTCTATATCATTCGCGAATACGACGGACAGATTGGCGTTTTTGCCGAGGACGAGGTAACCCCGCGCCGGATCGTCGCCGTGGAGGTGGCCCTGCTGCCGGAGGCGGACCAGAAAATGCTGCGCGGCGGCATCACCGTGCGCGGCGAGGACAGGCTCAACAGCATTCTCGAGGATTATGAGAGCTGACTGCATCCGGCTGCAGCCGGCCGCAGCCGGATGCAGCCGGATGCAGTGTCTGAAGCATCGGTTTGCGGTGCGCAGCACCGGAAACCGACGCTTCAGCAGCTTGGTGGGAATAAGAAGCCGGGCGCTGGGGGAACGGGTTACCGGAAGCTGGGTGGTTTGCGGTGCGCGGCACCGGAAACCGACGCTTCAGCGGCTCGGTGCGGGGAGTGAGAGTGCTTCGCGATAGGATCCGATCACCGAGATCGGAAGAGCGTCGTGTAGG
>CALWRP010000095.1 GCA_944383955.1 uncultured Clostridia bacterium
GGGGGAGGACGGCTATGACTTCGCCGCCCTCTATGAGCATGTCGCGCCGATCTTCGCGGACTATGATCTCAACCTTATTAACGTGGAGACGCTCGTCTCCGACGAGCTTGCACCCTCCTCCTATCCGCGCTTCTGCTCGCCCGGCGACGTGGCCCGCGAGCTCTATCGGATCGGCATGCGCGGCTTTTTCCTCGCGAACAACCATATCTACGACAAGGGGGCTGAGGGTATCGGCTCCACCCTGCGCTTCTGGGACGCGATGCCCGGCGACTGCGTGACCAGCGGCCTGCTGCGCGCGGAGGAGACGGCGTGGAGCGTCCCCGTGGTGGAGAGAAACGGGATCCGCTTTGCCCTTTTGGCCTTCACGGAATCGACCAACGGCCTGCAGACGCCCGCCGGCTCCGCGGCGCGCGTGGTGTTCACCTCCGAGGAGGACGCCGTCCGCGCGCAGGTGGAGCAGGCCGCCCGGGAGGCCGACGTGGTGATTGTGAGCGCGCACTGGGGCACGGAAAACACGCACACCGTCTCAGACAGCCAGCGCGCGTTCGCGCAGAAGCTCGCCGACTGGGGCGCGGACATCGTGATCGGCACCCACCCGCACGTGGTGCAGCCCATCGAGACGGTGACGGCGGCCGACGGCCGCAGCGTGCCGGTGGCCTACTCGCTGGGGAACTTCGTCTCGGCGCAGGACCGGCTCGACAATCTCGTCGGCATCGTCCTCGGCTTCGAGGCGGTGAAGACCGTGCAGCCGGACGGCACGGCGGAGACGGCGATTCAAAATCTTTCCGCCACGCCCGTCGTCATGCACTACGACAGGTGGTTCGCGAACATGCGCCTCTACCTTCTCTCCGACTACACGGACGAGCTCGTCGCCGCCCATGGCATCGGCACCATGTCAGTGTCCTATGTGAAATCCATGCTGGCGGAGAATCTCGACGCGCAGGTCTGGCAGGACGGGAGGCCGTGACGGGGGAGGCCGCGGAATCGGGAGAACCTGCGAAAAAAAGAATGGCAGCGGGCGGAGCCGTTTTGCGTGCGTATCGCGCAGGACGGCTCCGCCTTTTGGCGTCCCCCGCAAGCCGCCGCGCCTGCAGGGCCGGGTGTTTTTTTGCAGAGATCGCCTCCCTTCGCAAACTTTTGCTCCTCCGGGATCGTCTATCCTGGTAAACAGGGGAAAGGGTGGGGACAGATGAGAACGGGATGGGGAAGAAAACTGGCCTGCGCGGGGCTGGCGCTGCTCGTGCTCTGCACGGCGGGCTGCGCGGCGCAGGAGGAGCGGCCTGCGGCGGAGAGCGGGCTGGAAGCGGCTTCCTCCGCGTCGAAGGAGGAACGGGAGCCGTCTGAGGCGGCGTCCGCAGAGGAGAGCGACGCGCCCGGGGAGGACGCTTCGCAGTCTGCCTCGCAGAACGCCTCGCAGGACGCCTCGCAGGACGCTTCACAGGCCGCCTCGCAGCCGCCGCGCGAGCGGGGAACGCTGGCGGTGCATAGCGCGCAGGAGGCCGCCGCCGAGCTCGAGCGCGCCCTGGCTGCGATCGGCCAGCCGGAGCTCCTTGACCTCTCGCAGCTCGGGGAGAGCTGGGAGGATCCGGCGATGGCGGTGCAGAACCTTTACTCCGGTATCCTCGCGGAGCATCCGGCGTACAAATACGCCTGGCAGCTCAGCGTGCAGCTGCAGGAGGACGGCCTGCTGCGCTGCGACTTCGATTACATGCCGTATGTGACGGGGCAATATCCGGCGGAGTTTGAGGGGATCGAGACCGGCAGCCTGGGGGCGCTGATCGCGGCGGCGCGGGCGCACCTGGGGGAGGAGGGCTGCCCCGTGCGGCTCACGGATCCCACGATGACGGTGGACGACATGGCGCGCGCCCTGCAGCAGGCGGGCGGGAGCTATCTGCTCTGCGCCCTGAACCGGGACGGCACGGCGATCACGTACACGCCGCTCAACAATCTGACGCGCGAGGAGGCGCTGGCCGCGCTGGAGGAGACGGAGGCGCTGGCCGGGGAGGTGGCGGAGAGCTGCCTGACGCCCGGCATGACCCAGCGGGAGCAGGCCGAGGCGCTCTACACCTGGCTGACGGAGAACGTGCGCTACGACCAGCGCTATTACGCCGATTTCGCCTCCATGCCCTACGACTCGGCGACGGCCCGCGGGGCCCTGGCCGACCACACGGCGATCTGCGGCGGCTACGCGCAGGCGCTGCAGCTCCTCTTTGAGCAGGCGGGCATCCCCTGCCTGACGGTCAGCGGCGTGTCCTCCGGGGAAAACCACATGTGGAACCTGGCCCTGCTCGACGGCCGCTGGCTCTACTTCGACGCGACGAGCGACCGCGGCATGGCGCAGTTCGGCTTTCGCAAATTCGCCGTCACGGGAGAGGAGCTGACCGGCTACACCTGGGACGAGGACTGGATGCTGCGGCTGGCCGCCTCTCTGGGCGGCGCGTGACGGCTTCGCGGGAAAAATAAAGGCAACACCGCATAATTCCAGGTGGTGTAGCGTGCCAAAAAATTTTTTGTGAGATGATCCAAAAAGCGCAGGCAATCCTTGCCGGATTGGCGAGCATTTTTGGAAAATATCACGGAAAATTTTGG
>CALWRP010000096.1 GCA_944383955.1 uncultured Clostridia bacterium
CCTCGAGCGCCTGTCTCTATTTCGGCTTCGGCCTTGTGGAGAGCGTAGCCATGCACCGCATCAGCGCCGACCACGTGAAGATCCACATGAACGCCTACCCGAAGACGATGAACTGAGGGCGGGGCGCGAAAGCTTCAGAGGAGCAAAACATAAAAGTTTCGCCCGCCTTTTCAAAGGCGGGCGAAACTTTTATGTTTTGCTCTTTGCGGGCTTCCCCATCAAATTGTCCTGCATCGCCCGCAGCTTCGCGCGGCGGGCCGCGGTCGCCTCCTCGTCGAGCGAGAGCGTGCCGTCCTCGCCGATGACAAGCACGCTGCCCTCGCGGGCGTTCTCCGGAAGCTCGCTCTTCTCAATGCCGAAAAAGTGCAGGTCCTTCCCGCTCCGGGCGGGCTTCTTCCCCGCCTCCTGCCTGCCCGCCGGCGCGAGCTCCTCGCAGATGGCGTAGAGTCCCTCGAAGCGGTCGATGATTAGCTGTCGTACCATGGTTAGCCCCTTCCTTCCTGTTTCCTGTCTCTGCGGGAGCGCGCCGCGTCCTTCTCCCAGCGGCCCCCCAGCTTTGACGCCGGTTTCTTCTTCTCTCCGGCCCGCGGCGCCCCGGCTCTCTGCCTCTCAGGCGCGCGGCTCCGGTTTTTTCCTCCGTCCGGACCCCGGCGCGGCGGGCGCGCGCCGGGCGGCGGCGGTATCAGACAGTCCTCGCCGCAGCCGATGAGGTCTGTGCGGCCCGCCTCGCGCAGCGCCTCCGCCACAAGGGCCCGCTTTTCCGGGTTGAAATATTGCAGCAGCGCGCGCTGCATGGCCTTCTCCCTGTCTGTGCGCGGCACGTAGACGGGGCGCAGGGTGTAGGGATCCAGGCCTGTGTAGAACATGCAGGTGGAGATCGTCCCCGGCGTCGGGTAGAAATCCTGCACCTGCTCCGGGCGCAGATGCTCGCGCTTGAGGAAAAGCGCCAGCTCCACGGCGTCCTGCAGCGTGCTGCCCGGGTGCGACGACATCAGATACGGCACGAGATACTGCTCCCTGCCGATCTTCTTCGTGTAGCGGAAAAACTCCCGCTGGAACGCGAGATACGATTCGATGTGCGGCTTGCCCATCGCGTCGAGCACGGCGGCCGAGCAGTGCTCCGGGGCAACCTTGAGCTGCCCGCTGACATGGTGCTCGATCAGCTCGTGGAGGAAGGTCTTGTCGGGGTCCTCCATGAGGTAGTCGAAGCGGATGCCCGAGCGGATGAACACCCGCTTCACCCCCGGCAGCGCGCGCACCCTGCGCAGGAGCGCGAGGTAGCCGCTGTGGTCCACCTGCAGCGCCGGGCAGGGCGTGGGAGCCAGGCACTTCTTCCCGGCGCACAGGCCCATCGTGCGCTGCTTTTCGCAGGAAGGGCCGCGGAAGTTCGCCGTGGGGCCGCCCACGTCGTGGATGTAGCCCTTGAAGCTCGGCAGGCGGGTGAGCAGCTCCGCCTCGCGCAGCACGCTCTCCTCGCTGCGCGTGGTGACCATGCGGCCCTGGTGAAAGGCGATGGCGCAGAAATTGCACCCGCCGAAGCAGCCGCGGTTATGTGTGATGGAGAACTCCACCTCCTGAATGGCGGGCACGCCCCCCTGGGAGGCATAGCACGGATGCCAGGTGCGCATGTACGGCAGCTCGTAAACGGCGTCGAGCTCCGGGCCGTCGAGCGGGAGGGCGGGCGGGTTCTGCACCAGCAGAAGCCTGCCGTGCTTCTGCAGCACGCGTTTTCCGCGCACGGCGTCCTGCTCGTCCTGCTGCTTGCGGCAGGAGACGGCGTATTCGCGCTTGGAGGCGCGCACCTGCTCGTAGCTCGGGCAGTCGACGGCCGGGCCGGGCTCATACTCGTGCGTGGGAATCAGATAGCACGTGCCGCGGATGTCGCGCAGGGCGGAGACGGGCTCCCCCGCCGCCAGACGGTCGGCAATCTCCGCCGACTGGCGCTCGCCCATGCCGTATGTCAGCAAATCGGCCCCCGATTCCACCAGCACCGAGGGGCGAATCGCGTCGTCCCAGTAGTCATAGTGGGCGAAGCGCCGCAGCGAGGCCTCCAGCCCGCCGATGATGACCGGGCAGTCCGGATAGAGCTCCTTGAGCCTGCGGGTGTAGACGGTGACGGCGCGGTCCGGGCGCAGGCCGGGGCGGCTGCCGGGGGAGTAGGCGTCGTCGCTGCGGCGGCGGCGGGCGGCGGTGTAGTGGGCGACCATCGAGTCGATGTTCCCGGCGCTCACCATGAAGCCGAGCCGCGGCCTGCCGAAGCGCGTGAAGTCGCGATCGGTTTTCCAGTCCGGCTGGGCGAGCATCGCCACGCGGTAGCCGCGGCTCTCCAGCAGGCGGGAGATGATGGCCGGGCCGAAGGTCGGGTGGTCGACATAGGCGTCGCCCGTCACGAGCACGAAGTCGGGGCGGTCCCAGCCCAGCGCCTCTGTTTCTTCTCTTGTAATCGGCAAAAATGGCATGGCAGCGTTCCTTCCTCTGTGATGTTTCTGAAATGCCAGCTTCAGTATAGCACACTTTTCCCCGCGTTTCCACCCGCTTCATCCGCCCGCAAGACGCGCTCCCTGATTTCCCCGGCGGTGAAGCGGCCGCTCAGCCGTCCTCCTCCCGCCTGCCCAGGAGCTCCCGCGCGCCCATGACGAGGATCAGCGCGGCAAAGCCCCGGGTGAGCCAGGCGGCCTCGAGGAAGGAGGCGAGCCACGCCCCGAGCAGGGCGGCCGCCACCCCGAAGGGCAGGCAGCGCAAAGCGGCGCGCCAGTCGATCCGCCCCTGCCGCAGATGGATGACGACGGCCACCGCCGCGGCGGGCAGGAAAAACAGCAGGTTCACCCCGCCCGCCTTCGCCTGGTCCATGCCCGCGGCGAGCGTGAGATACAGCACGAGCACCCCGCCCCCGCCGAGGCCGAGCGCGCTGAGAAAGCCGGCCGCCAGGCTCGCGAGGAAAGCCGTCACCCACTCCGTCATCGCAGCAGCAGGCGCGCGCCCGCAAAGATCAGCAGCGCGCCGAACACACGCCGCAGCACGCCCGGGGGGATCCGCTTCATCAGGAGCGCCCCGGCGCAGGCTCCCAGAAAGCCGCCCGGCAGATAGGGCGCGGCCTCCGCGAGGGAGACGGCCCCCTGCGCGAGATAGGCCGCGGCGCTGACGGCGGCCAGCGGCAGCATCACGGCCAGCGAGGTGGCGTGGGCCTCCCTGCGCCGCAGGCCTCCCGCCCGCAGCAGGGGGACGGCGGCCATCCCGCCCCCCGCGCCGAACAGCCCGTTGAGCAGGCCGCAGCCCAGCCCCGTGACAGCCGCCCTCGTCCATTTTCCAAGCCGCCGCAATCCGCGCAACGCGCTCGCCTCCCTTTTTTCGCGGGTCCACGGCGCAAAGCGCCGCCCGGCGCGCCGCGGAGTTCTCCGGCGGGCCGGGCGGCGGCGCGTGGTCTCCGCCCATTGGGGCTAGTGTGCGCAGAAGCGGCCGCGATTATGTCCCGCTGCCGCCGGATTCGCGGTTGGCGGCGGCAATCCCGGCCTCGTCGGCCTTGCGCATGTTCATCTCCAGCCACTGCTGGTAGGTAATCAGCACCTGGCGCGGCTTGCTGCCCTCGTGCGGGCCGACAATGCCCATCTGCTCCATCTCGTCGATGAGGCGGCCGGCGCGGGCGTAGCCGAGGCGCAGGCGGCGCTGCAGGAGCGAGGTCGAGGCCTGGGCGGCCTCCACCACCACCTGGATGGCCTCGGCCATCATCGGGTCCTGGTCGCTGCCCGCGTCCTCCTCCTTGCCGCGGCCCTTCTCGGCGACGGCGTTCTTCTCGATCTCGTCGATGATCGCCTCGTCGTACTCGTGCTCGGCGGCGGATTTGAGGAAGCTGGCGATGCTCTCGATCTCCGCGTCGCTGACGAAGCAGCCCTGCACGCGGATCGGCTTCTGGCTGCCGATGGGGGCGAACAGCATGTCGCCGCGGCCGAGCAGCTTCTCGGCCCCGCCCATGTCGAGGATGGTGCGCGAATCGACCTGCGAGGAGACGGTGAGGGCGATGCGGCTGGGGATGTTGGCCTTAATCAGGCCGGTGATGACGTCCACGGACGGGCGCTGCGTGGCGATGACAAGGTGCATGCCGGCGGCGCGGGCCATCTGCGCGAGGCGGCAGATGGAATCCTCCACCTCGTTGGGCGCGGCCATCATCAGGTCGGAGAGCTCGTCCACGATGATGACGATCTGCGGCATGTGCAGCATCGGCTGGCCGTTGGCGTCCTCATAGTGGCAGGACTCGGCCAGGGCGTTGTAGCCCTGCAGGTCGCGCACGTTGTTCTCGGCAAAGATGCGGTAGCGCTTGAGCATCTCCGTCACCGCCCAGCCGAGCGCGCCCGCGGCCTTTCTCGGGTCTGTGACGACGGGCACGAGCAGGTGCGGGATGCCGTTGTAGACGCCGAGCTCGACGACCTTGGGGTCGATCATCAGGAAGCGGACCTCCTCCGGCGAGCTCTTGTAGAGCATGCTGATGATCATGGAGTTGATGCACACCGATTTGCCGGAGCCGGTGGTGCCCGCGATGAGCAGGTGCGGCATCTTCGCCAGGTCCGCCACCGTCACCTCGCCCGCGATATCGCGCCCGAGGGCCACCGTCAGGCGGCTCTTGGCCGTCTGGAACTGGCTGCTCTCAATCAGGTCGCGCATGCGCACGGTGGAGGTGCGGCGGTTCGGCACCTCCACGCCCACGGCGGCCTTGCCGGGGATCGGCGCTTCGATGCGCACGCCGGTGGCGGCCAGGTTCATGGCGATGTCGTCCGAAAGGTTGGTGATCTTGCTGATCTTCACGCCGGGGGCGGGCTGCAGCTCATAGCGCGTGACGGTGGGCCCGCGGCAGATATCGACAATCTTCGTCTGCACGCCGAAGCTCTTGAGCGCCTCGACGAGCATGCGGCCGTTCGACTGCAGCTCCTCCGTGACGTCCGCCGCCGCGGGCTCCTTGGAGAGCTCCAGCATGGAGACGGGCGGGAAGCGGTAGCTGCCGTCGATGGGGGATTCCTCCGGCCGGGCGAAGGGCACGGGCGTGCCGATGGCCTCCGGCTCCCCGCCGCCCTGCGCGCTCTCCGCCGCGGGCTGCGCGCTCTGCTCCGCCCGGGGAATCTCGGGCAGCCTTTGCCCGGCGGCGATGGCCGCCACGGGGCTCGGCACGGCGGGCTCCCCGGCGGGGGCGGCCTTCTCCTTCTCCGCGCCCTTGTCCTTTTTGTCCTTGCCGGCGATGCCGAAGACCTTCTCGAGCTCCTCGAGCTTGTCGCTCTTCTGGCGCGGCTTGGGCGAGGACTGCACCGGGTGCTGCGGCAGCTCGTCGCGCTCGAAGGGGACGTCTGCGCTGCCGGGGATGCGCCCGCGCTCCATCCGGCGGCGGTCGCGGGCATGGCCGACAGCCGTCGCGGCGGCTCCGGCGGGCTTCGTCACCACGCGGAAGAGCTTGATGAGGCTCGTGCCGGTGAGAATCATCACCGCCACAAAGAGCAGCAGGATGGTGAAGATCTTCGCCCCGATGGAGCCGAAGGCGGCCACCAGCGGAATGCCGAGCAGGCCGCTGAAGAAGCCCGCCCCGCGGCGCAGCTGGCCGTCGCCGTAGAGGGCCACGAGCTCCTCCCAGAAGGAGACGTCGCGGAACTCGTTGGCGAAGACGTAAACGGCGGCGCACAGCAGGATGATGATAACGACCATGAGAATGATCTTCACGCTCATTTTGCTGTCGTGGCGGTCGAGGGCCGTCACCACCGCGATGTACAGAAGCAGCACCGGCCAGAAGATGGCGCACACGCCGAACAGGCCCATCAGCTGGCTGTGCAGCCAGGCCCACACGTTCTCGCCCTCAATCAGCACGAGGCAGCCCATGAGGATGGAGACGGCGAAGAGGACGACGGCCATCACCTGATTGCGCTGGCGGACGGCCTCGAGCTCCCGGAGGCGCTGCTGCTCCTTCTCCGCCTTTGTCATGGGCTTTTTGGCCCGGCTCTGCGCGGCGCGCGCGGGCTTTTTTGTCTGCCGCGCGCCCGCCTGGGCCGGTTTCCTTTCCGCGGACGGCTTTTTCGCCGTGGTCCGTTTGGTTTTTGATTTTGTTTTCTGTTCCGCCATGATTCTGTGTTCTCCCTCTCCGGACAAAGCCGGATTGTTTTCGGGAGGCAAGCCTCCCAACAGCTGAAAAAGAGCAAAACGTGAAAGCTTCGCCCGCCTTCCGAGCCGGCAGGCAAGACGCGGGGCGCGGGGCGCGGGCGGCAAACAAAGGAGCTCCAACCGAAGCCCTTTCCCCTCCCGCACCGGGCCTTCCCCCGCCGCGTCCCCCGTTACCAGAGCGGGACGCCTGTGACGAGGTTCACGCCGGTGTTCTGCTCGATGACGGCCACCACGATGACGGCCGCGCCGAGCACGGCGGTGTAGACCACGAAGGGGATGAGCTTATTGCTCGACACCATCCAGCGCAGCAGCTTGATGGCGAAGAAACCGACGACGGCCGAGACCACCATGCCCACGAGCAGCGGGGCGACCTGCACGGCCTCCTGCGCCTTGACGGCGTCGAGCAGCTCCAGGCCCGCCGCGGCCACGATGGCCGGGATGCCGAGCACGAACGAGTAGTCGAGGGCCGTCTGGCGGTTGATGCCGCGCAGCAGGCCGGCCGAGAGCGTGGAGCCGGAGCGGGAAAGCCCCGGGAAGACGGCGGCCACGCACTGCACCACGCCCACCGTCAGGGCGTCCGCCGCGGTAAAGCGGCGGCGTCCCGCCTGCTGCGATCCGCCGTGGGCCCTGTTCGCGGCCGCGGCGGTCATGGCGCGGCTCTTCAGGTGAGCGGCGAGCAAAAGAACGCTCGTCGCCAGCAGGGCCACGCCCTCCACAAGGATGGTGGAATCCGTGCCCCACAGGTCGGCGTAGTCCTTGACCCGCATCCCCGTGCCGGGCACCGGCAGAAACAGGAGAAAGAGCGGGACAAGGCCGAGGATCAGCATCACCAGCAGGTTGCGGTCCGGGTCCATGGCGCTCCATTTGAACCTGCCGGTGAACACGTCCCGCACGAGCGAGACGAGGGCGAGGAGCAGGCGCAGAATCAGCCTGCGGTAGACGAGGACCACGGCGGCCAGCGTGCCGATGTGGAGCATCACGTTGAAGAGAAGGCTGGTGTTCTGCACGCCCATAAAGTGCTGCGCGAGCGAGAGGTGGCCGCTGCTCGACACCGGCAGAAACTCCGTGGCGCCCTGCACGACGCCCTGAACAATCGCTTCCAAAATTTCCTGCATATGTACCTCCAAACTGAATCTGCGGCGCTGCCGCCTATGTAGGGCGCGGAAGCCCGCGCCGAATCAGGAGCCTCCCTTGCGGGCGTCCTTTTTCTTTCTGGTTTTCTTCTTCCCGTTCGCTTCGATCATGCGGTAGAGGCATTCGAGCGCGTCCGAGAGCGAGCCGAGCGAATCGATCAGCCCCTCCTCCACCGCGTCCGTGCCGTCGAGAACGGTGCCCACGTCCATCACGAGCTCCTGGGTGTTCATCGCCAGCTCGGTGAAGCGCGGGGCGGAAATGTGCGAGTTCGCCGTGACGAAGCGCGTGATGCGCTCCTGCATGCGCTGGAAATAATCCATCGTCTGCGGCACGCCGAGCAGCAGCCCGCTCATGCGGACCGGGTGGATCGTCATCGTGGCGCTCGGGGCGATGAAGCTGTGCTTGGCCGCCACGGCCAGCGGCACGCCGATCGAGTGGCCGCCGCCGAGCACGAGGCTCACCGTCGGCTTTTTCATCCCGGCTATCAGCTCGGCCAGCGCCAGGCCCGCCTCCACGTCTCCGCCCACCGTGTTGAGGATCATCAAAAGCCCCTCGATCTCCGGCTCCTCCTCGATGGCGACGAGCTGCGGAATCACGTGCTCATACTTCGTCGTCTTGTTCTGCGGCGGCAGCACGTTGTGGCCCTCGATCTGCCCGATGATGGTGAGGCAGTGAACGGCGCGCCCGCCGCCGGTGATGACGCTCCCGGCGTCCGCGATGCGCTCGAGCTGCAGCTGGTCGCCGTCCCGCTCCTCCCCGGCCGCTTCCCCGTTTTTCATCTCTCTCATTTCTTTTGCACCTCCGGAAGTTTTGATTGGCCTTCGAGGCCTATTGTGCGCAAAAGATCGGAGAATATGTTTTTCTTTCAGAAGGCGGCGCGGCGGTTACAGGGCAACACCGCATCATTCCAGGTGGTGTAGCGTGCCAAAAAATTTTTTGTGAGATGATCCAAAAAGCGCAGGCAATCCTTGCCGGATTGGCGAGCATTTTTGGAAAATATCACGGAAAATTTTGGCGCGATACGCCGCCTGAGCCCCAAGGCGCGAATTGTGCGGTGGTGCCTTAAACATAGTATATCAGATGATTCCTTGTTTGGCAATCATTTTTAGCTGTTTTGCGCAGAACGCATAGACCGAAAGGGAGCAGCCGCGCGTTCGCTTCTTCCGGCTGATATTCTGCGATCAGCTTCTGCCTTCAGACGCAAAACCGGCGCTCTCCCAGTCGGGAAAGCGCCGGTTGCGGGGGAGATTGCGGGCAGTGGGTCCGCTGCCGGCTCAGTCGCTCGTTGCGGTGGAGGGCTGCGGGTTGCGCATCAGAGCGGCCCGGTGTGCCGGAATCCATGCAAGCAGAGCAAAGAGCACGGCCGCGGCGAGGCAGGCGAGCGTCACGTTGCCCGGCGCACGGAAGAACAGCTCCAGCGTGTTGAGAAGCGCCTCCAGCTGCGCGTGCGGGAGAAGCAGAAGCAGCGAGGGAAGCCCCGCAAACAGCGTGATGGGAATGGCAATCGCCAGCACAACGCGCAGCCACTTCGGCACGACATAGAACACCACGCCGAGGAAAAAGCCGGCATAGGCCAGGGCGAGCGAGCCCGCGATCTGCAGCAGAGCTCCCTGCACGACGAAGCCTGCGCTGGAAAACGAGGCAGCGGCGTTTCCCCATTGCCCGTAAATCAGGAAGAACAGCGTGGGCGCGTCGAGGAACTGGTTGATGAGGAAGCTCAGGAGAAGCTCCACCGGCACGAGAACCACGCACAGAGTCAGCAGGCTTGTGAGCGTGGCGAGGAAAATATCCCGGCGCGTGATGCCGCTGGCCATCGAGAGGTGGAAGCTTTCCTTCCACATGCAGCAGCCGAGCACAAAGCAGAAGATCAGCGACGAGGACTCCTGCGCGTTGCTGTAGATGGGTTCCCCCGGCGCTGCCGAGGCAGCAATTACGCTGAAGAAGATCTGAACCGCCACAACGATCAGCACCATCACCCCTGCCGCCTTGAGCATGGAGGTCAGCTGATAGCGAAACGGTCCCTTCCAGACAGAATTTGACATGCTTATCATCCTTTCCGCGGCGTCAGTCGTTTGTCAGCTGGATGAACAGCTGCTGCAGATCGAGCTTGCCGATCTCGATCCCCTCCGGGGCTTCCCTGTGTGCCGGCTCGCCCTGCACGTAAGCCGTTTTGAGGCCGCCGAGGCTTTGCGTCCCGAACAGCTTTTTTCCTGCGGTGAACGCATCCACGGCGCCTGCCGGGCCGCTCACGGCGTATCCCCGCGCGAGCGTTTCTTCCACCGGTTCGTTCAGCATCAGCTTGCCCTTGTTGATGACGATAATATGATCCAGGAGACCTGCGCACTCCTCAATCAGGTGCGTCGAGATCACAACGCAGCGCGGATGGTTCCCGAAATCCTCCATCAGCTCGCGGTAGAACAGGTCGCGGTGATTGGCGTCGAGGCCGAGCACCGGCTCGTCGTAGAAGGTGAACGGTGCCTGCGAGGCCATGGCGACGATCAGCTTGAAGATGGTGCCGTAGCCGGTTGAAAGAGTGTGAATTTTCGCCTTGAGCGAGAGACCGAATTTCTCGCACAGGCCGAGCGCCTGCTCCAGGTCGAAGCCGGGGCGGCAGCGTGCGTACCACAAAAGCCCCTGCTTCACGCGCAGTGTGGGGAAGAGGTTGCCGTCGCTCATGCAGACGATCTGCCGCAGCGCGTCTCCGTTTTCCCACACGGACCTTCCGTCGAGAAGGACGTCGCCTTCCGTCGCGTGCCGCCAGCCCGCCGTCAGGCTCAGAAGCGTGCTTTTGCCCGCGCCGTTGCGGCCCAGCAGGCCGTACACGTGCCCCTGCTCGAGAGCCAGCGACACGCTGTCGAGGGCGGTCACGTCGCCGAAGCGCATCGTCACGTTTTCATATGTCAGGCGGCTGCCGGTGCGGGGCTCAGCCGCATTTTCTGCCCCGCCGCGCGCGGTCCGGGCGGCGTTTCTGCTGTCACTCATACTGCTCCTCCTCTCCGCCCAGCATGGCGGCGAGCTCCCGGCGCGAGATGCCGAGCTTTTTTGCCTCGTCCAGGAGCGACACGATATAGTTGTCGTAAAAATCCTGCTTTCTCTTTTCCATAATCTTCTTCTTTGCTCCCTGGGCCACGAACATGCCGAGGCCCCTTTTTTTGTAGACCGTCCCCGCGTCCACAAGAAGGTTGATTCCCTTGAGGGCTGTGGCCGGGTTGATCTTGTAGGTGACGGATATCTCCGTGGTGGATGGAATCTGTGATTCTTCCGGGAAAGCCTCCGTCAGGATAGCGTCCTCAATCTGCTCCGCGATTTGCAGATAGATCGGCTTCTCCCCGTCGAAATTCATGGATCGGCCTCCTTCCCATGCCGTGCACTGGCTGGTTGGTTTGTTACCTGGTTAATTACTTGTGTAACTAACTACAAGACTAGAATATCGCATATTTCGCCGTTTGTCAAGGGGATAAATAAAAATTGCCCGCTTCCGATCAATGGGAAGCGGGCAAAAGCTAGTTACGACGCCTCGAGCGCCTGCCGGATCACGTCCTGCATCACGCTCTTGCTGACAGCGCCGGGGATATAGCCAAGAATATCCCCGTTTTTGTCGATGAGGAAGGTGGTGGGGAAGGAGTTGACATAGAAGTAGCTGAACAGCTCGCCCGTCTCGTCCATGAGCACAGGGTAAGTGCAGCCGTTCTCCTCCAGGAAGGCGGCGATGCCCGCGGCGTCCTCGCTGTCCGCGCTGTAGGAGGCCTTGCCGGAGGCGGGGTTGGCAACGCCGAGAATCGCAACCTCGTCCTCATTGAGGCCGTACTCCTGATACAGCGCCTCGATGTCGGGCATCTCCTGCTTGCAGTAGCCGCACCACGTCGTCCAGAAGTTGAGGAAGACGACCTTTCCCTTATAGTCGCGCAGGTTGTGGGTGACGCCGTACTGATCCACCACGTCGACGTCAGGGGCAGGAATGGCGCTGCTTTCTTCGCTGCCGGAGGAGGCCTCCCCGCTGCCGGAGCCGTCCGCGGCGCTCTCCGCTTCGGAGGCGGCGCCGGAGGCCGCGCTCTCCGCCTGCGAGCCGTCCGCCTGCACGCCGCTCTCCGCCGTGCCGCCCGCAGGATTGCTTTCCTCAGAGACAGTTCCCGCGGAGGAGACGGTGGTCCCGCCGCCCGCTGCGCCGCCGAAGCTCGACAGGTAGCCGGTGAGGCTGTTCATCCAGCCCGTGATCATCATCACGCCCATGAGGATCATCAGCACGCCGCCGATCCTGGCGGTGTAAGCCACAACCCTCCGGTGCTTGCGGAAGAAATCGAGCACGGTGCCGGTGAACAGGCCCACGGCGAGGAAGGGGATGACAAAGCCCAGCGTATACACGCCGATGAGCAGAAAGCCCGCTCCCGCCGAGGAGGCCGACGACGCCATGATCAGCACCGAGGCCAGCGCCGGGCCGACGCACGGCGTCCAGGCGAAGCTGAACGTGAAGCCGAGAAGCAGCGCCGTCAGCGGGTTCATGGCAAGCTTGCCGAGGTTGAGCGGAAGCCTCTGCTCCTGGCTGAGCGCCTTCGACTGGAAGACGCCGAGCTGCAGCAGGCCGAACAGAATCACAATCACGCCGCCGATGGTGGCGAACAGGCGCTGGTTTCCGCTGAAAAAACGTCCCACGGCGGTGAAACCGAGGCCGAGCAGAAAAAAGGTGAAGCTGATGCCGAGCACAAAGAACAGCGTGTTGAGAAAGACGGTTTTTCTCCGGTAGCGCACCGCGCCCGTCTCGTCCACGGAGCGCGTGCCTCCGGCCAGATAGCTCACATACAGCGGCACGAGAGGCAGCACGCAGGGGGAGAAGAAGCTCAGAATGCCCTGCAGAAAAACGGTGAGTGCGGGAACGCCGACGTTGATGTCAAATCCCATATGCGGTATTTCCTTTCCATCGTTTCTTGGGACAAGCGCCTTGCCCCTTTCTCTGTATGCTCTATCCTACCCGATTTTTCCGTTCCTGTAAAGTAACAAAGTTACAGAGTCCCCCATCCGCCTGAAGACGGCGCGCAAAGCCGCCGAAGCTCCAAGCTGAGCCCGGACGCATTTCGCGCGCAGCCTCCGGCTGCCGGGCGCAGAGCGGGAGGGCGCGGGCTTTCGTATTTTCTGTTCTATAAGAACTTCCTTTCAGATAGCATGGATCACAACAGCCCCTTCCCAGCAGGGATACCCTGCGGGAAGGGGCTGTTTGATTCTGTGCTTTACTCGCTGACAATCTCAGCCGGCAGCACCGTGCGCAGGGTGAGCTCGCCGTTTTCGGCGTCTACCACAATGTGCGTGCGCGGCAGCGGGTCGTCGCGGATGATGAGCTTTGCAATCAGCGTCTCCACGTGGCTCTGCAGATAGCGCTTGAGCGGGCGCGCACCGTAGACAGGGTCGAAGCCCTGCTCGACGATGAGATCCTTCGCGGCCTCCGTCAGCTCGACGGTGAGCTGCTTCTCCTCGAGGCGGCGCTGCAGGTCGCGGACCATCAGATCCACAATCGAGAAGATCTCCTGGCGGCGCAGCGGCTTATAGAAGACGATCTCGTCGAGGCGGTTGAGGAATTCGGGGCGGAACTGCTGCTTGAGCAGCGACTGCACGTGGCTGCGGGCCTTCTCGCTGATCTCGCCGTTCTCGCCGATTCCCTCGAGAATGGCCTGCGAGCCAAGGTTCGACGTAAGGATGATGATGGTGTTCTTGAAGTCGACCGTGCGGCCCTGGCTGTCGGTGATGCGGCCGTCGTCGAGCACCTGCAAAAGGACGTTGAAGACGTCCGGATGCGCCTTTTCGACCTCGTCGAACAGAACGACGCAGTACGGGTGACGGCGCACGGCCTCGGTCAGCTGGCCGCCCTCCTCATAGCCCACATATCCGGGAGGCGCTCCGATCAGGCGGGACACGGAGTATTTCTCCATGTACTCCGTCATGTCGATGCGCACCATGTTCTTCTCGTCGTCAAAGAGCGCCTGCGCCAGAGCCTTCGCGAGCTCCGTCTTGCCCACGCCCGTCGGGCCGAGGAAGAGGAACGAGCCGATCGGGCGATCCGGGTCCTGAATGCCCGCGCGGGAGCGCAGGATGGCGTCCGATACGCGGTCAACGGCCTCGTCCTGGCCAATCACGCGCTCGTGCAGGATATCCGGCAGGCGCAGAAGCTTCTCGCGCTCGCCCTCCATCAGACGGCTGACCGGGATGCCCGTCCAGCGCCCGATGATGCGCGCAATTTCCTCGTCTGTCACGCGGTCGCGCAGCAGCGAGCCGGACTTCTGGCCCTCCTCCGCGATGCGCTCCTCCTCCTGCAGCTCCTTCGTGAGAGCGGGCAGCTTGCCGTATTTGAGCTCGGCGGCCTTGTTCAGGTCGTAGCTGCGCTCCGCTTTTTCGATCTCCGCGTTCGTCGCCTCAATCTCGCTGCGCAGCTTCTGCACCTTGCCGATGGCGTCCTTCTCGTTCTCCCATTTCGCCTTCATCTCATTGAACTGGGAGCGAAGCTCGGCCATCTCCTTCTGGATCTCGGCCAGATGCTCCTGCGAGAGGTGGTCCGTCTCCTTCTTGAGGGCGGCCTCCTCAATCTCATACTGCATGATCTTGCGGGAGATCTCGTCGAGCTCGGTCGGCATCGAGTCGATCTCGGTGCGCACCATCGCGCACGCCTCGTCGACGAGGTCGATGGCCTTGTCGGGGAGGAAGCGGTCGGTGATGTAGCGGTTCGAGAGCGTCGCCGCGGCGATCAGCGCCTGGTCCTGAATCTTGACGCCGTGGAAGACCTCATACCGCTCCTTGAGGCCGCGCAGGATGGAGATCGTGTCCGCCACCGTCGGCTCGTCCACCATCACAGGCTGGAAGCGGCGCTCGAGGGCGGCGTCCTTCTCGATGTACTTGTGATACTCGTCGAGCGTCGTCGCGCCGATGCAGTGCAGCTCGCCGCGGGCCAGCATCGGCTTGAGCAGGTTGCCCGCGTCCATGCTGCCCTCGGTCTTGCCCGCGCCCACAATGGTGTGCAGCTCGTCAATGAAGAGGATGATCTGCCCCTCGGACTTCTTGACCTCGTTGAGCACGGCCTTGAGGCGCTCCTCAAACTCGCCGCGGAACTTCGCGCCGGCGATGAGCGCGCCCATGTCCAGCGAAAACAGCTTGCGGTCCTTGAGGTTGTTCGGCACGTCGCCGCGCACAATGCGCAGCGCCAGGCCCTCGGCGATGGCCGTCTTGCCGACGCCGGGTTCGCCGATCAGCACCGGGTTGTTCTTCGTCTTGCGCGAGAGGATGCGGATGACGTTGCGGATCTCGGAGTCGCGCCCGATCACCGGGTCGAGCTTCTGGTTGCGCGCCAGCTGCACCAGATCCTGCGCGTACTTGCCGAGCGCGTCATACGTCTCCTCTGGCGAGTCGCTCGTCACGCGCGTGTTGCCGCGCACGGCGGAGAGGGCGGTGAGAAATTTGTTCTTGTCAATCCCGAACTGGCGGAACAGCTCGCGCAGGCCCTGGTTCGGGTTTTCGAGCAGCGAGAGGAACACGTGCTCCACGCTCACATACTCGTCCTTCATGCGGTCGGCCTGCTGCTCCGCGTCGGCCAGCGCGCGGTCCACGTCGCCGGAGACATAGATTTTGCCCGGCTCGCGGCCCGGGCCCGTCACGCCCGGCATGCGGTCGATCCGGTTTTCCACCTCGCGCCGCAGAGCGTCCGCGTCGATCTCCATCCGCTTCATCAGCTGGGGGATCAGCCCGTTCTCCTGCTCCAGCAGGGCGGCCAGCAGATGCTCCTCCTCGATCTGCATGCTGTTGTGCTGCAAGGCCAGGTTTTGGGCCTCCTGGATGGCTTCCAGGGATTTCTGCGTGAATTTCTGAGCGTTCATGGAATCACTCCTTCTTATTAAAAGTCGATAGAATCAAGCTTTTTCGAATTATTTTAGCACTCTTTATCTTCAAGTGCTAAAATTAGAATAAGAGAAAGATATGGATAAATTGTGAACGATACGTAAATCGTATGAAAACATTTGCCGGCTTCGGGGCAAGCGCGCCGGCCGGATTTCCGGAACGGGGAAGCCGCCTGCGGCCGATCTCCTTCTCCGCGGGAGGCTTGGCCGTCCGCCGGCTCTGCCGTCAGGATGCCCCAATCCCGCCTCAACATACGAAAAAGGCTCCCCGCATGGCGGGGAGCCTGGAAGCGGCAGGGGTGGGTCAGGCGCGGGAGCGCAGATAGCCCGTCTTCACATCCACGAGATTGACGGGCGCGCCTCCGCTCGCGAAGCGCCGGACATTCTCGAGGCAGATGGAGAAAATGCGCTCTCCTGTTTCCGCGAAGTGACGCCCGCCGGAAATGTGCGGGGTGATGATGCAGTTCGCCTCGCGCCAGAGCGGATGATCGGCGGGCAGGGGCTCCGGATCCGTCACATCGAGGGCGGCGCCGCCGAGATGGCCGGAGCGCAGCGCTGCCAGAAGGTCGTCCGTCACCACGGCGGAGCCGCGGCCCGCGTTGAGCAGTATGGCGCCCGGCTTCATCAGCGAAAGGCGGCGCTCGTTCATCATGCCGATGGTTTCGGGCGTCTCAGGCAGCGAGAGGACGACGGCGTCCGCCAGCGGGAGCAGGCTGTCCAGCTCCCGGAAGGTGCGCAGCTCGCAGACGAAATCCGGCCTTTTGCGCGCGGTGCGGCACACGCCGATCACCTCTCCGCCGAGGGCGTGAAAGCGCCTGGCAAACTCCCCGCCGATATCCCCCATGCCCACAGAGAGGGCCAGCGAGCCCTTCACGCTGCGCACCGGCCCCTCGTCGCGCCAGAGGCCCTGCTTCTGGTTGTCGCGATAGGCGGGCAGGCGCAGGAACAGCGACATGGCGTAGGCGATCAGATACTCGGCGATGCCCGGCCCGTAGCTGCCCGTGGCGCAGGCCAGCTGCGCGCCCGCGGGCAGGACGCCCGGGGCCGCGTATTGGTTCGCGCCGGAGCTCTCCAGCTGCAAAAGGCGCAGCCGCCCCGCGCGCCGCAGCAGGCCGGGCGGCGGGTTTCCCACGATCATGTCGGCCTGGCCGATCCGCTCCTCCAGCTCTCCGGGGGATAAGAACGCGACGTCGCACAGCGGCGCGGCCGCGCGCAGGCTGCTTTTCTGTGTGTCTGTGAACGGTGCGGTGACATAAATGTGTTCCATATTCGCTGCCTCTTTCGTTATTGCTGAAAGCCCTTGCCGATGATCTCGCTGGTGTTGGTGATGAGGATGAACGCGCCCGGCTCGTTCTCGCGGATGAACCGCCGCAGAGCGACGGCCTGATACGGCTTGAGCACGGTGAGCACCACATAGTTGTGGTTGTGGCTGAACGCGCCGTGCGCCTCAAACACGGTGGCGCTGCGGTGAAGCGTTTCCGTCACGAAGGCGCAGATCTTGTCCGGGTTGCTGCACACCACGTTGAACGATTTGCACAGGTTGATGCTCTCAATCACGTTGTCGACAACGAGCGACTTCGAGATGAGACCGAGCAGGGAGAAGAGGGCCGTCTTCATATCGAAGACGAAGAAGGCCGTCAGCGTGATGAACAGATCGCTCAGGAGCAGGGCGCGCCCGATATCGACGCTCGTATACTTGCGCAGGATCATCGCCACCACGTCCGTGCCGCCGCTGGAAGCGCCGATGTTGAACAGCACGGCGGAGCCGAAGCCCGGCAGCAGGACGGCGAAGATCAGCTCGAGCAGAGGCTCGTCCGTCAGCGGGGCCGCCAGCGGGGCCACCTGGTCGAGCACCGAGAGCGAGACGGAGAGCAGCGTGCTCGAATAGACCGTGCGGATGCCGAAGCGGCGCCCGAGGAAAACAAAGCCGAGCACAAGCAGAAGGGCGTTGATGATGAAGTTGACGGTCGAGGGGGAGACGGGCAGGAAGGGGCTGAGCACCACCGAGAGGCCGCTGACGCCGCCGAAGGTGAAGTTGTTGGGGAACTTGAAGTAGTAGATGCCGATCGACATACACAGGGTGCTGACGGTGATGAGAAAGTACTCGAAAACGGTTTTTTTCAAATCGACGGGTTTTTTCATAGCCGCACACTCCTCGCTCTGTTTCTTGTTCTATTTTACACAAATCAGAGCCCGATAGCAAGAGAAATCATGTGCGGATTGCTTTTTGGAGGCAGATTTGTTACAATAGAGCGAGGCGACAACCGGGGAGCGGCCTTTGCCGGAGGCAGCTCCCGTTCCCCGGCAGGGGAGAACGGGTTTGCGCCCGCCCCGCGCCTTTCGCATGTTTGTCCAATGCGCTTTTCAAAGGAGGAAACACCATGGAGCCGCCGCTCGATCTCATCTCTGTTTTGGCTCGCTGGGGCCTGGAAAACGAACCGGTGCAGCCCGTCCCGGATCCGGCGGGAATTGCGAGGGAGACAAACGTCTGGTTTGTCGGCGATCGCTTTGTCCTCAAGCGCTCGGAAGACGGGGAGAAGCTGCGTCGCTCCTTTACCCTTGCACGCCTGCTGGAGGCACAGGGAATTGAGGCGGCGCTGGCCGTCCCGGCCGGGGACGGCTCGGAGCTGCTGTGCGACGGCGAGTGGGTTTACTGCGTCATGAAGCGGCTGCGCGGCTCGCATCTGCGCTCGCGGGAGCTGTACGGGCCGGGCGGAGAGGAGCAGGCGGAGCGTCTCGGCGAGGCCATCGGCAGGCTCTCGCTCGCGCTGCGCGCCTTTGACGCCCCGGTGGCAAAAAACGATCTGTTTGCCACCGTTACCGGCTGGGCGCTGCCCCGTGTCCGCGAGCTTCTGGACCTCCCGGATTCGTTCTGCACAGCCTACACAGAGCGCTTTGCGCGTCTGAACCCGCTTCTGCCGCGCCAGCTGATCCACCGCGACCCCAATCCCGGCAACATCCTGTTCACCGAAAAAAGCTGCGCCTTCTTCGATTTCGATCTCTGCGAGGAAAACATCCGCCTGTTTGATCCGGTCTACGCGGCGGGGAGCATTCTCAGCGAAACCTTCGACGAGGAGAAGACGCACGAGCTCGCGCGCTGGCTGCCTCTGCTGCGCGCCGTTCTTCGCGGCTACGACACGGCGGCCCCTCTCACGCCGGAGGAGAAGGCGGCCGTGCCCTGCGTCATGCTCGGCATTGAGTGCGTCTTCGTCGCCTGGTGCGCCGATCAGCCCTCCCTGCGCCCGCTGTTTGAGGCCAGCGCCTCCATGCTCCGCATGTTCCGAGAGAAGCTTTGGGAGTGGGAGGAAGCATAGGATTTTTCTCTGCCTTTTCCTCTCCATACAACGTTTTTTTGAATATTCACCCTCGATTCCGCTTTTTCTTCAAAAAAACACCTGTTTACACCGCCTCCAATTTTCTATATAATGGATCATGAAAATACAAAAGCAGCGCTGCCCCGTTTCCGGGGCAAAAGGAGGAGTTATGCAGCTTTATCTTTCCGACAAAAAAGGTGTTCCGGTTCAGGAGGGGATGATCGGCCTCTTCTTTGAGGACATCAACTATGCGGCGGACGGCGGCCTCTACGCCGAGATGATCGAGAACCGCTCGTTCGAGTTCCAGGACTGCTACGGCACCGTCGGAGACTACTACACGAAGCTCGACTGCGGCTACGGCTGGAGCGCCACGCAGGACTGCGGCGAGGGCCGCATGGAGTATGTGACCGGCAGCCCCGTCGACCGCGCGAACCCGCATTACCTGCGCTTCACGGCTGACTACGCCGGGCAGGGCTTTGCCAACAAGGCATACGACGGCGTCCGCCTCGAGAAGGGCAAGGGCTACCGCGCGGTGTTCTATGCCCGCTGCGCGGCCTACGCGGGAGACCTGAAGGTCGCCGTCGTGAAGGACCGCGTGGAGTACGCCGCGGCTATGGTGACCTGCGAGCACGCCCCCGAGGGCTGCTGGCAGAAGTGGATCCGCTACGAGGCCGTTCTCACCGCGCAGGACGACGTGCGCGGCGCGCAGTTCGTCATTTCCCTGACGGCTCCCGGCGTGGTGGAGTTCGACTTTATCTCCCTCATGCCGCAGGACGCGGTGGCGGGCGTCTTCCGCAAGGACCTCTTCGAGCTCCTCAAGGGGCTCCATCCCGGCTTCCTGCGCTTCCCCGGCGGCTGTATCATCGAGGGCAACACGCTCGAGAACCGCTACCGCTGGAAGGAGAGCGTCGGCCGCCCCGAGGGCAGAAAGAGCAATTTCAACCGCTGGGCCGTGCACGAGACGAAGCCGGAGAACGGCTTCCACACCTGCTATTCGCACTATAACCAGACCCTCGGCCTCGGCTACTACGAGTATTTCCTCCTCTGCGAGATGATTGGCGCGAAGCCTCTGCCGGTGCTGAATGTCGGCCTTGCCTGCCAGTATCAGTCCTATGAGCTGGTGGAGATGGACGATCCGGCCTTCGGCGAGTTCATTCAGGACGCCCTCGATCTCGTGGAGTTCGCCAACGGCTCCCCGGAAACCAAGTGGGGCGCTCTGCGCGCGCAGATGGGCCATCCCGCCCCCTTCGGCATGACGATGATGGGCATCGGCAATGAGCAGTGGCAGACCGACAAGATCGATTTCTTCTCCCGCTACGAGGCGTTCGAGAAAGCGATCCATGAGAAGTATCCCGAGATGAAGCTGATCGGCTCCGCCGGTCCGGATATCACCTCCGAGCGCTACGAGGCCGCCTGGGCCTTCTATAAGGAGGCTGCGCCGAAGAAGGAGAATTTTGTCTACGCCGTGGACGAGCACTACTATGTCAAGCCCGAGTGGTTCTACGCCCACACCGATTTCTATGACGAGTACCCGCGCGACGTGAAGGTTTTCTCCGGCGAATACGCGGCCCATCCCGTCAACGGCATGAACCGCCCGGACGCCAATACCCTCGGCGGCGCGATTGCCGAGGCGGCCTTCCTCACCGGCGTGGAGCGCAACGCCGACGTTGTCGTGCTCGCCTCCTACGCTCCGCTCTTTGCCCGCGTGGGCTATGCCCAGTGGTCGCCGGACATGATCTGGTTTGACGATACCCGCGCCTACGGCACGCCGAGCTACTATGTGCAGAAGCTGTACGGCGAGAACCTCGGCTCCGTGACGCTGGCTATGGACGGCCAGGAGAAGGCCCTGCGCGCCGAGGAGGTCTACGCCAACGCCTCCCTCGACGAAAAATCCGGGGAGATTATCCTCAAGGTGGTCAACCACAACGCGCAGGAGAAGGAGCTCGCCCTCACCCTCGCCGATTCCTGGAAGGTCTGCGGCCCGGTGAAGCTGCACGTTCTCTCCGGCGACGAGGAGGCCTACAACTGCATCACCGCCCCCGATACGGTCACGCCCCGCACGGAGGAGCTCGCGTTTGACGGCAGGCTCGTCCTCCCGGCCTACAGCTTTGTCGTGGCGCGCATCCCGGTGCAGAAGTAACTCACAAACAAAGGGGAGAGGCCCTGCGCGGAACCGGAAACGCGGCCGCGCCACCCCCCAAAAAATCAGCCGCCGGAGCGGTCCCAAAACGGGAGCCGCTCCGGCGGCTTTTTGCGCGCCGGGTTCCGGAGCCGCCGCATGTTCGCGGAGGCGGAGCTCTTCGGAATACGGCTCAGACGGGGAAGAGGATACAAAACAAAGCGCCGGCCCCCCAGGGAGCCGGCGCCGCAGCAATTTACAGTATGTTGGAAAGAAATGTCGGAGCGGTCAATCAGGCGCCGAAGTATCTCTTCAGCAGGCCGGCGAACGCCTTGCCGTGGCGGGCCTCGTCGCGGGCCATCTCGTGCACGGTGTCATGGATGGCGTCGAGGTTGGCAGCCTTGGCGCGCTTGGCCAGGTCGAACTTGCCGGCGGTCGCGCCGTTCTCGGCCTCAACGCGCATCTCGAGGTTCTTCTTGGTGGAATCGGTCACGACCTCGCCGAGGAGCTCGGCGAACTTCGCGGCATGCTCTGCCTCCTCATAGGCGGCCTTCTCCCAGTACAGGCCGATCTCCGGATAGCCCTCGCGGTGAGCAACGCGGGCCATGGCCAGATACATGCCGACCTCGGTGCACTCGCCGTTGAAGTTGGCGCGCAGGTCGTTCATGATGTCCTCGGAAGAGCCCTGCGCCACGCCGACAACATGCTCGGCAGCCCAGCTCATCTCACCGGCCTGCTCCACGAACTTCTCCTTCGGAGCCTTGCACTGGGGGCAGAACTCGGGGGCCTCATCGCCGGTGAACACATAACCGCAGACAGAGCAAACAAACTTTTTCATCGTAGCATTTCCTCCATAATTTTAAAATTTTGATTGATATGGGTCTTCAGCTGAAGCTTGCAGGTTTTCAGCCGACCTTTTCGCTTTTCTTGCGGCAGGAAGCGCACGTGCCGCGGAAGACGATGTCGCACCGCTCAGCGGAAACGCCGTAGCGCCGGGAAACCTCAGAACAGACGTCCGTGCGGGGCCCGCCCTCGATATCCAGCACGCTGCCGCATTTATCGCAGACAAAATGCGAGTGCGGGTTCGTCGCGCCGTCGAAGCGCTCCTGTCCGTTTACCGTGCCGACGCTGACGATCACGCCGTCGCTTTTAAACTGCGCCAGGTTTCGGTAAACCGTGCCGAGACTCAGATCCGGGTACGAGGGCTTGAGCTCGTGGTAGACCCACTCGGCCGAGGGATGAAGCTTTGTGCCGCGAACCGCGTTTAAAATGGCTTCCCTCTTGCGGCTGTAATTTTGCCTTCGTTCCATCACTCACCTCTCAGCTTTCTCATACTCAGGTAAGAACTGTTCGGTAATAATAGGAACTGTTCTTAACTTGGCTTTATCATAGCACACGGATCCGGCCTTGTCAAGAGAAAAATAAAAATAATTATCAATTTTATTTCTGGAAGTCTGAGGCAGCAAAAACGGGCGGGAGACAAGGCTTTGCATTCGCGCAAGACTATGCTATAATCTAAAGGAATCCCGCCGGGCGAAGGCCGCGGGATGGACGAAGCTGGTCCCGGCTGCCGCTATCGGCTATTATATTATAGATGTAAGACGCGGGACGGCAAAGACGGAGCTGGAAAGGGGGAGGTCCTATGACAGAGCGCTGGTATGAAATCGCGGTGGTGGGCGCGGGCGCGTCCGGTCTCGCGGCGGCGGGGGAGGCGGTGCAGGCCGGCAGCACCATCGTGCTCGAGGCGGGCAAAAAGCCCGGGCGCAAGCTGCTTGCCACGGGAAACGGACGCTGCAACCTCGGCAACCGCGGCATTGACCCGCGGCGCTATCACGGGGACACGGAGCGCGCCGCCCGTGTGCTCGAGCGCTTCCCCGCGGAGAAGCTGGAGCAGTTCTGGAGAAAAAACGGCCTGCTGTGCCGCGAGCTCGACGAGGGCAGGCTCTATCCCTACGGCCTGCAGGCCTCCTCCGTGCTCGAGTGCCTGCTGCGCCGCGTCCTCCAGCGGGGCGGCGAGCTGCGCTGCGAGTTTCCCGTGCAGAGCATCCGCCGGGAGCAGGGCCTCCTCACGCTCTCCGGCCCGGCGGGCCAGGTGCGGGCGAGGCGCGTGATCCTCGCCTGCGGCGGCATGGCGTCGCCTCCCCTGGGCGGGAGCGACGCGGGCTACCGCCTGGCCGCCTCCCTCGGCCACCGCGTCACGCCCATTTTCCCCTCGCTGGTGCAGCTGACGGCGCCGCCCGCGCGCGCGAAGCCGCTCAAGGGAGCGCGCAGCCTGGCGGAGATCTCGCTCTGGGCCGGCGCGCACGGCGTGGCCTCCTCGCGCGGCGAGGTGCAGTTTACCGGCGAGGGCCTGTCCGGCATCTGCGTGTTCGAGATTTCCCGCGCCTACGGGGAGCTCAGCGCACAGGACAAGCGGCAGGCGGAGCTCTCCGTCTGCCTCATGCCGGAGTACGGCCCCGGCGATATCTTCGCCTTTCTGCGCACGGCGGCAGCCTCCCCGCTGCTCCCGGCGCAGGAGCTGCTCGACGGCATGCTCAACCGGCTCGTCGCCCGCGAGGTGCTGCGCGCCGCGGTGCGCGAGCTGCCGCCGTATGCAAGGCAGCTCAAGCCGGCGCAGCTCTCGGCCATCGCGGCCCGCGTGCGCGATTTCCGCTTCCCCGTCACGGGGACGGCGGGCTGGGACGCGGCCCAGGTGACGGCGGGCGGCGTCCCGCTGGCGGAGCTCGACGTCTCTACGCTCGAGTCCCGCCGCTGCCCCGGCGTCTATCTGACGGGCGAGCTGCTCAATGTCGACGGCGACTGCGGAGGCTTCAATCTTCACTGGGCCTGGGCCACGGGCCTGCTCGCCGGGCGCAGCGCCGGAGCGGCGGCGAACCCGTCGGTCCGCTGGGATCACCGTCTGTAAACGCAGGAGGAACTGGATTGCATGAATACCTATCGAATCGCGGAGCTTCCGCTTCCGCTTGACGCGCCCGCCGGCCAGCTGCGCCGCCTGGCCGCGCAGCGCCTGCGCGTTCCGCCGGAGCGCATCGCCTCCCTCGAGCTCGCGCGCCGCTCGGTGGACGCGAGAAAAAAGAACGACGTTCATTTTATCTGCACGGTGGAGTGCGCCGTCGACGGCCCGCCGCTGCGCTCGCTGGGGCCGAAGGTTTCCCGCGCGGAGCCGTTTCGCTATGAGCTGCCCGCGGCGGCCGCGCTTACCCAGCGCCCCGTGGTGGTGGGAATGGGCCCGGCCGGCCTCTTCGCGGCCCTGATCCTGGCCCGTGCCGGGGCCAGGCCGATTGTCCTCGAGCGCGGCGCTCCCGTCGAGGAGCGCGCCGCCGCGGTGGAGCGCTTCTGGAGCACGGGCCTTCTCGACACGGGCACGAACGTGCAGTTCGGCGAGGGCGGAGCCGGCACCTTCTCAGACGGCAAGCTCAACACCGGCACCAAGGATCCCCGCGCCCGGCTGGTGCTGCAGGTTTTCGCCGAGGCCGGCGCGCCGCGGGAGATCCTCTGGGAGGCCAAGCCCCACATCGGCACCGACCGCCTCCCCGGCGCGGTGCGTGCCATTCGCGAGGAGATCCGCTCGCTCGGGGGCGAGGTTCGCTTTCACACGCGCGCGGACGACCTCCTCACGAGGAACGGCAGGCTTTCCGGCGTCGTCCTCGGGGATGGAGAGAGGCTTGAGTGCAGCCGCCTGATTCTCGCCGTCGGCCACAGCGCCCGCGATACCTTCCGCATGCTCGACCGGCAGGGAATTGCCCTCGAGCAGAAGCCCTTCTCGCTCGGGGCGCGCATCGAGCATCTGCAAAGCGCCGTCGACCGGGCGCAGTACGGCCGCTTTGCCGGCCATCCGGCTCTTGGGGCGGCGGATTACAAATTGGCAGTCCATCTGCCGGGCGGCCGCGGCGTGTACACCTTCTGCATGTGTCCCGGCGTCGAGGTGGTGGCCGCGGCCAGCGAGGAGGGCCGTGTGGTGACGAACGGCATGAGCCGCCGCGCCCGCGACGGCGTCAACGCGAACGCCGCCCTGCTCGTCGGCGTCGGCCCGCAGGACTTCGGCGGCGAGCATCCGCTGGCGGGCATGCTGTGGCAGGAGCGGCTCGAGTCCCTCGCGTTTGAGGCGGGGGGCGGGGGCTACCGCGCCCCGGCCCAGCGGGTGGAGGATTTCCTGCAAAAGCGCCCGTCGCATTCCTTCGGAGAGGTCGTGCCGACCTACCGGCCCGGCGTCACGCCCGCCTCGCTCGACAGCGTTCTCCCCTCGGAGGTGGCGGACGCCATGCGCCAGGGCCTTCCCCTGCTCGACGCGAGGCTGCGCGGCTTTGCCCACCCGGACGCCGTCCTCACCGGCGTCGAGACGAGAAGCTCCTCCCCGGTGCGCGTGCTGCGCGGGGAGAATCTGCAAAGCGTTTCCCTGTCCGGCCTTTATCCGTGCGGGGAGGGAGCCGGCTACGCGGGCGGCATCGTCTCCGCCGCCGTGGACGGGATCCGCTGCGCCGAGCGCGTGCTGCTCGACGGAAACGAGTAAAGGCGCCGCTGCGCCACCCGGAATGCTCCGGTGTTGCCAAAAAAATGCCGCATCGCGGCGTTCAGGAGGATGAATATGGAAATTGTAGCAATTGTCTTCGGCGTGCTGATCATCGCGGTCGGCCTGTACTTTCTGCTGGCCCCCTACGAAAAGCTGGTGGAGAGCATGCCGAAAAAGAAATCCCGCCGCAATGTGCGCGTGCGGGGAGGCGTGATTCTGGCCTGCGGAGTGCTTCTGGTGATCCTGCAGGTTGCCATGATGCTGATGCAGTAACGCGCATCGAAGACCGGCAGCGTGCGTCCGTGGGGGGCGCACGCTGCTTTTTGATAGCGGGGTTGTTTTGCACGGCGGGCACCGCACAATCGGAGTGTGGCTTCGCGTCTCTCCATGCGGCGCTTCCAACAATCCCCGGCTTCCGGGAGAGGACGAGGCCCGGAAAGAGGGCGGAGCGGAGACTCTGCGATACACAGAGCAGCGGCGGCGTCCGCGGCCCCTCTGAGGCCCATGCGCCGCCGCTTCGCTCTCTCCTGCTCGATCAATACCCAAACAGCCCGTCCAGGCTCTCGTCGTGCTCCACCCAGTCGCGCACCTCCACCACGCGGTACTGCGTTTTCGTATCGCGGATCACCACGCGGGCGATTCCGGCGTTGATCACCATGCGCTTGCACATGGAGCAGGAGGAGGCGTTCTGCACATATTCTCCCGTGCGCGCGTCGCGGCCCACGAGGTAGAGCGTGGCCCCGAGCATTTCCTTGCGCGAGGCGCTGATGATGGCGTTGGCCTCCGCGTGCACGGAGCGGCAGACCTCATACCGCTCGCCGCGCGGGATGCCGAGCTTTTCGCGGATGCACACGCCGCCGTCGATGCAGTTGGCGCGGCCGCGCGGCGCGCCGTTGTAGCCGGTGGAGACGATCTCGTCGTTGCAGACGATGATGGCTCCGTAGTTGCGGCGCAGGCAGGTCCCGCGCTCGAGCACGGTTTCCGCGATATCGAGATAATAATTTTCCTTGTCGGTGCGTACCATACTGTTTTCCCCACTTCC
The DNA here is from genome assembly GCA_944383955.1 of uncultured Clostridia bacterium. GTDB lineage: Bacteria > Bacillota > Clostridia > Oscillospirales > Acutalibacteraceae > Caccousia. Next base: position 26,123 of record CALWRP010000096.1, read on the forward strand.
GTTTTGAGCTGATATCTTCATCATACGGAATTTGCGCGCCGGAATCAAGAGCGCGGCGCGAAAAAAGAAAAGGTTTGTATTCCCCGCCCGCTATGCTATAATACTAGGAAAGGCGATTTGCGTTTTGCGCCGCGGGAGGGTTTGCCGCCCCGCGGCGAGCGGCCGCCTCTGTGCCGCGCCGGCGCGCGGCAGGCAGAAAAACAGTCCGCGGGGGAGCGGGGGAAACGCCGCGCTTTCCGCAGAGGACGGGGAACAGGAGTGCCATGTGAACAATCTCTCTGATATCGCCGTGATTCGGGACGTGCTTTCCCGCCACGGCTTCCATTTTTCCAAGAGCCTCGGCCAGAATTTTCTCATCAATCCCGGCGTTTGCCCGCGCATGGCCGAGGAGTGCGGCGCGTCGCCGGAGACGGGCGTCCTCGAGGTCGGCCCCGGCATCGGCGTGCTCACGGCGGAGCTGGCCCGGCGCGCCCGCCGTGTGGTGAGCATCGAGCTCGACCAGCGGCTGCTGCCGGTTCTCGATGAGACGCTCGCCGAGTTTTCCAACGTGAAGATCGTCAGCGGCGACGTGATGAAGGTCGATCTGCGCCGCCTCATCGAGGAGGAATTCCCCGGCATGGAGGTGGCTGTCTGCGCCAATCTGCCGTATTACATTACCTCGCCGGTCATCATGCGCCTGCTCGAGGAGCGGCTTCCCATCGCCAGCCTGACGGTGATGGTGCAGAAGGAGGCAGCCGACCGCCTCTGCGCGCCTCCCGGCTCGCGGCAGTGCGGCGCGGTGAGCGCGGCGGTGCGCTATTACGCCGAGCCGCGGCTTCTGTTCCAGGTCGGCCGCGGCAGCTTTCTGCCCCAGCCGAACGTCGACTCCGCCGTAATCCGCTTTGACATTCTCGACCGGCCGCCGGTGGAGGTGGACGAGAAGGCGTTCTTTGCTTTGGTGAAGGCCGCCTTCGGCCAGAGGAGAAAGACGGTGTCGAACTCCGTGTCGGCCCTGCTGGGGCTGGAGAAGAGCCTGGTGCAGCGCGCCTGCGGGCGCGCCGGCGTTCCGCCCACAGCGCGGGCGGAGCAGCTCACGATGGAACAGCTCGCGGCTCTGACGCGCGCGATTGCAGAGGAAAGGGAGGAAGCCAAATGAGCGACAGCAAAATGGCGTTGATTTTCTTCGAGATTGGCCTTGTGCTGACGCTCGTCTCGTGCGTGCTCGGCCCGTTCGGCATCACCGGCTGGGCGATCGCCTGCGCCGTGACAGCCTGCTTTCTCGCCTGTATCGGTCTGTTTTTGGCTGTGGCGGGCTGGAAGGAGCCGGACGAGCCCCCGGCGGAGGAGGAACAGAAAAAATGAAAAAGAAGAAGCTATCGTGGAACTGGACAAAAATCATCTGGTGGTTCATTTTTATCACGCTTGCGGGCTCCGTCATCTTCATCTCCATTGCGATGGCGCTTGCTCCCTCGGAGCCGGATCCCGCAGAGCCGTACCGCCGCGTGAAGGGCGACTATGTGCTGATGCTGCTGCAATGCGTCGTCGGCGTCTTCGCGATGCTGCTGCCGAGCTTCCTCAAACGGAAGCTGCGGGTGGTGATTCCCTCGAAGATGATGGTGCTCTTCGCCGTGTTTCTCTACTGCGCCATCTTTCTCGGCGAGGTGCGGGATTTCTATTACAATGTGCCGCACTGGGACACGATCCTGCACACCTTCAGCGGAGCCATGCTCGGCTCGCTCGGCTTCTCGGTGATCAACTTCCTCAACCGCACCGACCGCGTTCCCATGAACCTGAGCCCGGCCTTTGTCGCCTTCTTCACGCTGTGCTTCGCCGTGTTCCTCGGCGTCGTGTGGGAGTTCTATGAGTTCACGGCAGACGGTATCCTGCACACGAACATGCAGAAGTTCGCCCTCGAGAGCGGCGAGCCGCTCGTGGGCCGGGCCGCCCTGATGGACACGATGAAGGATCTGATTGTCGACACCGTCGGGGCGCTTGTCATGGCTATTGTCGGCTATATCTCCATCAAATACCAGAAGGGCTGGGTGGAAAAGCTGCAGCTTCGCCGCGAGAAAAAGCGCCCGAAGGAGAGCGGCGTCTGAGCCTCCGGGTAAAATCTTTTCCAGGAGGAGGAAACCGGTTGACATTATCCGGGGTTATGATATAATTACAATCGACATGTGATATGAGTGCCTACAGAGTATCCATGCAAATCTTTCTTCGACCACCCGGCTTTCCGGCCGGGTCAAGGCCATACGGACAGCCGGGTCAACTGCCGAAGGGCGGCTTTGCCGCCGTTATTGATTGAGTGCTGCACTCAATTTTATAAGTTGGTTCCTTTATAACCGGTGCGCGATGCGTACATCAACTTGTAAAAAGGTCAATAAGAGTAGTAAAAGTAAGTATTTGCTATATAGACTCTGTATCGGGACAATCACAGGCCATGCCCTGCCCGCCGGCGCACCGCGCCCGCGCGGGGATTGCGATCGACTTGACGAATGACAGGTGATGCACGCGAAAAAGCGCGCATTGCCTGTTTTTTTGTTGCTTTCGGGGGATCGGTCCCCATATCACCGCGCCGCTTCCCGAGGAAGGAGGCGCGCAGGAAAGAGGAGAGGGCTTCGGCATGGGAGAGAAACTGAAACTGTATGGGTTCAATAACCTGACAAAGGCGCTGAGCTTCAATATCTACGACGTCTGCTACGCCAAGACGGCGCGGGAGCAGAAGGATTATATTTCCTATGTCGACGAGCAGTACAGCTCGCAGCGCCTGACGAAAATTCTGACGACGCTCACCGAGATGATCGGGGCCAAGGTGCTCAACATCGCCCAGCAGGACTACGAGCCGCAGGGCGCGTCTGTGACCCTGCTCATCGCGGAGGGCTCCATGCTGCCCGCCGGCCAGACGCAGCTGGCTCATCTCGACAAGAGCCACGTGACGGTGCACACCTACCCGGAGTATCATCCGGAGACCTTCCTCGCCACCTTCCGCGTCGATATCGACGTGGCCACCTGCGGGGAGATCACGCCGCTCTCGACGCTCGACTACCTCATCGGCTCGTTCGATTCCGATATCATCACCATGGACTACCGCGTGCGCGGGTTCACCCGCGACGTCAACGGCAAGAAGCTCTTCCTCGACCACCGCATCACGTCCATTCAGGACTACATCTCCGACGAGATCCTCCGCCGCTACGACGCGGTGGATATCAACGTCTACGAGTCGAACCTCTTCCACACGAAGATGATGCTCAAGGAGATCGACCTGCAGAATTACCTGTTCAAAACCGACGTTTATGAGCTGCCGCCGCGCACGCGGCTGAGCATCATGGACTCCCTGCGCCGCGAGATGATTGAAATTTTCAGCGGGCGCAATATCTATTGAGAAGCAGGAAGGAGGGGGAAAGCCTTGAAGGCTTTGCAGCAGGAGCGCGCGCCGATTTACGAGGCGCTTGAGCGCTTCCGCCAGATGCGCGTCGTCCCCTTTGACGTGCCCGGCCACAAGCGCGGCCGCGGCAATCCGGAGCTGGTGCAGCTCCTCGGCGAGCAGTGCGTCTCCATGGACGTCAACTCCATGAAGCCGCTCGACAACCTCTGCCATCCGATCTCCGTCATCCGCGACGCCGAGCGCCTCGCAGCGGAGGCCTTTGGCGCGGCCAACGCCTTTCTGATGGTGGGGGGGACGACCTCCGCCGTGCAGAGCATGGTGCTCTCCGTCGCGAAACGCGGCGAGAAGATCATCCTGCCGCGCAACGTTCACCGCAGCGTGATGGGCGCGATGGTGCTCTGCGGCGCGGTGCCCGTCTACGTCAACCCCGAGTGCGACAGCGACCTCGGCATCCCGCTCGGCATGAGCGTCGCCGCCGTTGAGCGCGCGATCCGCGAGAACCCGGACGCGAAGGCCGTCCTCGTCAACAACCCGACGTACTACGGCGTCTGCTCCGACCTGCGCGCCATTGTGAGGCTCGCCCACGAGCACGGCATGCTCTGCCTTGCCGACGAGGCCCACGGCACGCATTTCTATTTCGGCGAGGGACTGCCCGTCTCCGCCATGGCGGCCGGGGCCGACATGGCCTCTGTCTCCATGCACAAGTCGGGCGGCAGCCTCACGCAGAGCTCGCTTCTGCTGACGGGCCCCGCCATGCAGGAGGGCCACGTCCGCCAGATCATCAATCTCACGCAGACGACGAGCGCGTCGTATCTTCTGCTCTCGAGCCTCGATATCTCCCGCCGCAACCTCGCGCTGCGCGGAAAATCGGACTTCGAGCGCGTCGTCCGCCTCGCCGAGTACGCCCGCCGGGAGATCAACGAGATAGACGGCTACTACGCCTTCTCCCGCGAGCTCGTCAACGGCGACAGCGTCTTTGATTTTGACGTCACGAAGCTTTCCGTCAACACCCTCGACGTCGGCCTCGCCGGGATTGAGGTCTACGATCTTCTCCGCGACGAATACGATATCCAGATCGAATTCGGCGACCTCGGCAACATCCTCGCGTATGTCTCCGTCGGCGACCGCCCGCGCGAGATCGAGCGGCTTGTCAGCGCGCTCTCTGAGGTGCGCCGCCGCTTCGGCCGCACGAAGGCCAACCTGATGGCTCAGGAATACATCGATCCGCAGGTCGTCGTCTCGCCCCAGGATGCGTTCTACGCTCCCAAGGAGTCGCTTCCGCTGCGGGAGACCGAGGGCCGCGTGTGCAGCGAGTTTGTCATGTGCTACCCGCCGGGCATCCCGATTCTCGCCCCCGGCGAGCGCATCACCGCGGAGATCCTCGACTACATCGAGTACGCCAAAGAGAAGGGCTGCTCCATGACGGGGCCGGAAAACCCCGAGATTGAGCGCCTGAACGTTCTGAAGGAGGGATAACCCTTGGATTTCTGGTTTTCGGAGATGCAGACGCCCAACGTCAAGCTCTCCATCCGCGTCGACCACCAGCTTTACTCCGGGAAAAGCGAGTTCCAGCGCATCGACGTCTTCGAGTCCCCGGAGTTCGGCCGTTTTCTGACGCTCGACGGCTACATGATGCTCACTGAGAAGGATGAGTTCATCTACCACGAGATGATCACCCACGTGCCGATGGCCGTCCATCCCAAGGTGCGCGACGTCCTCGTCATCGGCGCGGGCGACGGCGGCGTCATCCGCGAGCTGACGCGCTATCCCGAGATCGAGCACATCGACATGGCCGAGATCGATCCCCTCGTCGTGGAGGTTTGCAGAAAATACCTGCCGAAGACGGCCTGCCGCCTCGATGATCCGCGCCTGTCCATCTACTATGAGGACGGCGTGCGCTTCGTCCGCTCGAAGGAGAACCGCTACGACCTCATCATCGTCGACTCGACCGACCCCTTCGGCCCCGGCGAGGGCCTTTTCACCCGCGAGTTCTACGGCAGCTGCTTCAAGGCCCTGCGCGAGGACGGCATCATGGTGAACCAGCACGAGAGCCCGTTCTACGCCGCGGACGCCGCCGCCTGCCAGCGGGCGCACAAGCGGATTGTGGAGTCGTTCCACATCAGCCGCGTCTACCAGGCACATATCCCGACATACCCGTCCGGCCACTGGCTGTTCGGCTTTGCCTCGAAGAAATACCATCCGCTGCGCGACCTCAACGAAACGCAGTGGAACCTGCGCGGCCTCAAGTGCCGCTATTACACGACAACGCTGCACAAGGGCGCGTTCTACCTGCCCGCGTATGTGGAGGAGCTTTTGAAGGATGTTGAGACGCAATATTGAGGTCTTCATGGCCTGTGACAAGGAGGAGGGGGAGGCGCGCACCGTGCTGTTCGGCGCGCCGTTCGACTGCACCACCTCCTACCGCCCCGGCACGCGCTTCGGCAGCGGAACCATCCGCCGCGAGTCGTTCGGGATTGAGACATACAGCCCATATCAGGATAAGGATCTGCTCGACAGCGCCGTCATGGATATCGGCGACCTCGAGCTCTGCCTCGGGGACGCCTCAGCAGCCCTCTCCCAGATTGAGGAGACCGCAGAGGAAATCCTCGCAGCGGGGAAGCGCCCGTTCCTGCTCGGCGGCGAGCACCTCGTCACCCTGGGAGCGTTCCGGGCCGCCGCACGCCGGTACCCGGAGCTGCATGTGATTCATTTTGACGCGCACGCCGACCTTCGCGACGATTATCTCGGCGCGAAGCTCTCGCACGCCTGCGTGCTGCGCCGCTGCTGGGAGCTCGTCGGAGACGGGCGGATCTTCCAGTTCGGCATCCGCTCCGGCGACCGAGAGGAGTTCGCCTGGGGCAGGGAGCACGTGACGACCCACCGCTTCGACTTTGAGGGCCTGGAGCAGGTTGTGGAGTCCCTCTCCGGGAAGCCGGTCTACTTCACCGTCGACCTCGATGTGCTCGACCCCTCGGTCTTCCCGGGCACGGGAACGCCCGAGCCGGGCGGCGTGTCCTTCGACGCGCTGCGCCGCGCCGTCACGCTCGTGTGCAGCCGCGCGAACGTCGTGGCCTGCGACGTCAACGAGCTCAGCCCGCCGTATGATCCCAGCGGGATCTCCGCGGCGGCCGCCTGCAAGACAGTCCGCGAGATGCTGCTCGCATTGGAATAAGACGATTCAGAACATGGAGGAAGGAAACATGAGCAAGGTATTGATCATCGGCTGCGGCGGCGTCGCCTCCGTCGCCATCCACAAGTGCTGCCAGAACAGCGAGGTCTTTTCTGAAATCTGCATTGCGAGCCGCACGAAGTCGAAGTGCGACGCCCTCAAGGCAAAGCTCGAGGGCACGACGAAGACGAAGATCACCACCGCGCAGGTGGACGCCGACCATGTGGAGGAGGTCTGCGCGCTGATTCGGGAATACCAGCCCGATCTGGTGATGAATATCGCCCTGCCGTATCAGGATCTGACCATCATGGACGCCTGCCTCGCGTGCGGCGTCAACTATCTGGATACCGCCAACTACGAGCCCGAGGATCTCTCCGACCCTGCGTGGCGCGCGCAGTATGAGAAGCGCTGCCGGGAGGAGGGCTTCTCCGCCTACTTCGACTATTCCTATCAGTGGGCGTACAAGGAGAAATTCGAGAAGGCCGGCCTCACCGCTCTGCTCGGCACCGGCTTCGACCCCGGCGTGACGCAGGCCTATTGCGCCTATGCCCAGAAGCACCTGTTCGACGAGATCGACACCATCGACATTCTCGACTGCAACGGCGGCGACCACGGCTATCCCTTCGCCACCAACTTCAACCCGGAGGTCAACCTGCGCGAGGTGTCCGCCCCCGGCTCCTACTGGGAGAACGGCCATTGGGTGGAGATCCCCGCCATGAGCATCAAGCGCGAGTACAACTTCAAGGAGGTGGGGCAGAAGGACATGTACCTGCTCCATCACGAGGAGATCGAGTCCCTCGCGAAGAACATTCCCGGCGTCAAGCGCATCCGCTTCTTCATGACCTTCGGCCAGAGCTATCTCACCCACATGAAGTGCCTCGAGAATGTCGGCATGCTCTCCACCGAACCGGTCGAGTTTGAGGGCCACAAGATTGTCCCGATTCAGTTCCTGAAGGCGCTGCTGCCGGACCCGGCCTCCCTCGGTCCGCGCACCGTCGGCAAGACGAACATCGGCTGCATCTTCACCGGCCGCAAGGACGGCAAGGAGAAGACGGCCTACATTTTCAACGTCTGCGATCATCAGGAGTGCTATCGGGAGGTGGGCTCGCAGGCCATCTCCTACACCACCGGCGTGCCCGCCATGGTGGGTGCGATGATGCTGCTCACCGGCAAGTGGTCGAAGCCCGGCGTGTACACGGTGGAGGAGTTCGATCCCGATCCGTACATGGACGCGCTGAACAAGTGGGGCCTGCCCTGGCAGCTGGATGAGAACCCCACGCTGGTGGAGTGATGACGCCGGTTTCCCAGCCGCTCCGCACCCCGTATTTTCTCGTCGATGAGGCGCGGCTGACAAAGAATCTGAAAATTCTGCGGGACGTACAGGAGCGCGCGGGCTGCAAAATTCTGCTCGCGCAGAAGGCGTTCTCGATGTTCTCCGTTTACCCGCTGCTGCGGCAGTATCTGGCAGGCAGCACGGCGAGCGGCCTGTATGAGGCCCGCCTCGGTCATGAGGAGTTTGGGGGAGAGACGCACGTCTTTTCCCCGGCCTACCGGGAGGACGAGTGGGACGAGCTGCTCCGGTACGCCGACGACATCGTCTTCAATTCCCCGGCCCAGGTGCGGCGCTACGCCGCCCGCGCGCGGGCGGCGGGCAAGTCCGTCGGCCTGCGCGTGAACCCGGAGCACTCCACACAGGAGGGCCACGCGATCTACGATCCGTGCGCGCCCGGATCGCGCCTCGGCACGACGCTCGCCAACTTTGACGAGAGCGTTCTGCCTCTGCTCGACGGCCTGCATTTCCACACGCTCTGCGAACAGAATGCCGACGCGCTCGAGGAGACGGTGGCCGCGTTCGAGAAAAAGTTCGGTTCCCATCTTTCGCGGATGAAGTGGCTCAACCTGGGCGGCGGTCACCACATCACGCGGGAGGACTACGACGTCGGGCGGCTGATCCGCATCGTGTGCCGTCTGCGGGAGACGTACGGCGTGGAGGTGTACCTCGAGCCGGGCGAGGCCGTCGTGCTCAACGCGGGCTTCCTCGTCACCAGTGTGCTCGAGACGCTGCACAATGGAATAGACATCGCCATTCTGGATGCTTCCGCCGCCTGCCACATGCCGGACGTGATCGAGATGCCTTACCGCCCGCCTCTGCGCGGGGCGGGGCAGCCCGGAGAGCGTGCGCACACCTTCCGCCTCGGCGGGCCGACGTGCCTGGCCGGAGACGTGATAGGCGACTACTCCTTCGACGCGCCGCTGTGCGAGGGCGACCGCCTCGTCTTTGAGGACATGGCCCTCTACACGATGGTGAAGACGAACACCTTCAACGGCATGCCGCTGCCAGCCATTGTCTGGCGGGATAAAGACGGCGGCCTGTTCCTCGTGCGTTCCTTCGGCTACGAGGATTTCAAATCGCGCCTCTCCTGAGCGGCGCTGCGCGAAGGCCCCCGAAACAGGCGAAGAAAAAGCTGCCAAAGAGCAAAACACAAAAGTTTCGCCCGCCTTTTCAAAGGCGGCGGGGCGCGGGGCAGAGCCCCGACCACTCAGCTGCCGGTAAGCCGATCCCACAGCGAAGCTCTGAAAAAGGCAGGAAAAACAGCGAAGCGTCTTTTTCCGGACGGCGGCGCACTCCTGTCCTTTTCTCCACGCACCCCTTTTTCGACAAGCTCAAAGCTGCCGAGAACCCTGTTCAAATGGTTCTCAGCAGCTTTTTTGCGCTTTGCTCCGGTTCGGCCCTCCTTTCCGGCGGGATGCCTGAAGAAGGAGGTTCACCGCTTGCTCTCGGCAAATGCATACGCCTCGCGAAGCCAGTCGATCAGCTCCGCGTCGATCTGGTCCGGGCGCTCGATCAGCACATGGTGCGTCCAGCGGCCGGGGTACGGCTCCACCGCGACCGCCACGCGCGGCGAGTCAAGGCGGCGTGCGAGCCCGACGGTGACGACGAGACAGCGCTCCGGCCAATCCTTTCGCCGCCGGATGGGCAGCGAGGCCGCGCCGAAGAGATGGCGGCCGTAAAAGCTGATCTGGCTCTTCTGCACCCGCGCCGTCATTTCCGGCAGCGCCTGCGTCAGCCGCTCAATCAGCGTCTCATAGAGAGCGAGCTCCATCGTCTTCTCTCCAAAAAAGAACAGGACGTCTCCGGTTGTATGCTCCGATCCGTTCATTCAGCTTCCTCCGTTTCCTTGAGCCCTGTCGCCAGGAGAGGCAGGGCGTTGATCACCGGCTCCTCATAGGGATGGACGGCGCGAATGGCGTCGAGGGTCTCCCGCAGACGGTCCGTGCGGCAGACGGTTTCCACCTTGAGCTCCGGCTCGCAGGAGATCTCGCCCTCCCTCCCGAGGAAGGGCGACGTGCCCGCAAGCGGTCTCCAATAGCTGGTCACACGGCTGACGGACAGACAGCAGTCGTACCGCCCGATATGTCCAGCGTCCACGCGCCGCAGCGCCTCCTGCAGCGCGGGCAGATGTGTTTCCGGGATAAAGATTTCCAGCTTGCACAGGGAAAAACTCTGGTTCATGCTCGCTCCGCCTCCTGAGAACCGTCCTGCCGGGAGGAAGGCCGTTTTCCTCTATCATAGCAGATTTTTTGTCTGTGGGAAACTCCCGTCAGCCTTGATCATAAACTTCTTACGCAAATGTAAGGAAATCGTCATCAAAATCGATGGAATGGGGCGCGGCGATCTGGTACACTGAAAACAGTAGGGATGAGCCCGCGCAAAGGGCCCCTCCTGTGAAACGCGAAAGGAGGCGCGATCGATGCGCGAGAAAGTCTGTTGGAACCGTCCGCTCCCCGAAAGGAAGCAGGAGAAAAGAAGGAGATGGCTGCGCCGCGGCCTGGCGGCGGGAGGCGTGTGCTGCGTGCTTCTCCTGCTGGCAGGTCTTGCCGGAAGGAGACGGCCATGAGAGCGCTTCGGAGACTGGGGAGAGTCCTTCTCGGCGTGCTGACGGCTGTCATCGCGCTCGGGATCGCCGCCGCCGCCGTGTTCGGGGTCAAGGGCTATCTCATGAGCCGCGAGGCTCTCGACGCGCTGCCGGTGGAGGAGCTCGGGAAGCAGATTGCGGCAGACGAGCATTACACCTCCATCGCGGAGCTGCCGGAAATCTATGTCAAGGCTGTGGTCGCGGCGGAGGATCAGCGGTTCTGGACGCACGGCGGCTACGACCTGCTTTCGATCGGCCGGGCCCTGTGGAACGATTTGCGCACGTTTTCCCTCGCCGAGGGCGGCAGCACCATCACCCAGCAGATCGCGAAGAACGAGTATTTCACGCAGGAAAAACGCTTCGAGCGCAAATTCGCCGAGATTTTTGTTGCCCTGGAGCTGGAGGCGGCCTTCTCCAAGGAGGAGCTCTTCGAGTTCTATGTCAACACCATCAATTTCGGCAGCGGCTACTACGGCATCTATGACGCCGCCATGGGCTACTATGGAAAGGAGCCGTGCGATCTCACCGACTCGGAGGCCGTGATGCTCGCCGGCCTGCCGAACGCCCCCTCCGCCTATTCGCCCGACGTCAGCCCCGAGCTGGCGGGCCAGCGCATGCGGCAGGTGCTGCGCTGCATGACGGAGCAGGGCCTTCTGAGCGAGGCGGAGGCCGACGCCCTGCTTGTCTGAGCGCCGGCCTGCGCGGATCCCTTTCAAAGGGGCGTCCTTCGTCTTCTCATCCGGACGAAGGACGCCCTTTTTGCGTCCGCGCCCGCTTGACCGCCGCCGTTCTCCTGCGGTATCATGGAGAAAAACCGCGCCGCGCGGGGAAGCCTGCGCGCCGCGGCCTCTCCCCGGAGAGCGGGGAGGGAAGGGAGGAGTTTATATGAAAAAGCATCTCTATCTCCTCGGCGGAACGATGGGCGTGGGGAAGACGACCGTCTGCCGCTGTCTGAACCGCGAGCTCGAAAAGAGCGTCTATCTCGACGGCGACTGGTGCTGGAACGCCGATCCCTTTGTCGTCACCGGGGAGACGAAGGCGATGGTGATGGACAACATCTGCCATGTGCTCAACAATTTCCTGCATTGCACGGCCTACGAGAACGTCGTGTTCTGCTGGGTCCTGCACGAGCAGGCGATCCTCGACGAGCTGCTCTCGCGCCTGGATGTGGAGAATTGCCGGGTGCACGCCGTCTCGCTCGTCTGCCGCCCGGAGGAGCTCAGACGCCGCCTGCAGCGGGACGTCGACGCGGGCCTGCGCACCCCGGACGTCATCGACCGCAGCCTGCCGCGCCTGCCGCTCTACGACAGCCTGCGCACCGTCAGGCTCGACGTCTCCGACCTGAGCGCCGGGGAGACGGCCCGCGCGATCGAACGGCTGGGGCTTGCCGGCTCCTCCTGCTGACAACCGCCTTACAAAATCGTAAGCTGCGCGCCGAAATTGTAAGCCAAATCGATGGAAGCGGCAGCCCGCTTGCTGCTATGATATCCTCGAAGGGCCGAAAGCGGAACCGGGGCAGGAAAGCGCCGCTCCGCCCGGCCGGCAAAGGAGGAAGCTTTCATGAGTATATTGGATGTCAGCGGGCTGGAAAAGGTTTATACCACCCGCTTTGGAGGCAACAGGGTGCGGGCGCTGCGCAGCGTGTCGTTCTCCGTGGAGGAGGGCGAGTATGTCGCCATCATGGGCGAGTCCGGCTCCGGCAAGACGACACTGCTCAACATTCTGGCGGCGCTCGATCAGCCCACCGGCGGCAGCGTCCGCCTCGACGGCAGGGAGCTCTCCCAGATTAAGGAGTCGCAGCTCGCCGCCTTCCGCCGCGATCACCTCGGCTTCGTGTTCCAGGAGTTCAATCTCCTCGACACCTTTTCCCTCGAGGACAACATCTGCCTGCCGCTCGTTCTGGCCGGGAAGAAGCCCGCGGAGCTGCTTGAGCGCGCGCAGCAGATCGCGGGCCGGCTCGGCATCGCGGACCTGCTGAAAAAATATCCCTACGAGGTGTCCGGCGGCCAGAAGCAGCGCGCCGCCGTCGCCCGCGCCCTCATCACCAGCCCGCGGCTGATCCTCGCGGACGAGCCCACCGGCGCGCTCGATTCCCGCTCGACCGACGAGCTGCTCGACCTCTTCGCCGCCGTCAACCGCGCGGGACAGACGATTCTCATGGTGACGCACTCCGTCAAGGCGGCCAGCCGCGCCGGGCGCGTCCTTTTCATCCGCGACGGCGAGGTTTTCCACCAGCTCTACCGCGGCGCGTCCTCCGACAGCGCGTTCTACCAGCAGATCACTGAGGCGCTGACGGCGCTCACGACAGGCGGTGAGCGGCCATGACGCAGGAGCTGTACCGCCGCCTGGCCTGGACCGGCATCCGCAAAAACCGCCGCCTCTATCTGCCGTATCTGCTCACGTGCGCCGGCATGGTGATGATGACCTACCTCGTCTCCTTCCTCTCCTCGAGCGAGGCCCTGCTGCGCATGCGTGGCGGCGACACGATGCGGGCCTGCCTGAACCTCGGCTTTTTCGTCATCACCTTTTTCTCCGCCATCTTCCTGTTTTATACGCACTCGTTCCTGATTCGCCGCCGCAAAAAGGAGTTCGGCCTGTACAACATCCTGGGCATGGGCAAGCGGCACATCGCCGTCGTCCTGCTGTGGGAGTCGCTGCTGAGCGCGGCCGTCTCGCTCGCGGGCGGCCTGCTGGCGGGCCTCCTCCTTTCCAGGCTGGCGGAGGCGGGCATGTGCGCCCTCCTCGGCGGCGGGGCGGACCTGGGCCTGCAGGTCTCTCCCGATTCCCTCCTGCGCACATGCGCCGTTTTCCTCGCGATCTTCGTCCTGATTCTCCTCGACAGCCTGCGTCAGCTCCGCCTGACAAACGCGATCGGCCTGCTGCGCAGCGAGAACGCCGGGGAGCGCCCGCCGCGCGCGAACTGGTTCTTCGCCCTGGCCGGGCTGCTGCTCCTCGGCACGGCCTACTGGATGGCGGTGACGATTCAGGATCCCGTCTCGGCGCTTCTGCTGTTCTTCGTCGCCGTGCTCCTCGTCATCGCGGGGACCTATCTGCTCTTCATCTCCGGCTCGGTGGCCTTCTGCCGCGCCCTGCAGAGGAACAGGCGCTATTATTACCGCACCAGCCACTTCGTCTCGGTCTCCTCGATGGTGTTCCGCATGAAGCGCAACGGGGCGGGCCTGGCGTCCATCTGCATTCTCTGCACGATGGTGCTCGTCATGATCTCCACCACCGTCTGTCTCTATGCGGGCGCGGAGGACGGCCTGCGCGCCCGCTACCCGCGCAGCATCAACGCGACGGTGTACGCCGCCTCCCCCGAGGCTCTCTCCGGCGCGTGGACGGCGCAGGCCCGTTCCCTGGCGGAGCAGGTGACGGACGAGCTGGGCGCGGAGAGGGAGAACGTTCTCGACTACCGCGTCCTCGCCTTCGGGGGCCTCGTGCGCGGCGGCCGCGTCGTCATAGACCCGGACGCCCTGCAGGGTGTGGGACAGAGCGCCGCCGGGCTGTGGCAGGTGTACGTCATGCCCGTGGAGGACTACAACCGCCTGATGGGCGCGCAGATCGCGCTTGGCCCGGACGAGGCGGTGATCGCCGCCGCAGAGGACGGCGCTGCCCCGAACGGTACCATCGCGCTCGGAAACGGGGAACCGCTCACCGTCGTCTCAACCGTCTCCGAGCTGCCCGGCAGCTCGCTCGACTCGGTTCAGCTCTTCCCGGTGCTCTATGTGTTCGTCTCCGATCTCTCCGCGGCGGGCCGGTCGCTGATCGAGGCGGGAGGCGAGGAATGGATGGACTGCCGCTGGCAGTACGCCTTCGATCTCTCCTGCCCGGAGGAGGAGCAGAGCGCCGTGCGGGACGCGCTGCAGGAGAGCCTCGAGACGCTCATGGAGCAGGGCGGGGAGGAGGTTGTCGGCGTCGGCTGCCGCTGCTTTGCAGAGGAGCGCGTCAGCTTCTATTCGCTGTACGGCAGCCTGCTCTTTCTGGGAATCCTGCTCGGCGTCGTCTTCGTCCTGGCCGCCGTCCTCATCATCTATTATAAGCAGGTCTCCGAGGGCTACGAGGATCAGTCGCGGTTCGATATCATGCAGAAGGTCGGCATGACGAAGCGGGAAATCAGAAGCAGCATCAATTCCCAGGTGCTCACCGTCTTTTTCCTTCCGCTGATCGCCGCCGGCGTTCACCTGGCCTTCGCCTTCCCCATGGTGCAGAAGCTTCTGCTCGCCTTCGGCCTCACCAACCTCGGCCTGCTGATGCTCGTCACCGTGGCCTGCTATCTCGTCTTCGCCGCCTTCTATCTGGCCGTCTACCGCGCCACCTCCCGCGCCTATTACAGCATCGTCAGCGACGCGCGCGCGGAGGGCTGACGGCTGTTCCGCAGGGAAACCGCCTGGTTTGCGCCCGCCGGTTTTCCTGTTCCGAGACCGGATTTTTCGCGAAACGCGCCCGGAAAAACGTCGAAATGCCGGAAAACGCCGCTTGGTTCCCCCGGTTTTGAGGGAGAAACTATGATTTTCCAGAAATTTCCACTTTATGTATTGCTATTTCTTCTAATATATGGTAATATTGGAAGCACAATCAATCACATAGGGGGAACAATCGATGGATAAGCGTTTAAAAGTTCTGATTTCGGAAAATGGTGCTGATTTTATGCGCGAGTATGTGCCCGCGCTGGAGGAGGCCGGCATGATGGTGATCTGCACGGAGCGCGACGGGCGCACGCTGCTCGAGCGGATCGAGGCGGAGCATCCCGACGTGGTGCTGGCCGATCTGTTCATGCCGCGGCTCGACGGGATCGGCGTGATGAAGGCCTGCGAGGGCAAAAAGGACGCGCCCGCCTTCCTCATCCTCTCCAACTTCACAAGCCCGGCTCTCGAGCGCGAGGTGATGGGCTCCGGGGCCGCGTACTTCATGGTTTCCCCGTTCGAGGCGGGCGAGCTCGCGCAGCGCGTGCTGCAGGTGGGCGGGAGCGCCGCCGCCGTACCGCAGCGCGGCGGGGAGGAGCCGCTGGAGATCCAGGTGACGGAGATTCTGCACCAGATCGGCGTTCCGGCGCACATCAAGGGCTACCACTATCTGCGCGACTCCATCCTGATGGCGGTGCGCACGCCGGAGATCATCAACGCCGTGACCAAGCAGCTCTATCCGAGCGTGGCCAAGGACTACGACACCACGCCCTCGCGCGTGGAGCGCGCCATCCGCCATGCGATCGAGGTGGCCTGGGATCGCGGCGACGTCGACGTGCTGACCGGCTACTTCGGCTACACCATCCACAACACCCGCGGCAAGCCGACCAACAGCGAGTTCATCGCCATGATCTCCGATCGCCTGCGCCTTCACATGAAGTCCGCCGGCTGACGCCGGGGCGTTTCCCACAGACAGCGACAAGCTTTTCAATAGATGTTTCCGCACAGCAGGGGCAGGGGCTCCGGCGCATGACCGCGTCGGGACCCCTGCCCCTGTCTCCGCAGGAGAGGCGCCGGGCCCCTCTTGTGGCGCGGGACGAAGAGGGCTATAATGGAGAAAAACAGGAAAAAGGGGAGACGTTTCATGCTTTCTTTTGAAAGTGACTATACAACCGGCGCGCACCCGAAGGTGCTCCAAAGGCTGCTGGAGACGAATCTGGAGGCGCAGCCGGGCTACGGCTCCGACGCATACTGCGGCAGCGCCAGGGAAAAGATCCGCGCGGCGTGCGGCTGCCCGGAGGCGGACGTGTGGTTCCTGGTGGGAGGCACGCAGACGAACGCCGTCGTCATTTCCGCCCTTCTGCAGAGCTGGCAGGGCGTTGTGGCGGCGGAGACGGGCCACGTGAGCGCGCACGAGGCGGGGGCCATCGAGCACACGGGCCACAAGGTGCTCACGCTCCCGCAGCATCAGGGAAAAATCGATCCGCAGGAGCTTGCGGTGTATCTGCGCGCCTTCTGGGCGGACGGGAATCGCGACCACATGGTCTTCCCCGGCATGGTGTATCTCTCTCATCCCACGGAGTACGGCACGCTCTACACAAGGCAGGAGCTGGAGCGCCTCTCCGCCGTCAGCCGGCAGTACGGGATCCCGCTCTACCTCGACGGGGCCCGTCTGGCCTGCGCGCTCGCCAGCCCGCAGAGCGATGTGACCCTGCCCGAGCTCGCGAAGCTCTGCGACGTGTTCTACATCGGGGGCACAAAGTGCGGCGCGCTGTGCGGCGAGGCGGTCGTCTTCTCCCGGGGAAGGGCTCCGCGCCAGTTTTTGACGATCGTCAAGCAGAACGGGGCGCTGCTGGCAAAGGGCCGCCTGCTCGGGGCGCAGTTCGACGCCCTGTTCACGGAGGGGCTCTACCTGGAAACGGGCCGCCATGCGATCGACATGGCGGCCCGCCTGCGGGAGATCTTTCACGAGAAGGGGATTCCGTTTTTTCTCGAGTCCCCGACGAACCAGCAGTTTGTGATTCTCGAAAACAGCGAGCTGGAGCGCCTGAAGAAAGAGGTCGCCTTCAGCTTCTGGGAGAGGCTCGGCGAGACGCGCACCGTCGTCCGCTTCGCCACCAGCTGGTCGACAAGGCCGGAGGAGCTCGAGGCGCTGCGCGCGCTTCTTTGAGGCTGCGCCGCCTGGAATATGCGGCGCGGCCCCCAAAAATCAGCGGTTGTTGAACTGATGGATGAAGGCGACGCTGCGCGAGGAGGCCTCCGCCCAGGCGGGGGAGAAGCCTGAGCGCAGCGCGTTGCGCACCGAGCGGATGTTGGACCACGCGGCGCAGTAGAAGGGAACCTTGCCCAGCTCGAGAATGGCGAGGGCCAGGCGGCTCGTCAGCGCCGAGGCGATCCCGCGCCGGCGGTAGGCGGGCAGCACGTCGATGCCGATCTGGTACATCGTCTCGCAGTCGGCGGAGGCGCCCGCCAGCCCCACGAGGGTGTCGCCGTCGTATGCGCCGATGGCCAGAACGTCCCGCTCCTTCCGCTTTTCGCACAGGGCGTTGCTCCACGCGGGGAGATAGAGGGGAGCGAACTCCTCCGGCGTGAGCAGGCGGGTGGGATAAGGGCAGGGCAGGGGCGTCAGCCGCGAGAGCTCCGGCAGAAAATACTCGCCCATGAAGCAGATGCGCTGATCGCAGGTGGCGAGAAGGGCGTTGAGCACATACAGGTTGGGCGTCTCAAAGCAGTGCTCCGGCGGGTAGCGGCGCAGGAATCCGAGCACCTCGTCCATCAGCGGCCCGCTCGCCTGCGCCACCACGTTGTCTCCGTAGGAGACGATGCTGCAGGTGAGCGGCAGCGGCAGATAGGCTCTCGCGCCCTCGTGCGGTGCGGAGAGCGTCACCATGGGCTCCCCGCGCAGCAGGTCTTCCGGCCTGCACCCGTAGTCGACGGCCGTCTGCTCAAGGGCGATCTGAAGAACTCGTTTCTGATCCATGGTCTTCCTCCTTTTGCTGTGCTTCCTCGCGGTGGCTGCGGCGGTATGAGGCGGCGGACATGCCCTTGTGCCGCCGGAACAGCCGCGCGAAATAGCCCGGGTCGTTGAAGCCGCAGGCGAGCGCGACGTCCGTCACGCTGTCCTCTGCCGCGCAGAGCAGCTCCGCGGCGCATTCGATGCGGTAATAGTTGAGGTAGTCGATCGGCGTGCGGCCCGTCATCTGGCGGAAGACGCGGCAGAAGTAGCGCGGGTTCATCCCCGCCTCCGCGGCGAGCTCGTCAAGCGTGAGCGGGGCGGCGTAGTCGCGGCGGATGCGGCGCAGCACGCTCTTCATCTGGTCGGCGCGCTGCCGCCCGAGGCGGGACTCCTCCGAGGCGGGAACGCAGAGCCCCTCCTGCACGACGGCGCCGATGAATTGCCAGAGCAGCCCGGTTGTGATGAACTCATAGCCGGGCTGCTCCTTTTCCATGCTCAGGAAGAGCTCGCGCACAATGCGCCCGATCGTCCCGCCGGCGGGAAGACGGGTGCGGATGTGCGCCCCGTCTCCGATGACGGCGGCATACTTGCGGCGGCACAGGGCGCTCTCCGGCAGCAGGCGATCCATGTCGAAGACAAGGCAGTCGTAAACGCAGCTCTCCGGCGTCCCGCCGTGGATGGCCCCGCCGGGCAGGAAGAAGCAGTCGCCCTGGCGCGCGTCATACTCCTCGCCCTCCACCGTCAGCGCGAGCCGCCCTTC
This sequence comes from uncultured Clostridia bacterium, assembly GCA_944383955.1. Taxonomy (GTDB): domain Bacteria; phylum Bacillota; class Clostridia; order Oscillospirales; family Acutalibacteraceae; genus Caccousia. Next base: position 44,692 of record CALWRP010000096.1, read on the forward strand.
CAGCACAAGCAGCAGCTCGCACTCCATGTGCCAGTGAAACGGCATCTCGTAGCGCGGGTGGTTCACGTCGACATGATACAGCTCAATCGGGAAATCGAACGTGCCGCGGGCGGCGCGCTCGTGTGCGGCTAGATATCGCATGGCAGCTCCTTTGAAAAAGTGAATATTGTCCCATCTTTCTTCAGTATATACCATGCAAAACCGGAATTGCAAGAGTATAATAAAAATAACGGAGAAAGGGGATGTTCATTTGGATATTTCGGTTATCAAGGAACAGATCTGCGACGTCTGCCACAAGATGTGGCAGCTCGGCTGGGTGGCCGCGAACGACGGCAACGTCACCGCGAAGCTCGACGACGGCACGCTGCTCGCCACGCCGACCGGCATGAGCAAGAGCTTCATCACGCCGGACAAGCTGATCCGCATCAACGCGCAGGGCGAGGTGCTCGAGGCCGCGGAGGGCCTGCGCCCCTCGAGCGAGATCAAGATGCACCTGCGCTGCTACGAGAAGCGCCCGGACGTGTGGAGCGTCATCCACGCGCACCCGCCGGGAGCGACCGGCTTCGCCGTGGCGCACCGCAGCATGGACATGTACAACATGATCGAGGACGTGGCCGCCATCGGCAGCGTGCCGCTCACGCCCTACGGCACGCCGAGCACCGCCGAGGTGCCGGACGCCATCGAGCCCTACCTCGACGAGCACGACGTGATGCTTCTGGAGAATCACGGCGCCCTGGCCGTGGGCAGCGACGTGATCACCGCCTTCTACCGCATGGAGAGTCTCGAGCTGTGGGCGAAGATTACCATCAACGCCATCATCCTCGGCGGCAGCTACGATATCAGCCGCGAGAACGTCGATAAGCTCATCGACCTGCGCAAGTTCTACCGCATCACGGGCCGTCACCCGGGCTACAAGAAGTATCCGCGCCGCGAGGGCGGAGAGCCGACCGACAAATAAGAACGGAGACGGGAGGAGTCACCGCTATGCTGAAAAACGTACCGAAAATTCTCAGCCCGCAGCTGCTCAAGGTGCTCTGCGAGATGGGCCACGGCGACGAGCTCGTCATCGCCGACGGCAACTTCCCCTCGGAGAGCATGGGCCGCGACGCCGTCGTCGTCCGCGCGGACGGCCTGCCGGCCACGGCGCTGCTCGACGCGATTCTGACGATGGTGCCGCTCGACGCCTATGTGGAGAAGCCGGTGGCCCTCATGGCGGTGGTGCCGGGCGATCCCTGCGTTCCCGACGTGTGGGACGAGTATAAGGCCGCCATCGCGGCGCACGGGGAAGACCCGGCGCGCATCGAGATGATGGAGCGCTTCGCGTTCTATGAGCGCGCGAAGAAGGCGTATGCCATCGTCGCCACGGGCGAGGAGCGCATCTACGCCAACGTGCTGCTGAAAAAGGGTGTGGTGAAATGACGAAGCGCGCGACAGTTCTCGCCTTCGACCTCGGTGCGTCGAGCGGGCGCGCCATCCGCGGCGTCTATGAGGACGGCGTGTTTTCCTGGGAGGAGCTTCACCGCTTCGAGAACAACCCCCGCGAGCACGACGGCCACTTCCGCTGGGATCTGACCGGGCTGCTGCGCGAGATCCGCGTGGGGATCGAAAAGGCGGGCGCGTTCGACAGCCTGGCCTTCGACACCTGGGGCGTCGACTTCGGCCTGCTCGACGAAGAGGGCAAGCTCCTCGGCGATCCGGTGCACTACCGCGACGCGCGCACCGACGGCATCCTCGCCGACGCGCTGAAGGTTCTGGACGGCGGGACCCTCTATGCGGAGACCGGCACGCAGCTTTTGGCCATCAACACGCTGTTCCAGCTCTGCGCCCTGCAAAAGCAGGAGCCGCAGACGCTCCAAAAGGCGAAAACGCTGCTGCTGATGCCGGATCTGCTCCGGTACTGCCTGTGCGGCGGCGTCTCCTCAGAGCGCAGCGCGGCCTCCACGGCCCAGCTGCTGCGCCTGCCCGAGGGCGAGTGGAGCGAGACCATCCGCACGGCCTACGGCCTGCCGGAGACGCTGCTGCCGCCGCTTGTGCCGGGCGGGGCCGTTGCCGGAAGGCTCCCGGAAAACGGGGCGCTCGTGCTCGCCACGGCGGGCCACGATACGCAGTGCGCCGTGGCGGCTCTGCCGGACCCGGCCCCGGACGCCGCCTTCCTCTCCTGCGGCACATGGAGCCTGCTCGGCTGCGAGCTCGACGAGCCGATCCTCACAGAGAAGAGCATGCGCCTCGGCCTTTCCAACGAGTGGGGCGCGAACGGGAAAATCAATTACCTCAAGAACATCATCGGCCTGTGGCTGATCCAGGAGAGCCGCCGCGCGTGGAAGCGGGCGGGAGAATCCTATTCCTACGCCGACCTGGAGAAGCTGGCCCTTGCGGCGGAGCCGCTGCGCTGCTTCATCGACCCGGACGACCCGCTCTTCACCCCGCCCGGGGATCTGCCGGGCCGCGTGCAGAGCTACTGCCGCGAGACGGGGCAGTATGTGCCGCAGACGGTGGGCGAGATCATGCGCTGCATCTACGAGAGCCTGGCGCTCAAATACCGCTTCGCCGTCAGCCAGCTGGAAGAGGCCACCGGCAAACGCTTCGGCACGCTGCACGTTCTCGGCGGCGGCGCGAAGGACGGCCTGCTGTGCCGCATGACGGCGGACGCCGCCGGCCTGCGCGTGGTGGCGGGGCCCGTGGAGGCCACGGCCCTCGGCAACCTGATGCTCCAGCTCTGCGCCCTCGGCGCGCTGCCCTCGCTTCAGGAGGGGAGACGGCTGATCGCGCGGCAGGAGAAGCTCACGGAATTTCTGCCGCAGACCTCTGCGGCCTGGGAAAACGCATATCAGAACTATTTGACGCTCTTAAAGAGCAGGGAGGAGTAAATCATGCTGTATCCGAAGATTGGAATCAGGCCCGTGATCGACGGCCGCTGGGGCGGCGTGCGCGAGAGCCTGGAGAATCAGACCATGACCATGGCGCAGAACGCCAAAAAGCTCATTGAGGAGACGCTCCGCTATCCCGACGGCACGCCCGTGCAGTGCGTGGTCGCCAGCCGCACCATCGGCGGCGGCGCGGAGGCCGCCGCCTGCGCCGACGAGTTCGCCGTGCAGAACGTGACGGCCACCCTGTCCGTCACCCCCTGCTGGTGCTACGGCACGGAGACCTTCGACATGGACCCGAAGACCATCAAGGCGGTTTGGGGCTTCAACGGCACGGAGCGCCCCGGCGCCGTCTATCTGGCGGCCGTCATGGCGGCCCACGCCCAGCGCGGCCTGCCCGCCTTCTCGATCTACGGCCATGACGTGCAGGAGGCCGGCGATACCACCATCCCCGCGGATGTGGCGGAGAAGATCCTGCGCTTTGCCCGCTGCGCCGTGGCGGTGGGCTGGATGAAGAACAAGGCGTATGTGAACCTGGGCGGCGTGGCCATGGGCATCGCCGGCAGCTTCTGCGACGCCTCCGTCTTCCAGAAGTATCTCGGCATGCGCGCCGAGTGGGTCGACATGACCGAGATCCTGCGCAGCATCCGCCTCGAGATCTACGATCCCGAGGAGTACGAGCGCGCCCTGGCCTGGGTGCGCGACAATTGCCGCGAGGGCTTCGACTGCAACGCCGGCAAGAACCTGCCCGAGGTCATCACAAAGTCGAAGGTGGTCCCGGCAGACAAGGACTGGGAGTTCATCACCAAGATGACGCTCGTCATGCGCGACATTCTCTACGGCAACAAGAAGCTCGACGAGCTCGGCTGGCATGAGGAGGCCCTCGGCCGCAACGCGGTCGCCGGCGGCTTCCAGGGCCAGCGCCAGTGGACGGACTGGCTGCCGAACGCCGATTTCTCCGAGGCCATCCTCGCGAGCACCTTCGACTGGAACGGCCCCAAGATGCCCACCCCCTTCGCCACGGAGAACGACACCTGCAACGGCGTGTCCATGCTGCTGGGCACCCTGGTCTCCAACACCGCCCCCTGCTTCCACGATGTGCGCACCTACTGGAGCCCCGAGGCCTGCGAGCGCGTGACGGGCAAGCGCCCCGAGGGCGTGGCGGCGAACGGCTTCATCCATCTGATCAACTCCGGCGCCACGGCCCTCGACGGCTCCGGCGCCTGCCGCGATGAGAACGGCGAGCCTGTCATGAAGCCCTTCTGGAAGATGGGCGAAGCCGATATGAAGGCCTGCCTCGAGGCCACCGACTGGTGCCGCGCCAACTTCGAGTACTTCCGCGGCGGCGGATTCTCGAGCCATTTCCGCTGCCGTGCCGAGATGCCGGTCACGATGCTGCGCTACAACCTGGTTGAGGGCGTGGGCCCCGTGCTCCAGATTGCCGAGGGCTGGACGGCCGACCTGCCGGACGACGTGCACCAGACGATCGACGTGCGCACCGACCGCACCTGGCCCACAACCTGGTTTGCTCCCCGACTGACGGGCGAGGGCGCGTTCAAGGACGTGTACAGCGTGATGGCCAACTGGGGCGCGAATCATGGCGTCACCGTCTACGGCCATGTCGGCGCAGACCTCATCACCCTGGCCTCGATGCTCCGCATCCCGGTCACGATGCACAACGTCCCCGAGGAGAAGGTTTACCGTCCGCATGCCTGGGCCAGCTTCGGCACCCAGGATCCGCAGGCCGCCGACTACGCCGCCTGCAAGCACTACGGCCCTCTCTACGGCTGATTTTGCCTAAGGCACCACCGCACAATTCGCGCCTTGGGGCTCAGGCGGCGTGTCGCGCCAAAATTTTCCGTGATATTTTCCAAAAATGCTCGCCAATCCGGCAAGGATTGCCTGCGCTTTTTGGATCATCTC